>NZ_JBJZOM010000021.1:0-70350 GCF_047200695.1 Streptomyces callyspongiae
TCGGCTCAGCCGAGCCAGTTCATTTCGTCCGGGTCCGGGCCGAGGCGGCTGTCCGAGTTCAGTGCCTCCACGGCGCCCATGTCGGCCGCGTCGAGCTCGAATCCGAAGACGTCGATGTTCTCGCGGATGCGGGACGGCGTGACGGACTTGGGGATCACGACGTTCCCGATCTGCAGGTGCCAGCGCAGCACGACCTGGGCGACGGTCCGCCCGTGCTTCTCGGCGATGCCGGTGAGGACCGGGTCCTGCAGCAGGTCCTTGCCCTGGCCGAGCGGCGACCACGCCTCGGTGGCGATCCCCTGGTCGGCGTGGTAGGCGCGGGGCACCGGCTGCTGGAGCCGCGGATGCAGCTCGATCTGGTTGAGGGCCGGCACGGTGCCGGATTCGTCGATCACGCGCTGCAGGTGCGAGGGGTGGAAGTTGGACACGCCGATGGCGCGGGCCCTGCCGTCCGCCAGGATGCGCTCCAGAGCCTTCCATGTCTCCGCGTAGCGGTCCTGTTCCGGCACGGGCCAGTGGATCAGGTACAGGTCGACGTACTCCAGGCCCAGTCGCTCCAGCGAGGCGTCGAAGGCGCGGAGCGTGCTGTCGAAGCCCTGCTCGCTGTTCCACAGCTTGGTGGTCACGAAGAGCTCGTCCCGCGGGATGTCCGAGGACGCCAGCGCCTGGCCGGTGCCCTTCTCGTTCTCGTAGATCGCCGCGGTGTCGATGCTGCGGTACCCCGCATCGAGGGCCGCACCGACCGCGTCGGCGGCCTCGGCGTCCGGCACCTGCCAGACACCGAAGCCGAGCTGCGGCATCGTGACGCCGTTGTTGAGGGTGATCGTGGGGACGGTGGGGGTGGTGGTCACCGAGTATCGTCCTAACAAGTCGGGTCGGCGATGGTTCCGACGGACACAACGATCACCGGACCCGGCGCATTCCCCGCCGCGGTGCGAAGGTTCCGGTTCCGGCCCGACGTGCCTGGGCGCACGCGGTCCCACCGTCATCACGCATGGTAGAGAGCTTCGATCTCCACCGCGTAGGCCTTCTCGATCGCGTTCCGCTTGAGTTTGAGGGACGGAGTGATCAGTCCCTCCTCCTCGGTGAACTGCGATGCCAGTATCCGGAAGGTCCGGATGGACTCCGCCTTGGAAACCTGCGTGTTCGCGGACACCACCGCGCGCCGGATCTCCGTCTCCAGGTCGGGGTCGCGCACCAGCTCCGCGGCGCCCATGGACGGTTTCCGCCGCATGGAGAGCCAGTGGTCGACGGCCTCCGGGTCGAGCGTGACCAGCGCGGAGACGTACGGCCGGTCGTTGCCCACGACGATGCACTGCGCGACCAGGGGATGCGCCCGCACGCGGTCCTCCAGCGCGACGGGGGAGACCGTCTTGCCGCCGGAGGTGACCAGCACCTCCTTCTTGCGCCCGGTGATCGTCAGGTAGCCGTCCTCGTCGAGGTGACCGAGGTCGCCGGTGGAGAACCAGCCGCCGTGCAGGGACCCCGACGTCGCCTGGGGGTTGTTGAGGTATCCGCCGAACACCTGACCGCCGTGCACCCAGACCTCGCCGTCCGGCGCGACGTGGATCGTGGTGCCGGGGATGGGGCGTCCCACCGTGCCGAAGCGGGTCTGCTCCGGCGGGTTCGCCGTCGCAGCCGCCGTCGTCTCGGTGAGTCCGTACCCCTCGAAGATGCGCACGCCCGCACCGTCGAAGAACAGCCCGAGCCGCCGTTCCATTGCGCTGCCGCCCGACATCGCGTGGACGCAGCGCCCGCCGAGCGCGGCACGCAGCTTGCTGAACACCATCTTGTCGAAGAACTGGTGCTGCAGGCGCAGCGAGGCGCCGGGCCCCGGGCCTCTCCCGAACGCGCGCCGCTCGGTGGCCTCCGCGTACCGGACCGCCACTTCCACGGCCCGGTCGAACGGGCCTTCCTTCCCATCGAGTTCCGCCTTCCGCCGCGCTGCCCCGAAGACCCGCTCGAAGATGTAGGGGACGGCGAGGATGAAGGTGGGCCGGAAGGCCTTCAGGTCAGGCAGCAGCGCCGTCGCGTTGAGGTTCGGCTGGTGCCCCAGCTTCACGCGCCCCCGCACCGTCGCCACCTCGACCATCCGCCCGAAGACGTGGGCGAGCGGCAGGAACAGCAGCGTCGACGCCTCGTCGCCGGGACGGGAGTGGAACACCGGCTCGTACTTGGCGACGATGTTGTCCGTCTCGGCCATGAAGTTCGCGTGGGTCAGCACGCAGCCCTTGGGGCGGCCCGTGGTGCCGGACGTGTAGATGATCGTGGCGATGCTGTCGGGAGTGATCGCCAGCCTGTGCCGGAGCACCACGTCGTCGTCGATGTGTGCGCCGGCGGCCGTCAGCGCGCCCTCCGCGTCCGAGTCCATCTGCCACAACTGCTTGAGCGCGGGCAGCCGTCCGACGACCGACCCGATCGTCATCGCGTGGTCCTCGTGCTCCACGACCGCTGCGGAGACGTTCGCGTCGTGCAGCATCCAGTAGACCTGCTCGGCCGACGACGTGGGATAGATCGGGACGGGCTGGGCGCCGATCGTCCACAGCGCGAAATCGAACAGCGTCCACTCGTACCGGGTACGTGACATGATGGCGACCCGGTCGCCGAAGCGGACACCCTGCGAGAGGAGTCCCTTCGCAAGAGCGAGCACCTGGTCGCGGAAGGCGCCGGCAGTGACATCACGCCACTGCCCGTCGGCGCCTTTTCGGGCAAGAGCGACCCGGTCCGGATCGGTTTCGGCATGCTGGAAGACGCAGTCGGCCAGACCTCCGACCTCCGGCTCCGTCACCACAGCGGGGACGGTGAACTCGCGCAATGGTTCCGCTCCTCCAATGGCAGGGCGACAGCGACGCGACCGTATCCGATTTCGAACGGCGTGTGACAGGCGTTACTCTGCCGGGCAGCCGGGTAATTGTGGTCACACCCGGACGTCGCGGACCAGGTCGTTGCGAATCGCTCCGCACATCTGCACCGAACCTCCGCCGCACCGGGGCGGCAGGTGACCGGATCCAGCCGGGCACCGGAACACGCGAGGAACGGACCGCCCCCGGATCGTCGCCCGGACGACTGGACGCCGCCGTCCCGACGCTCTCGCGTCACCGGCCGTTCGCCCGGGTGAACTGGAGTGGAGACGGGCCGGGGCACGATTCCCGGCCCGGAGACACGGCACGTCGGTGCCACCGGGGGAGTCCCGGAGGCACCACCAGCGAAGAGAGGCGTCAACGGATGCGGGACGCGCGCAAGCACAACGTCGGCAAGGGACTGCGCCGCCGGGGACGGCTGCTCGCAGAAGCGCTGCGTCCGCCGCAGCGCACGGGCGGTACCGTCCCCGGTCGGGTACCCTCGCACGGTTCTCCCGCGCGCACCCGTGCGGAAGGCGGCGCCAAGGCGGCCGACGACTCCGCGCCCGCGCCGAAGAAGGGCGAGTACGTGGCGCCCCGCGCCACCCGGCTCGTCGAGTCCCCGGTCTTCCTGCTGTCACCCGTGCGTTCCGGCTCGACGCTGCTGCGCGTCCTCCTCAACAGCCACACGCAGATCCGTGCCCCGCACGAGATGCACCTGCGCACCGTGCACGTGAGGATGAGCCGCGACTTCACACCCAAGGCCATGCGGGAGCTCGAACTCGACCGCAGCGAGCTGGAACACCTGCTGTGGGACCGGATCCTCCACCTGGAGCTCGAGCGGACCGGCAAGAGCGTCGTCGTCGACAAGACACCGGCCAACACCTTTGTGTGGCGCCGCCTCCACGAGAGCTGGCCCGACGCCCGCTACCTCTTCCTGCTGCGCGACCCTGCGGCGATCGTCACCTCGCTGGTGAACCGCCGGCAGGACCCCGACCTGGAGCAGATCCACACCGAGGTCACGCGGTACACCGAGCGGCTGGAGGAGGCCCGGCAGAAGCTGGACGGACTCACCGTGCGGTACGAGGAACTCACCGCCGAGCCGGAGAAGGTCACCCGCAGCATCTGCGACCACCTCGGCGTCGAGTGGGAAGCCGGCATGCTCGACTACGGCACCCACGACCACGGAACGTTCCGCCCGCACATCGGCGACTGGAGCAGCAACATCCGCTCCGGCCGCATCCAGCCCGCACGCACGGAGAGCGGCGTCGAGCTCCCGCCCCGGCTGGAGCGCATCGCCGAGAAGTGGGGCTACCGCGCGGACGGCTGAACCGGCGGCTCCTGCACCCCGGCCCCCGCCACGCGGTGCGTCCCGGTGTAGACGTTCATCGAGCTGCCGCGGAGGAAGCCGACCAGCGTCATGCCGGCCTCCTCCGCCAGCTCCACGGCGAGCGACGAGGGAGCCGACACCGCGGCGAGTACCGGGATCCCGGCCATGACGGCCTTCTGGACCAGCTCGAACGACGCCCGGCCGGACACCAGCAGCACTGCCTCCGCCAGCGGCAGCAGGCCCTGCCGCAGCGCCCGGCCCACCAGCTTGTCCACCGCGTTGTGACGCCCGACGTCCTCCCGCACGTCCAGCAGGTCGCCGTCCGGGGTGAACAGTGCGGCCGCGTGCAGGCCGCCGGTGCGCTCGAACACCCGCTGGGCGGAGCGCAGCGTGTCCGGCAGGGTGCTCAAGGTCTCCGGGGCCAGCGTCAACGGCGAGGCGGACCCCTCGTCCGGCGGCCAGCGGGCGGTGGTGCGGACCGCTTCCAGGCTCGCCTTGCCGCAGACGCCGCAGGACGAGGTGGTGTAGACGTTGCGCTCCAGCGTGATGTCCGGGACCGGGACACCTTCCGTCAGCCGCACGTCGACCACGTTGTAGGTGTTGCCGCCGTCCTCGGTGGCGCCTGCGCAGTACACGACCTGCCGCACCTCCTCGGCGGCGGCCACCACGCCCTCGCTGACCAGGAATCCCGTCGCCAGCGCGAAGTCGTCGCCCGGGGTCCGCATCGTCACCGCGAGCCGGCGTCCGTTCAGCCGGAGCTCCAGCGGCTCCTCGGCCACGAGCGTGTCCGGCCGCTCCGACACGACGCCGTCCCGGATACGGACGATCCGCCGCCGTTCGGTGACCCGTCCCATGCGTGCAACTCCCGTCCGTGGCGTCGATTCAGTGTTGTCGTCCCCACCCGGTTCGGGCCGCCGCGGCGGCCCGAACCGGGTGCGCGCTCCCATCGTCCCCCACGCGCACGGCACGGGACCGCCGGGAACCCGGGCCGGCCGGAAGAAGCCGACGAGGACGGCGGGTGCCCGCCGCGGGTACCGTCGGGCGTGTCGGGCTCCGACCCCACTCACCCGAAGGAGGACGCGTGACCTCTGCCCGCCCGCTCGCGGTCTTCGACCTCGACGGCACGCTGTCCGACGTGCGGCACCGCCTGCACCACCTCGCGTCGGTCCCCAAGAACTGGGACGCGTTCTTCCGTTCCGCCGTGGACGACCTGCCGCTGCACGCGGGCATCGCGCTCGCGAAGGAGTGGGCGGAGCGCGCGGACCTCGGCTACGTCACCGGGCGGCCGGAACGCTGCCGCCGGGACACCGAGGACTGGCTCGCGGCGCAGGGACTGCCGGCCGGAGAGCTGTGGATGCGCGACGACACCGACCGGCGGCCCGCCCGGGTCACCAAACCACGACTGCTGGGCCGGGTCGCACGCGACCGCACGGTCGCCGTGGTCGTGGACGACGATCCGTTCGTCTGCGACGCCTACCGGCGGGCCGGTTTCAGCGTCGTCCGCGCCGACTGGATGCCCCCTTCCGAGGACCTCGAACAGGCGCAGGAGGACAGCGGTCGCACCTGACGCCCCAGGCGGCGCGCGACGCCGCACCATCGGCTACCGGTCGACGCGTCGCTCCGCACATCGGAATGGGCCGAACGAGCGACAGTATCCCGCCAAGAGGTGGATGTCCCCGTACGACCGCGTCTGGTGCGATAAGACCGATGCGCACACACCGCAGGACGCGGAGCACGTCTCCGCGCACACACTCGGGAGCACTCACATGCGCATCCTCCGACTCGCCGCGGCTGCCCTCGGCGCCACGGCTCTGCTCACCTCCGTCGTGACTCCGGCCACCGCGGACTCCCTCGGTGGTGGCAAGCACCCCGTCCACGGCTGGGCCTACCTGAACGGCGACCAGGAGGTCCCCGGGCCGGGTGACCGCAACGGCAGCGGGCGTTTCCGCTACACGATCAAGCACAAGACGCTCTGCTACAGCCTCAGCGTCCGCCGTATCCAGACCCCGACCGCCGCCCACATCCACTTCGGCCCGAGAGGCCAGGCGGGACCGGTGGCCGTCACCCTGGACACCCCGCCCCGCAACGGCTGGGTCCGGGACTGCATCCGTGCCCGCAGCTGGCAGAACCCGAGCAACGCTGACCGCGTGCTGACCTTCTGGGAGCTGAAGGGCATCAAGAAGGACCCGTACTTCTTCTACGTCAACGTGCACAACGACAGGTACCCGGACGGGGCGATCCGCGGCCAGCTCATGAGCCGCCGCTGACAGCGCGCCGCTGATCGCGACGGGGTGGGAGGTCGGTCGGACCGGCCTCCCACCCCGTCGGTTTACCCAGGTGAGGAGCACCGGAGATCCTTGATAAGGTGTTCTCCGTCGGCACGGCGATCCGCCGTGCGAGACACCCTGTCCGGGTGGCGGAATGGCAGACGCGCTAGCTTGAGGTGCTAGTGCCCTTTATCGGGCGTGGGGGTTCAAGTCCCCCCTCGGACACCACGCTTCTTTGTGCCGTCCACCGTGTGGACGGCTTCCTTTTGGGATGTTCCGGGCGGAGTTCTTCCGCAGCTTCGGCATCCGCTTCTTCTCTCTCGCTCCTCACCGAGGCCCGCCTTGGTGGGCGCAGTTCCGCCTGAGTAGGGTCTGCCCGTACTCGGCCCGATGCGGCCGGTGACGAACAGACGAAAACCGGGGGAGATCATGCGTCGTTGGGTGAAGGCCGCGGTGGCGGCAACGGTGTGCGTGGCGCTGGGAGGCTGGTTCGCCGTACCGTACGCCCAGGGCTGGTGGAACACCCTCGACCCCTGCGACGGAGCTCTGCCGTCCGACGCGGTTCGGGAACTCGTCCCGGACGGCCACCACGTGACGACTGAGCGGACGCGGCACGTCGAGAGGCTCGGATCCATGAGCTGCGTGATCCTGCTCGAAGAAACCGAGCTCGGGCACGCATGGCTGCTCGAGGCCGACGCGTTCACGCGGAGGGATGACCAGGACCGGGAGCTGATGTCTGCTTTCTCGGACCAGGGATTTGAGGCACAGTCACCACTGCCCGACGGACTGCCAGGATTCCGCGACAGGGCGAACAATGTCGTTCTCCGACTCCCCTGCCCGGCACTCGGCAACGACGCCTCCGGAAGGCCCCGAACGATGCTGGTGAACTTCACCATGAGCGTGGAAGTGCACTTCGAGGAACCGCGGCGCGCCCCCTACGAGGCGGCCGTGGCCTTCGCCAACTCCTCCTCGAAGAATCTGGGATGCGGTGCCGAACCGCTCGAGGTCCCGGACGAGGACCGACTGCCCTCCTCGCCTCCCGACCCGGAGCATCCCAGGACGGTGCCGCTGTCCGAGGTGACGGGCGCGACCTGCGGCTGGCTCACCGAGGCGGAGCTCCCCCGTACCAGGACCTGGCGCGTCTCCGTCCGGTCGAACGGAGACGGCCCCACCGGCCGTTGCGACGTGGACACACCGGTCGACGCGTACGACGAGACGGACGCGGGGATGACCTTCTTCGCCTGGTACGGGGACTGGAGCCGCCGCCTGGTGACCCAGGACGGCACACTGCGGGACATGACGGCGACGGCCCGTTGCCGGGGAGAGGCCGCCCACTTCGCCCTGCGCTACGCGGAAACGGTGCCCGGGCTCGACCCCCGGGCCCAGCGCAACCTGCTGAAGCGCTTCGCCCGCAACGAGACCCACCGGCGTGACTGCTCGGGCCTCCGCTTCCACTGGTGAGCCTCCGTGCGACGAGCGGGATCACACTCCCGTGTGCCACAGCCCGCGTACGTAACCGTCCTCCAGCAGTTGACGCATCACCTTCGCTCGCTCGCTCGGCACCCCTCGCAGTTCTGCCCACCGGTCGAACACGGTGAAAAGCTGGTGCCTTCCGTCCATCAGCGGGCCACGGATCGGTCCCGTCACCGGGCGTTCGGCGATGCGGCCCATCGGCTGAACCGAGGTCAACCGACGTGATGCGGGGCGAAAGGTGCCACGGGTACGGTGGCGGACGACTGCGTCGAATGCCTCGAGGTCACTGATCGTGCCCCGTCTGGCGTGGTCGGCGCGGTTCTGCATCAGGTTGGCGACGTTCTCGCCGGTTTGCCTCAGGTCGCGCTCGACCCAGGACGAGTGCTTGTCCTCGGCATCCTTCTGTGGTCGGTAGTTCGGGTCTTCACCCTGGTCGGTGAGGTGTTCGAGGTAGTAGGCGAAACGGGCGCGCTCGGCGTCGTACAGCGTGGCGAACGCCACCGGGTCCTTCGCCAGTTCGGCGATCAGCTGTTCGAGGTTGGGGTGGGGGACGCCGGCGGAGCTGTCGTACGCGAAGCCTGCGAAGCTGTCGCGCGGCGACAGAAACCTGCCGGTACGGGTGAAGCCGCTCGGGTCGAGTGCGGCTGCGGAGGAGGGGAGCGCCGGGGCCTCTTCGCCGTGGTGTTCCCACAGGAGACCTCTGGTCACGTCCAGGGGATACTCGGCCAGCATGCGGGCGACGCCGGGGGCGAGTCCCTCGGGTATCTCCCGGTAGGACAGGACCGCGACCACCGCGTAGGCGCTCCGCGCCTGAGCCATGGTGTGCGGTCCGCCCTTACCCGCCGCCCCGGTCGCGGCCTCCACCATCCGGCCGAGTACGCGGGCGCCGTCGCCGCAAACGTGGTCGTGGGTCAGGAGCGAGGAGGCTTCGTCGATCCGGAAGAGGCTTTCACCCGGGTCCAACGCCTCGGTCGCCTCGGCTGGAGCGTCCGCCAACTCCTCGACCGAGGCGGGTACCTCCCAGCAGTCCGGCTCCCCGGATGCCACGACGGGAACGGTCACGCCCGACCCGATCAGCGCCGTCACTGCCGTCGCCAGGATCACCCAGTGACGCCGCCGCATCCGGCTGAACCGGCGTGCCGTCCGCCGCGCTTCCCCGCCTTCGGTGCCGTCCGGTCCGGCGCCGGTCCCGGGGTGCGTCTCCGCCGTCGCGTGGAGTTCCGTACCGTCATCTTCTGTGTTTTCCCCGTTACTCACCCGAGCAGGGTAGCGGTGGCGTCCGCTGCGCGGGGGACCGGCTGCGCCTCGCCCGGAGGGCGGGCCTCACCCCTTCAAGCCCGTGGCGGCGACGCTGCGGATGAACCAGCGCTGGAAGACCAGGAAGACCAGCAGCACGGGCGCCACCATCATCACGCCGAACGCCATGATGTCCCCCCACTGCAGTGGTGGGAGGGTCTGGAAACTGCTGATCCCCACTGACAGGGGACGGTACTCGGCACCGCTGGTCACCATCACCGGCCACAGGAACGAGCCCCACTGCATGAGGAAGCTCAGGATGGCCACCGTGGCCATGACGGGTTTCGCCAGCGGCACGACGACCTGGAGGAAGGTGCGCCACGGGCCGGCACCGTCGATGCGGGCGGCCTCCTCCAACTCCGTCGGTACGTCGAGGAAGAAGGTGTAGAAGAGGTACACCGAGAGGGCGTTGGCCACGAACGGCACGATCTGCACCTCGTACGAGTCGCGCCACCCCCATTCGGTGACCATGGCGAACAGCGGGATCGCGATCGCCTCGAACGGCAGGATCATCAGGGCCAGTACCACGGTGAGCGCCACCCGCCGTCCGCCCCAGGGGAGTCGGGCCAGCGCGTAGCCGGCGAGCGAGTTCACCACGATTCCGCCGGCGACGACCGCGCCGGTGATGAGCAGGGAGTTGAGCAGGAAGCGTGTGAAGTCGACCCGGTCGAACACGTCGCCGTAGTTCGTCAGCGAGGCGTCCGTGGGCCACAGCGCGCGCCAGGAGTCGCCGTCGGCGAGGACCCGGCCGTCCGGTTTGAAGCTCGCCACGATCATGAAGACGAGCGGTGCGGCGAAGAGCAGCGTCACGGCGACCAGCGCCAGGTACCGGCCGGTGGTGGAGCGCGCCCTGCGGGCACGCGCCGCGCGGCGGGCGGCGCCGGCCGAGGTGGTGGGCACGGTCATCGTGGGTCACTCCCCTTCCGCACGGCCCGCCGCTGCAGCAGCGCCAGGCCGAGGACGATCACGAAGAAGACCACGGTCATCGCGCTCGCCTCGCCGATCTGCTGGCGTTCGAACGCGGTGGTGACCGTCTGGTACATCACCGTCGTGGTGCGGTCGTCGGGACCGCCGGAGGTCATGATGTAGATCTGGTCGAACAGCCGGAAGGCGAGCACGGTGGTGACGAGTCCGACGAAGACCAGGGTGTTCCGCAGGCCCGGCAGCGTGACGTGGCGGAACTGCCGCCACTTGCCCGCACGGTCCAGCGAGGCGGCTTCGTACAGCTCTCCGGGGATCTGCTGCAGTCCCGCCAGCACGATCACCATCTGGAAGCCGACGCCCTGCCACAGCGAGGTCAGGATGATCGCGGGCATGGCCCACGCCGGGTCGTTCAGCCAGTCCGTCGGATCCCAGGCCCCGAAGGAGACTGTGTGCAGTACCGCGTTCAGGACACCGGACGGCCCGGGGGCGTAGATGAGCATCCACACCACCGACACCAGAGCCATGGGGAAGACCACGGGCAGGAAGACGACGGAACGGAAGAAGGACATGCCCTTGAGTGGCCGGTTGAGCAGCAGCGCGAGCCCGAGGGCGAGGGACGTCTGCACCGGCACCACGATTCCGGCGAACAGGGTGTTGTTCAGCAGGCCGTGGAGGAACTCGGTGTCCGTGAGGATACGGGCGTAGTTGCGCAGCCCGACGAACCCGGTGGGCAGCGGTGAGTCGAGGCTCCGGTCGGTGAAGGAGTAGAAGACCGCCAGCACGAACGGCACGGCGATGAACAGGCCGAGGCCGGTGAGTGCCGGGGCGGCCATCAGCCGGCCGGCCCGGCGGCGCGGGGCGTCCGTGGCCGACGATGCGCCGGTGCGCTTCCCGGTGCGGGACCGGTCCGGCGTCTTCGGTGGTGCGGCGGAGGTGGTCATGGCGTGCCTTCGAGGTCGGGCGGGCGCCCGGGTGCGGGACGGCGGATCGTCCCGCCCCCGGGCGTGGCGTCAGGGCTGCTCGTAGCCGTGGTTGTCCTCGATGTCCTGGTCGATCTCCTCGACGGCGTCGTCCAGCGCGGCCTTCGGGTCACCGCCGTCGTAGATGTCCTCCCACGCCTGCTGGAAGGCGGAGGTGATGACCGGGTACGCCGGGGTCAGCGGCCGGGGCACCGCGATGCAGTCGGGCGTGGGCTGCCCGGTGCCGCAGCTGGCGTCCAGCTGTGCGGCGAAGCGCTCGAGCGGCTTGCCCGGCCCGTACAGCTTCGACTTCTCCATGGCGCTGCTGGTCGCCGGAGGGGCGCCGTTGGCCTCGGACATGGCGAGCACCTGCTCGTCCTGCATCAGGTAGAGGAGGAACTTCGCCGCTGCCTTCTGGTTGTCCGAGGAGGAGGTGATGCCCCAGTTCCACGAACCCTGACCGGTCTTGGTGCCGTTGCCGAAGTCGGGCAGCGGCAGGACGACCAGGTCGTCGCCGAGGGCCTCGGAGAAGGTGGGGTACTGCCAGTGGCCGTTCCAGGACAGCGCGGTGCGGCCCTCGACGAACCCGGAGGCGTCGGTGTCCGGGTCGATGTTCTTCTTCCAGCCCTGAACGGTGCGGAAGGCGTCCACCACCTTCGGCGAGTTGAGCGTGCCGTCCGCGCTCGCGTAGTCCTTGCGGTCGATGAGGTCGCCGCCCGCGGACCAGATCACGGGGCTGTAGCCGTAGGTGAACCACTCGCCCTTGCCGTTGCCCAGGCCCAGGTCGAGGACCTTCTCCCGGCCGGTCTCGGCGGCCACCTTCTTCACCGCCGCGGCGAACTCGTCCGCGGTCCAGGAGCCGCCCGGCTTCTCGGGGTAGTCGACGCCCGCGGCGTCGAGCATCTTCTTGTTGCCGTAGATGCCCATGCCGGAGTCGAACGTGGCGAGGGAGTACAGCTTGCCGTCGTAGGTGCCCTGCGCCTTGGAGGCCTCAGTGAGGTTCTTCTCCACGTCGTCGGGCACGAGGTCGTCGAGCGGTGTGAGCTTCTGCTTGTAGACGTAGTTGTAGAGGAACGGGCCGTCGAAGTCGAGGAGGTCGGGGAGGTCGCCCGCCGCCGACGCCGCCTGCACCTGGTCGTTGTACGACCCCTCCGGCAGCAGCGTCAGCTCGACCTTGACGTCCTTCTGGGAGGCGTTGAACTCCTTGACCTGCCGTTGCAGCGTCTCGCGTTCCGAGCCCTGGCCCGAGTGGAACCAGACGGTGACCTTGCCGGTGCCGTCTCCGGCGGAACCGGCTTCGGACCCGGAGGAGGAGCAGGCGCCCGCGGTCAGTGCGAGGGCCGCGGCGGCGGCGACCGCGGTGGTGGTGCGGCGCCGGGTGCGGGGGGTGCGGTTCGGGGTTCTGCGGGTTTCTCCAGTTGGTGACATGGCGGCTTCCTTGGCTAGGAGGGACGGGCCGGGGACGGGGTGCGATCGCTTCCCGGCGGGGGTCCGGTGGACCCCCGCAGGACGAGTTCGGTGGGCTCCACACGGTGGGCGGGGGCGCGGTCCGCGTTCTCGGTGAGCGCGGCCAGGAGCTGCTGCCCCGCGACGGCGCCCAGTTCGCACAGCGGCTGCACGACGGTGGACAGGCCCATCAGCTCCGACATGTCGTGGCCGTCGAAGCCGATGACGGAGACATCGCCCGGCACGTCCAGACCTGCCTGGCGCAGCGCCCGCATGGCGCCGTACGCCATTTCGTCGGAGTGCGCGAAGACAGCTGTGGGTACCGGGCCGTCGCCGGAGAGCAGCCGGGTCATGGCGCGGGTGCCGCCGTCGACGGTGAAGTCGGCGACCGCCTCGGTGGCCGGGTCGGGTTCGACCCCGGCCTCCCGCAGCGCGTCGAGGTAGCCGGTGCGCCGGTCGATCTGGGAGGTGAACGGCATGCCCTGGTCGTAGCCGACACCGCCGATCAGGCCGATGCGGCGGTGTCCGAGGTGCAGGAGGTGGCGCACGGCGGTCCGGGCGGCGGCGACGTCGTCGATCCGCACGCCGAAGAACTCCGGTTCCAGGGCGCCCACGACGGCTACGGGCACGTCGAGCGACCGGAGCGCTTCCTTCTCCTCCTGCGTCATGGGCAGGTAGAGCACGAGGACGGCGTCGACGCGGCCGCGCAGACGGTTGCCGGCGAACATGCGGCGGCGGCCCTCGGCATCGGCCAGGTTGTACAGGAGCATGTCGAGCCCGGCCATGCGGAGCACGGCCTCGGCGCCCTCGATGATCTGGCCGTACGACCAGCGACTGACGAACGGGACCACGACCGCGACCGTGCCCGTCCGGCCGGTGGCAAGGCGGGAGGCGGAGGGGGACACGCTGTAGCCGAGCTCCTGCGCGGCCTCTCTCACCCTGGCCCGCGTCGATTCCGCGACCCGTCCGACACCCCGCAGGGCACGCGAGACGGTGGCCGTGGAGACTCCGGCCCGTCGTGCGACGTCGCCGATGTCGGCCATGGTCGTACCCTTCCGTTCCACGGCGGGCACCAGTGCACCGCCGCCGAGCCGTGACGAACGCTGGGAGCGTAAGCACCGGCCACACCGTGAGTAAACCCTTGCACTCAAGATTTTCTGCTTCTGAGCTTGTGGCACCCGGTTGCACGGGCTCTATGGTGGAGCCTCCGATGCAAACGCTTGCTCACCGAGGAGTGCCGTGCGCTACGCACCTCCGGGCCTGTGCCTGAACGACTTCGATCTGCAGCACGTGGACGGCGAGTGGCGCCTGCTGCACCTCCAGGCGCCCCCGCTGCACCCGTTCGACGCCTCGGTCCTGGAGACCTCGTACGGGCACGCCGCCTCCAGCGATCTGGTGAACTGGACGCCGCTGCCTCCCGCTTTCGGGATAGGCAGGCCGGGCGCCTTCGACGACAGCGCCGTGTGGACGATGCATCAGGTGCCCACCGCGGAAGGGTCGGCACTCTTCTACACCGGCGTGAGTCAGGGCGACGACGGCGGCGCCCGCCAGGCCGTCGGCCTGGCGTTCTCCGACCGCCGGGACGGCACGGGATGGCGTCGCGCCAACGGCGGCCGCCCCGTCGTCACCGCCGATCCCGCCTGGTACCGGACCGGCCCCGACATGGCGTGGCGCGACCCCTTCGTGGTCCGGGACGACGCCCAGGACCGCTGGTTGATGGTGATCTGCGCACGGGTTGCCGACGGCCCCGCGGAGCGCAGCGGTTGCGTGGGCACGGCCACCTCCACCGACCTGCTCCACTGGACGGCCGGCCCGCCGCTGCTCGTGCCCGGCGACATCGACGAGTTCGAGTGCCCGGTGCTCGAACGCGTCGCCGACGGCTGGCTGTTGATCGGCAGCATCGGTCCGGACCACGACGTGCACACCTGGCACGCCCCGGACCTGTCGGGCCCGTGGGCACCGCAGGGCCGCCTCGGCCCCGCCGGCATCTACGCCCCCCGGCTGACCTCGCACGACGGGCGGCGCCTGCTGCTCCACACTCTCCAGCGCCGGCACGGCCTCACCGACACCGGACCGCTGGGCCGCGGTGTCCTGGCGCAGCCCAAGGTGCTGCACCACACCCCGGGAACGGCGCCGCAACTCCTGTGGTGGGAGGGCTCGGACCGCCACCTGCAGGCCGATCGTGCCGAGGGGGCCGCCGAGGGCGACACCGCGCGGGACGGCTGCCTCGACGCGGTGTTCGACGGTCCGGTCGCGGACTTCTCGCTGCGGCTGCGCGGAGATGGGACCGGCGACGGAAAGGGAGCCGTGCTGCTGGAGTACCGGAACGAGGAGCTGACGGTCTCCTACCCCGACGGCACTCCGCTGGCCGGGACTGCCGTGCCCGCGGCACCGGCCCGCTCGCTGCGGGTGCTGCACGTGGGCGAGTACGTGGAGGTGTATCTCGACGACGTGTTCGTGCTCGCCACCTGTGCCTACGAGCCCTCCGGCGACGAGGCGGACCTCACGGTCGGCGGCGCGCCGCACCCGCTGCGCCGGCGCCGGCTCGCGCCGGCCGATCGTCGCGACGACGTCGGCGCCGTGAGGACTCCGGCTCCCTGACCGGGCATCGTCCCGAAGTCCCCGCGGGCGTCGCCCGCGGTCCGGCACGGGTGACGCCCGCGCGACCCGTCGCCGTGCGGGACGGTGTGCCGTGCGGGCGCCGGTGCCGGCATGACCGCGTGACGCCTCCCAGGGCGTCCCGTGGTCAGCGGGAGAGCGACTTGAGCGTTTCCTGCAGGTCGCCGGTGCGCGGCCGGTTGTGGGGGAGCTTGCCCAGCATGACCGCCATTCCGCAGGTGTTCGTCACGGCGGAGAAGACGAGCCCGGCCGCGATGCCGGCCGAGAGCAGCTGGAACGCGGGGTGCACCAGGAGGCCCAGCAGGAGGCCGAGCAGTACGACGGAGCCCGCGGTGAAGCGCACCTGGCGCTCCATGCCCCAGGTGGCACGGGCGCCCTCGGGCTGGTGCACGTCGTGGCCTGCTTTGGACCAGGCGTCGGTGCCGCCGTCCATCGTGGTGGCGGCGATTCCCTCCGCCGCGAGCTTCTCGCAGGCCTGTCCGGAACGGGCACCGGAGGCGCACACGACGAGCAGTTCGGTGCGGGCGGAGGCGTCGCGCAGCGCCGCGAGGGCGGAGGGGAGCTCGTCCAGCGGGATGTTCAGTGCGCCCGGCACATGGCCGGAGGCGTACTCGCCGGGGGTCCGGACGTCGATGACGGTGTACTCGGCGAGCCGCGGGGCTGCCTGGGCTGGGAGAATCGTGCTGGGGGCGGGCATCGGCGGATGTCCTCTCGTGATGGTCTGACCGGTTCCCCCAGAGACGATACAATACCCTCAGGGGTATCGGAGAGGAGTGGTTGTGCAACTGGACATGGCCGCCGACGAACTCAAGTCGGCACTGAACCGGCTTCGACGGGCCCAGGGCCAGCTGGCCGGGGTCATCAAGATGATCGAGGAGGGCCGCGACTGCGAGGACGTCGTGACGCAGCTGGCCGCTGTCTCCCGGGCGCTCGACCGCGCCGGCTTCGCGATCATCGCCACCGGACTGCAGCACTGCCTCACCGAGGAGGTCCAGGAGACCGGCGGGCGGGAGCAGCTGCGGGCCCGCCTGGAGAAGCTCTTCCTCTCGCTGGCCTGACTCGCGTCTGCCGCGCAGTCGCGGAAGTCTCGACCGCTGCGCTTCTCCCGTCCTCGCGCCGGGCCGGGCATCCGGTCCGGCGCCGATGCGTGAGGTCGGCGAGCTGCCGGTGTCCCTGATCTCTTCCTCTCTCCTCTCGCCCCGTTCCCTCCTCCGATGCGGTACCACCGGCGCTCCGGGGGTACCCGGAGTCCTCGTGGGGGTCGCTGTGGAATAAATACCCCGTGGGGTATTGTCGGAGCAGTTGGAGTCGGCGGCCGCTGCCGCAGTCCCTGTGCTGCGTCCGTCGTTCACCACAACCTGAAAAATACCCCCTGGGGTAGAGGAGGTTTGCTGATGCGCCACACGGTGCGCGAGGTGACCGTGGAAGAGCTGGACGCCGCACGCGGAGCGGGTGCTCAGGTTCTGGACGTCCGCTCGCCGCAGGAATTCGCAGAGGGCCATGTTCCGGGTGCGGTGAACGTGCCGCTGGAGGACCTGCTGGCAGCCCCCGCCGCCTCGGCCGAGGAAGGTGCACACGTCGTGTGCCGTTCGGGACGCCGCAGCGCCGAAGCGGTCGGCGCCCTCGCCGCAGCCGGCGTGAACGCCGTCTCCGTCGCGGGCGGCACGGTGGCGTGGATCGACTCCGGCCGCGAGATCGAAGGAGGAGAGCAGTGACTGGCACCGCAACCGAACGGGGAACCGGGACTCCGGCCGGTGGACTCACGGTGTCCACCGTGGCGACGTCCTCGCTGGGCGACCGCAGCTATCTCGCGTCGGACGGCGCCGTGGCGGTGGTCGTCGACCCGCAGCGCGACGTGGACCGGATGCTCGCCGAGGCAGGCCGCATGGGCGTGCGTATCGCCGCGGTGCTCGAGACGCACGTGCACAACGACTACGTCTCCGGCGGCCTGGAGCTCTCCCGGCTGACCGGCGCCGAGTACGGGGTCTCCGCGGCCGACGAGGCACCGTTCCCGCACCGGCCGCTGCACGACGGCGACGTGCTGGAGATCTCCGGCCGCATGCGGGTACGCGTCGTCGCCACGCCGGGGCACACCTTCCACCACCTCTCCTACGTGCTGGAGGGCGACGATGGTCCGGTCGGCGTGTTCACCGGTGGGTCCCTGCTGCTGGGCACCACCGGCCGCACCGACCTCCTCGGCGAGGAGCACAGCCACGAACTCGCCCGCCACCAGTACACCTCCGCCCGCAAGCTCGCCGACCTGCTGCCCGACGGCGCACAGGTGTGGCCCACCCACGGGTTCGGCAGCTTCTGCTCCGCCACGCAGGCGGCCGGCGACACCGCGGACATCGGGGAGCAGCGGCGCATCAACCCGGCGCTCACCCTCGCGGAGGACGAGTTCGTCGAGCAGACACTCGCCGGACTCGACGCCTACCCCGCGTACTACGCCCACATGGGCGTCCGCAACGCCAACGGGCCCGCCCCCGTCGACCTGCGGCAGCCCGCCACGGCCTCGCCGCAGGAACTGGCCCGCCGTCTCGCTGCGGGGGAGTGGGTCATCGACCTGCGCCACCGGAAGGCGTACGCCTCCTCGCACCTCGCGGGGATCGTCAGTCTCGGCCTGGACGGCCCGATGGTCACCTGGCTCGGCTGGATGATCGAATGGGGCGCGCCGATCACGCTCGTCGGCGAGACGAGCGAGCAGGTCGCCGAGGCGCAGCGGGAACTGGCCCGCATCGGCATCGACGACCTGGCCGGGGCCGCCACCGGAACGCCCTCCGAACTCGCGGCCGAGCCCGCCCAGTTGCGGGAGGAGCCGACGGCGACCTTCGAGGACCTGGCTGCCGCCCTGGACGGCCGCCCCGGCACGCTGCCCGCCCCGGACGTCGTGCTGGACGTGCGTACCCACAACGAGTTCCGGTCGGCGCACGTGAAGGACGCCGTGCACATCCCGCTGTACGAGCTCAAGGAACGTCTCCCGGAGCTCCCCGAGGGAGCCGTCTGGGTGCACTGCGGAAGCGGCTACCGGGCCGCTGCCGCGTACTCCCTGCTGGAGCAGGCGGGCCGCACCGCGGTCGCGGTCGACGACCTCTTCGCCTCCGCCGAGGGAGCCAGCGTGCCCATGGCGGACGTCTGACGCTCCGCGACCGGGTCACCCGCCCGTCCGCCCCGCTGCCGCACGCCGCGCCCGGTGGGCGGGTGACCCCTGCCGCCCCGCCCCGTTGCCCGTACGAAACGACAAGAGGTGATCAGCATCCTGGCGGTGCTCTTCGGAGCCGTCATCGGACTCACCCTGGGACTCCTCGGAGCCGGTGGTTCGATCCTGGCGGTACCCGCCCTCGTCTACGGTGTCGGGCAGCCGCTCGACTCCGCCATCCCCACCTCCCTCGCGGTGGTCGCCGTCTCCGCCCTCGGCGGCGTGCTGCCGCGGGAGCGCCGCCGGGCGGTGCAGTGGCGCATCGCCCTCGTCTTCGGCGTCGCCGGTATCCCCGCCGCCTTCGCGGGCACCGCCCTCGGCCGACTCATGCCGCAGCGCTGGCTGTTCCTCGCCTTCGCCGTCCTGATGACAGTGGTGGCGATCCGGATGCTGCGCGGCGGTGACGAACCCACCGGCGCGTGCCGCACCAAGGACGGGGGCGTCGACTGGCGCAGCTGCCTGCCCAAGAGCCTGCTCGCCGGCGCGGGCGTGGGTGTGCTGACCGGACTGTTCGGCGTCGGGGGCGGATTCGTCATCGTTCCCGCCCTGAGTCTGCTGCTCGGCCTGGGCGCCCAGGCGGCCGTCGCCACGTCGCTGGCGGTCGTCCTGCTCAACGCCGTCGCCGGCCTCGCCGCCCACGCGAGCACCGTGGGCAGCATCGACTACTCCGTGCTGGTGCTCTTCGCCGCTTCCTCGCTCGTCGTGTCACTGGCGGCCGCGCGCCTGGCACCGCGACTCCCCGCCGCGACGGTGCGCCGCTGGTTCGCCTACGTCGTCCTGGCGGTCGCCGCGGCCGTCGCCGTGACGGCGCTGTGGGCCCCCTCGGTACTGACCGGCTGACCGTCCGGAGCGCCGGACGCGACGGCACTGCCGGCCGCGCACCGTGCGCGGCCGGCAGCACTGCGTTCGCGGCGTCAGTCCGTGCCTGCGGAGTCCTCGAACCAGGCGTCGAGGACCTCGTCGAGCTGTGTGGTCCACTCCTCCAGTCTGGTGCGGGACGCGGCCTGCACCTCGGCGTCGAACCGGCGGTGGTCCGTCGTGCCGACCGCCACCTCGAAACGGCGCCCGAAGCGCGAGGAACCGATCTCGACACTGCCGATCTCGCTCCACGCGAAGCGGGCCTCGGTCTCGTCCAGACGGAAGACGATGCCTTCCCCGTCCGCGGCGATCGAGCCGCGGTGGTCCGACACCTCGAACGACGGGCCCTCGGGCGGCGCGTCGTCGCTCTCGCCGCTCTCCGTTCCGTCCTCGCTTCTCTCCTCCTCGTCCACCGCGTCGGCCACCGGATCAGCCGGTGCCGCCGCGGTCTTCTCCGGCTCGTCGGACTCGACCGGGTCGAGGCCCGGGATGTGGGTCGGGTCGGTGCCCGCACCGAGCACGACCGGGCTGGGGGTTTCAGGACGTTGCTCCACGGCGCCCCAGTATGGCCCCTCCACGGGCGAGCACGCCCACCAGCCCCTGCCGTGCCCGCCCTTCCCCGGCGGAGCGGGCGGCCCGGGCGTGTCCTGCCGGCGCCGTCGGGCCCTGCCCGAGTCAGCGTGCACGGGCCGCGTTGAGTGCGTCCACCGCGGCCTTCGCGTTCCCCAGACTCGCGAAGTCGACCGCGACGAAGTTCACCGGCCGGCCCCGTTCCGCCCGGCAGCGCCGCGCCCGCCTGAGCACGAAGTCCCGCGCGTTCACCCGAGCGGCCTCGATGCGGCTCCCGCCGCCGTCCGTGACGAAGTGGTTCATGAGGAACAGCCGCTTCCCGGTCCCGCCGCGATTCGGGAGGCAGTTCATCTCCTCCGGGGAGGAGAACGCGTACGGCGTCTCCATGCCGTAGCGGTAGAAGTTCCGGTACCACCGCGCGGGGCCGTCCTCCCGCTCCGCGAACACGACCAGACGGTCGTTGGCCTCGACCATCTCGCCCAGCGTCGGCCACGGAGCCCGGGGATCGTCGTCCGGGGTGTACAGCAGGTGCTTCAGCCCCGCCCGCTCGAAAGCGGAACGCGTCTGCTCGCCGGTGATGCCGTCCTGCACGATGAGCGTCACCACCTCGCGCGGATGCTCCGCCATCCAGTCGCCGATGGTGCGCAGGGTGCCGACGAGCGGGCTGGCCCCGCCCCTGCAGACCGCGTGACACAGCCACAGCCCCGGTCGGGTCGGGCCCGTGCGGCCGACGGCGTCCGTGATCCGTTGCTGCATTCCGGGCCCGAACTCCGACAGCTTCAGGCGCCGCGTGATCTCGTCCGGCCGCTCCCAGGTGTGCGTGTCGAGCAGCAGCGCCCGGGCGCCGTTGTCGAGCTGGCTGGTGATGTTCCCGTCGTGCAGCGGACTGATGAACCTGTCGGCGGTCGTGGACATCGAGTTGTGCGTCGCCAGGTACGCGCCCTGGTCGTACCGCAGGTCGCACAGTGCCGCCGAGCCGTTGCAGTACTCCGGGTCGGTGTCGCGGGCCGCTGCCGGAGCCAGCGCCACCCCGAGCACGACCGCGGAGGTGGTGAGCACCGCCGACCCCACCAGCACCGCGGTACGGCGCCGGATCGGCAGCGGCCGCGGGTTGCGGCGGCGGGCCCACAGCGAGCACCCGCCCGCCAGGACGGCCCCGACGAGCAGCGGCGTGCCGGCCGCCACGACTCCGGCATCGGCGAGGGTGTGCAGCCCGTTGCCCTCCAGATCCTCCACGAGGGCTGCCAGCGACGGCGGCCACGACGCAGGGGCACGCCACACCAGCTCGTCCGCCCACCAGCCGAGAGCGGCGAACAGCAGCGCCGACAGCGCTCCGCCTGCCCCGATGATCCAGCCCACGGCCCGCAGCCGGCGCGTCCTCCCCGGGGGACCCGAGAGCCACAGGAACACGACCGACAGGACGCCCAGCAGCACCGACAGGGTCTGCGCCGGCCCCATCGCCAGGCTGACCGCGTCACGTGCCGAGTCCAGCGCACGCAGGTCCACGCCGGCGCCCCGCAGGTCGCGGACCACGTCCCAACTGCCACCCTCGGTGAGGCGGACCAGATCCCGCTTCCCCTGCTCGCTGCGGTCCTCGACCCTGCTGCCGGGCAGATGCGGTCCGACGACGGCGAGCGCGGTCGCCACGTCGCCCACCTCGAGAGCCCTGGAGACCTGCGGGCGCAGTGTCGCCCGCTCACGGTCCGGAACGCCGGACAGCAATACCTGTGTCGCCTTCCGCGCCGCCGGTTCGCTCAGTTCCACGTGCGGCAGGTCCGCAGGCCGCTCGCCCGCGGCCACCCGGTCCAGGGCGGCGTCGATCCGCGCCAGCGTCGCCGCGAGGTCGGCGTCGCTGCGCTCCTCCGGGCGCCCGGAAACCAGGCCGCCCAGGTAGACCTGCGCCAGCTGGTCCACGTTCGCCAGTACCGGCTTCAGATCCACCGACACCGACAGAGTGTCGGACTCCCCGCGCAGGTAGCCGAGCACACTGTCGATCTGTCCTCCCGTCAACTCCCGCACCGTGACCGGCGGCAGCACGATCTTCAGATTCGCCGTCACCACCGCCTCCGGCACCGGCAGACTGGCCAGCAGCCCCTGCGTCACCGGCCGCGCCTCCGGATCGACGAGCACCTCGTCGTACAGGCGGTCGTACGCGCGTTCGTCGTCCAGGACGCCCTGGTAGAAGCCGCGCTCCAGGACCGTGCTGCGCAGTGTGCCCGCAGTGGCCAGGACCATCACGCACAGGATCGCCACCGTGTACGCGAGCGCACGGGCGAAGGGCACCCACCGCGCCGACTGCCATCCTCTTCGCGGGACGAGCCGGGAGAGAGTCGCTCGTACGACGGAGGATGCGGCACGCAACGCCGTCCGCCGTTCGGGTTCCACGGCACGGGTACTCATGGGGCACGACCCTAGGCGGACCTCGCCACCGCAGGGAGCCCGCCACCCGCACCGCGGCGCAGTGCCGCCCCGTCGGCCGATCGGCCGCATGGCGCAGGCACGCCGTGGCATGCGGGTGGCCGTCCCCGCAGCGGCTGCCCCGGACGGCGGAAGAGGGGCAGACTTGGAGTGACAGCCCGTCGGAGTCCGGAGTGCCCATGCCAACGCCCCGACGCGGACCGGACACAGCTCCGGTTCCGTTCAGCCGTCCGGTCGCTGCGGTGATCGAGGCGGACGGCACCGTGGCGTTCTGGAGCCGTGAGGCGGCGGCGCTCCTGGGGCACGACGCCCGTGACGTGGTCGGCACCCCGGCACGGAACCTGCTCTCCGGACGGCACTATGCCAAGGACGCCGAACCGCAGGGCGGCGCCCCCGGCGGACGGGTGCTGCGGCTGCGGCACCGGGACGGCGGCATCGTCGACCTGTGGGTGCGGCTGCTGCCGCTCAGCGGCACCTCAGCCGTCCTGGCGCTCGGGATGACCGTGGAGGAACTGGGAGCCTGGAGCGACACCACCTCGATGGGGCGGTCGATCCTCGGCCAGGACTTCTGGCAGGTCGCCCTGCTCGGCCCCGACCTGCGCGTCACCGGAGCCAGCCCGGCCGCGCGGTCCGGCCGCAGGCTCCGACCGGGCGAGGAGGACCCGGCCTGCCGGATGGCCCTGCAGGAGGGCGAAGGAACCGGCGCCGACCTGCTCAAACAGGTGATCGAGACCGGGCGCCCCATCACCTCCCACGTTCTCAGGGAACCCCGGCCCGGCCGGCACGACACCTACTACGCCCTGCGGGCCATGCCGCTCCACGACCTGAAGGGGCAGGTGAGCGGTGCCCTCACCTCACTCGTCGACGTCACCGACCGCTATCGCTCGGCACGCCGTCTGGACATCCTGTACCAGGCCTCCCGCGTCAGCATGGGCAGCCTCAACGTGGAACACACCGCTCAGGGCCTGGTGGACGTCCTCGTGCCCGCTCTCGGAGACCTCGCGGCCGTCGAGATCGCCGACGCCACCCTCCGGGGACGCGAGCCGTCACGCAGCGTGCACGGTCTGCGCGGCGACTACCGCAGGATCGCCGCCAAGAACGCCCACGGCCCCTGGCCCGCCGACCAGGTCCAGCCTGGCCAACTGCTGCCCCCCGTACCCGACCAGCCCGGATTCCGCCGACTCGAGCAGGGAGAAGTCCTCGTCGCCAACGACCCCCGGGAGTACCGCGACTTCCTCGGCGGAGCCCCCCGCGGCAACGAAGTCCTCCCCGAGGGCCTCCGCGCCTCCATCGGCGCCGCCATCGTGGCCCGAGGCTCCGTACTGGGCTACGTCCAGGTGTACCGGACGCGCCAGCAGCAGGCCTTCGACGGGCAGGACGCCAAACTCTTCAAGGAGATCGTCGGCCGCGCGGCCCTCGGTATCGACAATGCCCGCCGCTACACGGCGGAGCACCGAACCGCCGTGATGCTGCAGAACAGCCTGCTGCCTCCGGGGTCCGCCACCACCTCGGCCGCCGAGACGGCGGGCATCTACCTGCCGGCCCAGGGCGAAGCCAGCGTCGGCGGCGACTGGTTCGACGTCATCCCGCTCTCCTCGCTCCGCACCGCACTCGTCGTCGGCGATGTCATCGGCCACGGCCTGCGCGCCAGCGCCACCATGGCGCGGCTGCGCACGGCCGTGCAGACACTCGCCGAACTCGATCTGGGGCCGGACGAGTTGCTGACCCGCCTCGACGACCTCGTGCAGCGCATCGCTCTCGAGGCGGAACATCCCGACACCACCGGCGCCTCCTGCCTGTACGCCGTGTACGATCCCGTCACCCGCCGTTGCAGGATCGCCAGCGCCGGTCACCCCGCCCCCGTGGCCGTGCTCCCGGACGGCACCAGCAGGGTCATCCCCGTCATTCCCGGTCCCACTCTGGGCGTCGGGGGCATGCCCTTCGAGGTGACGGAGACCGAGCTGCCGCCCGGCAGCGTCCTCGCCCTCTACAGCGACGGTCTGCTGAACCCGCTGCGCGACACCTACCGCGACCCGGAGCGGGAACTCGCGGTGCGCCTTGCCGATGTCCACCGCCCCGGACGCGGACTCGACGAGACGGGGCAGCACTGTGTGCGGCGCATCCGCTCCGGTCTGGAGCGCACCGAGGACGACGTCACCCTGCTCCTCGCCCGCACGCGGTCGATCGCCGACACCGACGTCGCGCAGTGGCGCTTCCCGTCCGACCCCGCCGCGGTCGGCCGCGCGCGCGAAGCCGCCATGGACACCCTCCAGGGCTGGGGCATGCCGGACCAGGCCTTCGCCACCGAGCTGGTTGCCAGCGAACTCGTCACCAACGCCGTGCGCTACTCGGACGGCCCGATCGGTCTGCGCCTGATCCGGGACCGCGTCCTGGTGTGCGAGGTGACCGACACCAGCGACAGCCAGCCGCGGCTTCGGCGTGCCCGCAGCACCGACGAGGGTGGCCGGGGCCTGTTCCTCGTCGCACAGGTCACCAACCGATGGGGAAGCCGGTACGACACGTCAGGGAAGACCGTCTGGACCGAGCAGAGTCTCGAACGGGAATGAGGACCGGCGCAGGTCCCTCCGCGAAGGCTCCGGCGTGTCACGTCTCGTCAGGCCGCAGCAGCGCCTCGAGGGTCAGGCGGCGCGCGGTCAGGGCCTGCGCGGTCTCGCTCAGCCGGGACCGTGTGCGGACCGCGTGGCGGCGGAGAATTGCGGCCGCCTCCGGAATGGTGGTTCCCGCGTACTCGGCGATCATCCCCTTGGCCGTCTCCAGGGTGACCTTTGCGGCGATGGCGTTCTGCACCCGCGTGAGGATGTCCTCCTGCGTCGTGGGCTCCTGGGACCAGTGCAGCAGAGCGAGCGCGGCGGTGTCCGCCAGGGCCTGGGCGAGTTCCCTGTGATCGGGGGAGACGTTTCCGCTGCGGGTGTGGAACAGTGCGACCGCACCGAGCGTGCGGTGCCGCAGGCGGAGCGGGACGGTGTGCACCGCTCGATAGCCGGCGTCGAGCATGGCGTCCGAGAAGACGGGCCAGCGGTCCCCGTCCTGCGAGACGTCGGGTATGTCCACGTGGTTCCCGGTCAGATAGGACGTCCGGCAGGGACCGTGGCCGTCCTGGAGCCGGAGGAGTTCCAGCAGGTTCGCCTCGTCGCGGGACGCCGCCATGGTCCGCAGCACACCCCGTGCGTCGGCCATGAGGACGGCGGCCGAGTCGACCTCCAGCAGCTCCTCGCAGTTCCCGACCAGGCGGTGGAAGAGATGCAGCGGGTCGAACTGCTCGGACAGGGTGTCGGCCAGCCCCACGAATGCTCTCGCCAGCTGCCGTTCGCGGCTCATCGTCGCCTCCCGTGACCGGTCCCGTGCCTGTTCCTCAGTCATTACCGGTGACGTCCGTTCTGCGGTTGACGATGTCGCGGGCCAATTCTGTCGCCGTCCTTCCCTCCGCGAAGGCGCGGGCCCGCAGCAGAGTGAGTGCCTCGTCGATGTCCACGCCCAGCCGCACCATGATCATGCCCGTTGCCTGGTGCACTTCCTCGTGCCCGGCCTCGGCGTCCGCCAGCCACGCCATGTGCTCCTCGGTCACCGAAGCATCGCGGTCCAGGGCCACCAGGGCAAAGGTGGCCACGTCGGCCACGGTCAACGCGACGCGTTCCTCCCGCACGCTGAGCGGCCCGGGCTGCCTGCGGTACATGTCCAGTGTCCCGAGGCCGGCACTCCCGCCTCCCAGGGGCACCGAGAAGACCGCGTGGGCGCCCGACCGCAAGGCCTCCGCGGTGAACAGGGGCCATCTCCGGGCCGGGGGGTCGTTCACGAGGTCGGCCACGAACACCGGGGCGACGCACGAGCAGGCCTGACAGCTCGGGCCCTCACCCAGCGTGTACTGGATCTCCGCGAGCCGGGCGGCGACGGAGTCCGTCGCGCAGAGCGTGGTGTGGGTGTCGGCACCGCTGCCCGAGACGGACAGCGAGATCCCGGACACCGGGAGGATCCGCAGGCACGATTCGCACAGCCTCCGCAGTGACTCCCGGGGCGAGGGCGCGCGCAGGGTTTCGGCGAGGGTCTCGGCAAGCCGGCGCGCGTCGGGAGGGTCGCCCGGGGCACTGCCCCGGCCGTGCCCGCCGCCGTCGTGCGTCACGCGGCTCCCCCTCTCGTTCGACGAAGTGCGGGGGATCCGGGTACCACCCCACCGGGACGCTCATTCTCCCCCGGAGGCACCGCGCCGCCGCAACGGTCCGACCCTGCGGTCCGGACCGGCAACGACCACACGGCGAGCAGATGTTGACCCCCTCGGGTGATTCTGCCATCACCAGCACCCTTGTCCCTGACGGTGCGTCCGCCGGGGAGGCACCGGAGAGGGAGGAGAGGGGGAGGTGTGTGTCCCCGCAGGGCCGGAGCGCCGACGGGAGGGGCCCGAGGCGGGCGCCCTCGATAGACGGCACGGACTCCCACTCACCCCTTCGGGGCGCATTCCCCGCGTCGGCGTGC
This sequence comes from Streptomyces callyspongiae, assembly GCF_047200695.1. Taxonomy (NCBI): domain Bacteria; kingdom Bacillati; phylum Actinomycetota; class Actinomycetes; order Kitasatosporales; family Streptomycetaceae; genus Streptomyces; species Streptomyces callyspongiae. Next base: position 26,685 of record NZ_JBJZOM010000021.1, read on the forward strand.
CCGCAGGCCGTTCCGTCGCGGACGATGGGGCATCCGGACCCCGGACAGGCGGGTGACGGCATGTCACAGCCCACTCCGTGGTCCGTACGGGTGAACTCTCGCGCGCGACCGCGCAGGAGTTCGCCTGCGTCGTTTGACCATTGAGGGCGGCGGCATGGAGGCTGCCCGCAATCCGACATGTACGGCAGTCGCCGGTACGGGTGAAACGGTCCGTCCGGCCCTGTTCCGGGAAGGTTGAGCCATGGCCGAAGAAACGTTGTATCCCGTCAGCGCCGATGTGGTGCGCCTGCCGGGACAGGCCAGAGGCTCGGTGTGGTTGCTGCGTCCCGAGGGGGAGATCGGCAGTGCCGACCATCCGCTGTTCACGCTCGCCGTGCAGCCGCCACCCGAATCCCGCGCCGTAGCGATGGACCTGACGGCCGTCACCCTCATGTCCGTTCGGGGGCAGGGCGGGCTGCAGCGCTGCGCCCGCCAGGTCGCCGCCTCGGGGCGCACGCTCCACCTTGCGACCGCCGACTCCCGACTCGTCCGAGCTCTCGAGTCGCGGGGCGTGCTCGACGCGTTCGACGTGCAGCCCGACGTGCAGAAGGTGTTCGAGTCCTGTGCTGCCGGAAGCTCCGTCCCGGCCACCTCCGCCCCGCCGATCGGGGGGCCGCCGGTACCGGCGGTGTGGTTCTCCGACGGCTCGGACGCCGGAGCCGGCACCGGCCCGGCCGGCGCCTCGCAGGAGCTTCACGCGCTCCGCGCGGAGGTGAGGAATCTCCGTGCGAAGGCACGCACCCATCCGCTGATCGACCAGTCCTTGGGCGTCCTGATGGAGCGCTACGGGCTGCCGGGCCCCAGGACCGCATTCGAGCTGCTGCGCAGGTGCTCGCAGGCGTACAACGTGCGGCTCCGGACCTTGGCCGCCGCGCTGGTGGCCGATCCGCGCGGCGAACTGCTCACGACCGCGGTCGCCGAACCGCCGCCGCGCCTGTCGTTCCTCGAGCACGACGACGCCGTCGTCAACAGCGGGCTCGTCGTGAACGCGGTGCTGCAACGCACGCTGGACATCGTGGGGACGGGGCGGGGGAGCGTACAGCTCGTGGACCCGCTCACCGGCGCGCCACGCGTGGAGGTCTACGAGGGGCTCACCGAGGAGGTGGTCGACGTCCTGGACCGGGGCGGCCGGGACGGCGACACCCCCGGCGCGCTCGCCGTGCGGTGCCTCGCCCGGGTGACCGTCACCGATCTGCACGCCGACCCTGGGTTGCCGGACCGCGCGAGCGGGGTGCTCCTGGCCGCCGGGTGCCGTGCGCTGCACTGCACTCCGCTGACGGACGGCCAGGGCGCCGTCGTGGGAGTGGCGGAGGCCTACCTGCCCGGCCCGGGACGCGTGCTGGCATCGGGCCAGGCCCGGGCCCTGGACGAAATGGGTGCGGAGGCGGGCCGGTGGCTCACCTGGCACCGCAACACGGTCGTCCGCGACGCACTCAAGTACCTGCACGTGCGGGCACCCGGCTGCCGCGACGGCGTGCCGGGGTAGTCCGTCCGAGCGGTGCTGTCCGCAGACACCGACGAGGGGGCCGCGGTCCGGCGTTGCGGCCCACCGCCGGCAACGGTGCTGGACAGGCGGACATCACCGGGAACGTGGCCGACGACTTGCGGCTGCGGTGCGGGAGGAACACCCGAAAGGACGCGTCGTGCTGAGCGCCGTGTGCGTTGCGGAGCTCGACGAGTCTGTTAGCGTGCCGACCGCTGCTCACTGAGAGTGCCGATGGTGCTTCACAGAGTAGCTGTACGCGTGTTCGGAAAGTGCACGAAAGGTACGTCATCAGCCATGCGCAAATTGCAGTACATCGTCGTGGCCGCTGCGGCCGTCGGCGGTCTGATGGGTATGGGCGCCGGAACCGCGGTGGCCCACACCGACGGCACCACCAGTGGTGCGCCGTCGTCCCGGGGGGCCAGCCAGGCCGCCTCACAGCAGCAGGCGTCTCCCCGCGGGGAGACGACCTCGGGTCAGGTCACGGAGCAGCAGGCTGCCCCCGAGCAGCAGACGACTCCTGAGCAGACCTCGGAGCAGGAGGCCGCGCCGCAGCAGCAGGAGGCCCCGAAGGCCGAGGAGCAGGCCGCTCCCGAGCAGGCTCCGCAGCAGCACGAGGCCGCGCCGCAGCCGGCGTCGCGCACCCCCCACGCCACCTCGACCCGCACGAACTACATCAACCAGCCGGTGATGCAGTGCAACCCGCGGACCCTGGCTCAGGTGAACATCCCGATCGCCATCCTGCGCCCGGCGCAGACGAAGGGATTCACCTGTCAGCAGGAGACGGTGGCGTTCAACCGCTACTGAGCACCATTCGCTGAAACGGGTGTCGCGCGGCCCTGGTATCGGGGGTCGGCGGGCGTGCGGGTTCGCGTCGGTCGATCGGGCCGTGAGCATTGTTCAGGCGCCCGGCCGGAAATCCGGCCGGGCGCCACTCCTTTGCCCCGCAACCATTCTGCTACTCCCTTGCGGTCCAGGCTTGTTGCATGCCTCATTCGGACTATTTCCGCTAGCCGAGTGGGAGTTGAATTCACGTCTTCCGCAACGGCGTGTCCGGTCGCCGCTTTTGTCGTGTGGTCTCCATCATGGAGTCGTCTGATCGCGGACCCACGTCCGCGGCAACACTCTGAGAAAAAAGGAGAACGACATGCGCAAGATCCGCGCCGCCGCGACCGTCGCGGTCATGGTCGCCAGCCTGGGCACGATCGGCGCCGGCAGCGCCTTCGCCGGTGGCCACATGCCCGGTTTCGAGCAGGACAACGACGCTGCGTGCAGCCAGGCCGTGAAGCAGAACAGCGCGAGCCTGCTCGGCGACGTGAACCTGGGCCTGGGCCTCGGCCTCCTCGGCCAGGGCAAGGGCGAGGCCTCGTCCGACCGCTCGGTCAACCTGGCCTGCGAGATCGACCAGGAGAACGAGATCGACTGACTCGTTCCACGAGTTGTTGAGGGCTAAGTTCCTGTTCGGTTGAAGTTCGGCTCGGGGCGGCTTCTCCTTCCGGCAGGACACAGACCCCCGGTCTTCCGTCGATTTCCTGGGAATTCGACCGGACCGGGGGTCTGCTCGTAAGGATGATTTTCCCGATCCTCGGTCACTGCTCGCGCTGTACTGTACTCTCCCGGCGCCGGAAAGGGCCGGATCGCCTTTCTCCCCACGGGATTTCAGGTCCCGGCCGGAGATGCACTCCTCAGGGTCGGGACAACGGCCCGAGAAGGCGAACACCTGCGGCGGAGCGCTACCCGGCCTCGAAGGCGGCCACGTCGTCGAGCCTCGACCCTCGCGGCCTGCGTGGACTGCGATCCGCGGCCCCTTCTCCGGAACGGTTCTCCGGCCCCTGCCTCTCGTGGACCGGCGCCCGGTGGGCGACAGCGGGGCCGGCAGACGCACCGCAGGACGTGCACCGGCCCCGAAATTCGCCGCCGCTGCCGCGGCGGCACCCACGGCCGTGTCAGGCCGGAAAGGAATGCAGAGGATGAAGAGGAACAGAACCACAGCGCTCGCCGTACTGCTGGGCGCGTTCGCCCTGTTGGGTACCGGCCTGGCGCAGGCGCAGCAGGAGGACGCACCCGACGCTCCCTCGTGCACCACGACCGAGCACGGCTTCCGGTGCGTCCGTCACGTCGAGCGGACCTACACCACGGAGGGCCGCGAAGCGGAGTCCTCCAGCAGTGTCAGCTGCTCCGCAACGGTGGAGATCCCGCAGCAGGACGCCATGCGCCGGTCGACCGCTGCGGAGGAGGACGCCACCGAGGCGGACGCGGCACAGGCGCCGGAACAGCGGGAGCAGGTCAGGGAGGACACCACGATGGAGTGCTCCGGCGACTCCTCCCGCTGACAGCCCGAACGCACTTCGGAGGGCCTCCGGCCGGCGGTCCGCCCCGGACGCCCTCCGAAACCGCCGCACCCGTCCACGGGGACTCCCATCCCGCGGGGCGGGTGCGGTGCTCAGCGCGCCTTGGTCTCGATAAAGAGTCGGCAGGTGGGATCGCGTGATGCAGCGCTGTTGCGCTTGACCGGCCTCCCGCACGTTCCTGGCGGCCGGGACCAGAGACTCCAGGAATGGGCTCGGCGTCCCGTGCCAGAAGAGGTTCAGGCTGTCGCGCGCTCGTGTGGCAGCGACGAAGAGGAGCGAGCGGGCCCGCTGAGGAGGGGCGTCCGCTCGGGTCGGCCTGTCCGGTCGAGGTCCGACCGCCGCCTGGCCGGGCGCAATGCCCGACCGCACTCGGGCGGCAGGTCTGCATAACGTGGATGCGCGCGTGCGGCCCCAACGCCGAGGCCGGCATGCCATCGACGACATGTGGGGCACGGTGACCGACATCAGCGAAGTAGGCGTATTCCTCGGCCTGGATGTGGGCAAGACCGCGCATCACGGCCACGGCCTGACGCCGGCAGGGAAGAAGGTCTTCGACAAGCAGCTGCCCAACAGCGAGCCGAAACTGTGGGCCGTCCTCGACAAGCTCCGCACCAAGTTCGGCACTGTCCTGGTGATCGTGGACCAGCCCGCCTCCATCGGCGCCCTGCCCCTGGCGGTCGCCCGGGATGCGGGCTGCCAGGTCGCCTACCTGCCCGGGCTGGCGATGCGGCGGATCGCTGACCTCTACCCCGGTGAGGCGAAGACCGACGCCAAGGACGCCGCCGTCATCGCCGACGCCGCCCGCACCATGCCGCACACCCTCCGCGCCCTGATGCGGGCGACGAGACCACGGCCGAGCTGACCCTCCTGGTCGGCTTCGACCAGGACCTGGCCGCGGAGGCCACCCGCACCTCCAACCGCATCCGCGGCCTGCTCACGCAGTTCCACCCCAGCCTCGAACGCGTCCTCGGCCCCCGCCTGGACCACCCCGCCGTCACCTGGCTGCTGGAGCGCTACGGCTCCCCGTCCGCCCTGCGCAAAGCCGGCCGGAACAAACTCATCGAGATCATCCGACCCCAAGCCCCCTGCATGGCCGAACGGCTGATCAACGACGTCTTCGACGCCCTGGACGAGCAGACCGTCGTCGTCCCCGGCACCGGTACCCTCGATGTGATCGTGCCCTCGCCGGCGAAGTCCCTCGCAGCCGTCCACGAACAACGCCGGGCGCTGGAGACGCAGATCGAAGCGCTACTGGAGGCCACCGCCGCCCACCTGGCCTGCTACGCCAGCCTCGCACCGGCAACCAAGTCCTCCGGGACCTCCATCCACGGCGAACACGCCCCCAGAAGCGGCAACCGGCAGCTCAAACGCGCCATGTTCCTCTCCGCCTTCGCCGCCCTCCACGACCCCGACTCCCGGGACTACTACGACCGCTGCCGAGCCCGCGGCAAGACCCACACCCAAGCCCTCCTCCGCCTCGCCCGCCACCGCATCAGCGTCCTCTTCGCCATGCTCCGAGACGGCACCTTCTACGAACCCCGCGTCCCAGCCACCGCTTGACCAAAGACATAGAGGGACCCCGCAGCGCGTCGAGCCGGTGCGAGACGAGCCGCCTGGCGAGACGGGCACCGCGCCTGGTGGAGGTGAAGATCATGGCCTGGCACTCGGGCGAGGTGATCTGGTCGTTGGTCGCACCGAAATTCTGGCTCCGCGACCCCCTGGTCACTACCACCTGTGGCTGTACGGACGCCCTCTGTGCGAGACTCGACAGGCCGACGAGGGGGGCACCACGGTCAGCGGGGCGGTTCTCGCGATCTCCGCGCCGCCCTCCGGAACTGGTGAGGCGCGGCCGGAAGTTCTCGACGTGGAGTTCGAGGAGACGGCCAGGCGTGGTCTCAACCTGGACTCGGCATCTTCGTCGGACGCGCCCTGCGCCGTGGGTCGGGTCAGGCCGCGTGAGTCGTGGTCGGCTCTCCGGATCAGGGGAAGCGCGGGGTCTCCTCGGCTGCAATGCCGCTCTGTGTACCGGTGGCGTGATGAGGGGCTGAGTATCGTGCGAGCATTCTGGAACGTCCAGCCCTGCGGTGCCTGGCCTCGGCCCTTGCCGGGTAGTCGGTGTGTGCGATGAGCTGCGCTGAATGAAGCCGCCGACCGGCTCGCCAGTCGAGTCGGCGGTCGCCATCGCGAGTCGTCAACGGGGGATCACACGTGACCGTGCCATGTACGTCTGTCGACCGGTCGACAGACGGGAGCCTGCCGACCCGGACTGCGATGACCGTCGGTCAACTGCCTGTCGGCGACGAGTGCGACGGTGCAGTGCTTTGAGAGCCGTGGTCACTCTTGCGGCACCTCATTCCGATGCCCCCCTCCCGACCTGGGGATGGGTGCTCTTCGGTGTGCTCGGCGTATGGGGAGCCATCGCACTGACCCTGTCCTTGGTCGAGGAGGTGAGGGGGCGGAAGGTTCCGGTGGGGACTCAGAAGAGAAAGTTCACTGAGGACTTGCGTGCGGTGCCCATCGACAGGCGCGGCTGCGTGCGACTCAGTCGCGGAAGATATCCCAGCCTGACGGAACCAGAAGCGGAGCGCCTCGCAGCGGAATCCGGGTTCTACCGGCAGAAGTTCGACACGAAGGCAGGAACCTGGTTGTTCCGGCCAGAGCGCGACCCGGCAGAGGTCGGCACGCCCATTCCGAAGCCTGACACATCTCCGATGGGAGAGCGAGGGGACGGGGTTTCGTCTCGCCCACGGAACACGGAGGGGAGGATGATGGGGGGCACGTTGCTCCTCCTCGCCGGTGTCGCCGCCGCCCTCGCGCATATCACCAACTGGCTCAACGGGAACATGATGGAGTACATCGAGCTGGGTGACGGGCCGTCGCTCATGGCGACGCACGTCGTCAACGTTCTGGTGCTGGTGTGGGGTATCCGGATCACATTCACGCCTCCCAAGCGGTAGTTCCGTGCTGTGAAAGGCGCTGAGTTCTGACTGATCCAGATAGCCATGGAGGGGGAAAAGTCGAGCTCCAGCTTTCAAGTTGATCTTGATGAGTTGCGCAGGTTGAAGAAGAAGCCGCAAGTCAGCAGGGAGCGACTTGAGGATTCGCAGCCGGACTGGGGGGCGGTGGGGGATCAGTGGGAGCAGGTGGGCGAGGACTTCTCCACCTCGCCGTGGCAGGACGTCGCGGGCCCGGAACGGTGGGACGATTCCGACTGGCAGTGGGACGGGCCCCGGCCGAGCTCGAGCAGGGCGGAGAGCAAGGGGACGGACAGGGCCAGGGCGACGGGAGAAGTGACCGGTGGGGCTGGGATTCGATGACGTTACCGGCGCCTTCGAGAAGGGCGCCGAGCTCGCCGGTGAGGGCGTCGAATGGGTAGGGGACAAGACAGCCGACGGTCTCGAGGAGGTCGGCCTCGACGGCGCAGCCGAAGGTGTCCGGGACGCGAGCGAGTGGTCGGCGGACACGCTCAGCGCCGACGTCGCGGAACGCCGACTGGGCGAGACGGAGGACCCGAAGGAGATCATCCACGGCGACGTGGAGAAGCTCACCGACCGTGGAGAGCACCTGCGGGACTTCTCCAAAGCCTCCGACCTACCCGGGGCGGTTCAAAAAGCGCCGCCCGGCGCTGCCGGCGGCCGCTCGCCCTTGCTCCGCTGCTCCCGCGCCACTCGGCTGCTGCGGCCGTGCGAAAGGGCGGCGCCGGGCCCCGGCGGGCTCGGCGCCGCCCCCTGCGGCGATCGGCCTGACGGCCCGTCCTCAGGACTGCGGACGGCTGCCGTGGTTGGCGCCGTTCTTGCGGCGGGCCTTCTTCTTGCGGCGACGCTTCGACGACATCGCGTTCTCCCTTCCCCTGCGGGCCTTCGGTGCCTCCCGGAAGGGGTACTCCAGGTGGTCACTCACTGTCCCACCAGGGGTATCACGTGCCCCCTCGCAGGCGCGAAATTCGCTGCGGGAGGCATCGGGCGGCTCGGTCACTCGCGTTCCAGCGCGATCTCCTCCAGATCGAGTTCGCGCATCACGCGGCGCATGACCTCCTCGTCGATGCGGCGTTCGTCACGGAGCCGTACGAAGACCTCCCGCTCCGCCGAGAGCATCTCGCGCCGCAGCCTCCGGTACACGACACTGGGCCGTTCCACGCCGCCGGGTTCGGACCGCCCCAGGCGCTCCCAGGCGGCGTTGCTGCGGGCGCGTGCATGGCGCCGCAGGGTGTCCAGCACCGAGTCGTGCGCGGGCAGATCCCCGGCGAGTTCGTCGAGGCGTTCCAGTGCAGCCTGGGCGGCCGTGTGCTGGGCCTGGGCCTCGTCCAGCCTGTCCGCGTACTCCTCGCGCCCCTCGACTCCGAGGCGCCGGATGACCGCCGGCAGCGTCAGGCCGTGCAGCAGCAGCGTGGCCACCGTGACGAAGAAGGCGAGGAAGATGATCTCCCGGCGCCCCGGGAAGGCCGCCCCGGAGTCGACGGCGCGCGGTACGGCGAACGCCGCCGCGAGCGTCACCACCCCGCGCATGCCCGCCCAGGACAGCACCGCCGCCTCCTGCCAGGGAGGCGCCGGCCCCCGCGCCCGCAGCCCGGCGGACACCCGCCGCGGCAGGTACGTCGTCGCGAAGATCCACGCGAACCGGGCGACGACGATCACGACGGTCAGCAGCGCGCCGACGGCCAGCATGTACGGCAGCCCGCTGTCGAGCTCCACGACGATGCCGCGCACCTGGAGTCCGATGAGGGCGAAGACGAACGCCTCCAGCACCGTGTCCGCCGCCTGCCACACGGCCGCGTCCTGCAGCCGGGAGGCGGCCCCGACCTCCGGGGCGTGGTGCCCCAGGTAGAGCCCCGCCGTCACCACGGCCAGCACGCCGGAGGACTGCGCCTCCTCGGCGACCAGGTACGTGCCGAACGGCACGAGCAGCCCGGCGGCGCTGGCCAGGTTTCCGGGCAGGAGGCGGCGCGCCCGGTGCACCGTCCAGCCGACGGCCCAGCCGATGCCGGCGCCGCCGAGCGACGCCACCGCGAAGATGCCCAGGCCCTGCGGCAGCGTGTACCCCGCGCCCACCGCGGAGGCCACGGCGACGCGGAACGCGGTGAGCGCCGTGGCGTCGTTGACCAGGCTCTCGCCGCTCAGCAGCGTCATCAGGCGGCGCGGCAGTCCGAGCCGCCGCCCGATGGAGGTGGCCGCCACGGCGTCCGGCGGTGAGAGGACCGCTCCCAGGACGAGCGCCGCGTCCAACGGCAGCCCGGGCACCAGCCACCAGGCGCCCGCACCGACCGCCAGCGTGGTGAACAGCACCAGCCCGACCGCGAGCAGGCCGATCGGCCGCAGGTTGTCCCGGAATCGCAGGTAGGAGCTGTCGAGGGCGGCCGAGTACAGCAGCGGCGGCAGTACGAGCAGCAGCACGATCTCCGGGTGGATGCGGTAGTCGGGCATGCCGGGGACGAACGACAGCGCGAGACCGGCGGCCACCAGCAGCAGCGGCGGGGAGACACCGACGCGCCGCGCGAGCGCCGACACCGCGAGCGCTCCGGCCAGCAGCGCGATCAGCGACAGGCTCTCCACGACTGGCTCCTCACGACACGGGCGGCACGGTGGTCGTACCGTTTAAACATGGCCGCTTGCCAGGATCTTGCTGACGCGCCGGAGGGCGTGACCCCGGCGCCGCCGCTGGACGGCTGCGCCGACTGCCTTGCGGAAGGGCGTCGTGACTGGGTGCATCTGAGGCTGTGCCTCGACTGCGGGCACATCGGCTGCTGCGACAGTTCGCCCAGGCAGCACGCCAGCGCCCATTTCTCCGAGGCCGGCCACCCCGTCGTCCGCTCGTACGAGCCGGGCGAGGCATGGCGCTGGTGCTTCACCCACGCGGTACTGGGCTGAGACCGTCCGGTTCGCCCGGGGGCGGGTGCACGGGTGTCGTTTGCGTCCGCCCGCGCAGGTCACCCGGTTCCGGCCGGACCAGCCGCGCGGAAGGAGACGGCCATGCGTCGGACCGGAGCGGCCGCGGCCGCCGTGACCGTACTGCTCGGACTGTGCGCGTGCGGTGGGGGCGGCGACGGGAACGGGCCCAGCGTCGCCGACATCCGGACGGCGTTCGACAGCGACGAACCGGGCACCGTGACGGGCGAGAAGACCACCCTCACCGGCACCGTCACCCAGGTGATCTCGACATCGGCGTTCCAGCTCTCCGAGGACGACCAGCCGCTGCTGGTGCTCACGAAGAAGAACGAGCAGGTGCCGAACGAGGGCGACGACGTGCGGGTCCGCGGTACGGTGCGGGAGTTCCACGCCTCCGACGCGCAGGACCGGCTCGACGAGCGCCAGGCGGACCGGCTCGGCGGGCAGCGGGAAGGCGATCCGTACCTGCGGGCCACGTCGGTCGAGCCCGACGGCGGCGGCGGATACTGACGCGGACCCGCGTCGTGCGGCGGGGCGACGTCCTCGACGAAGGGTGCCGTCATGGCCGAGCCGCGCACACCGTCGGCGAACCTCCCTCCCACGTCCGCGGTGCGCCGTCCCCGGGCGCGGGACCTCGGTCTGGTGGTGGATGCGGGCGAGCCGGGGCGGCACAACGCGCTCACCGACGTGCCCGGTGTCGCCGTCGGCCACACCACCCTCGCCGCGCCGCCCGACGTCCACACCGGCGTCACCGCCGTCGTCCCCTCCGGGATCGGACCGGCGCCCGCGGGGCGGCTGCCCGCCGGGCTCTTCACCGGCAACGGCTACGGCAAGCTGGTGGGCGCCACGCAGATCGCGGAGCTGGGGCAGCTGGAGTCGCCGGTGGTGCTCACCTCCACACTGTCGGCGTTCCGTGCTGCGGACGCCGTGGTGGGCTGGATGTTGGCGCAGCCCACCCACCGGGAGGTCGAGTCCTTCAACCCGGTCGTGGGCGAGTGCAACGACGGCTGGCTCTCCGACATCCGGGCACGCCCCGTCCGTGAGGAGCACGTCCTCGCGGCGATCGAGCAGGCGTCGACCGGGCCCGTCGCGGAGGGCTGCGTGGGAGCCGGCACCGGCACCTGCGCGCTCGGATTCAAGGCCGGCATGGGCACGGCGTCCCGCCGGGTCCGGTTCGGCGCCGGCAGGACGGCGACGCTCGGTGCGCTCCTGCAGGCCAACTTCGGTGGCACCCTCCGCGTGGGCGGCACAGAGGTGGAGCCGCCGGGGCCGGGGCCCGCGGACGACGGCTCCTGCATGATCGTTGTCGCGACCGACGCCCCGCTCGACGCCCGTCAGCTCGAACGGGTCGCCCGCCGCGCCGTGTTCGGTCTGGCGCGGGCCGGTGCCTCCTACGGCCACGGCAGCGGCGACTATGCGCTGGCCTTCAGCACCCGCCGGGCCGCCGCTCACACCGCTCCTGCCGGGCCTGCCGCGGCCGGAGTGCCGCTGCCGGACACCGACCTCGACCCGCTGTTCCGCGCCGCGCTCGCGACGGTGGAGGAGGCGGCACTGAATGCCCTGTGCGCGGCGACCACGACCACGGGCCGCTGGGGGCGCACGGCGCGCGCGGTGCCGTACTCGCGGCTCCGCGACCTGGCCCGCGGCGCGGTGCGGGGACCTGCCCCTCCCGGCAGGTGACGCACCGGGCGGAGCGGAACCGCCTTCGGGGGCGGCGGCGCCGAGGGCGGGTTCCGGGGCCCGTCGATCGGTCGTGAAATCCGGTGTACGGGGCGGGAGGTGCGGGGTACCCGGGCGGTGCTCCGCGGCCCCGTCCGGAACGTCCGGTACCGGCGCCCGCAGCGCGGAGGAGTGCGTCGAACTGCTGCTCCGCCGCGTGTCGCGGGCCGGTGCACCGGCCGCGGCGGGGGCGCACATCGTCGACACCGAGGAGTCGCCGTGAAAGCCGTCGTGTATCAGGAGCCGTTCAACGTCACCGTGGAGGACGTCCCGGAGCCGCGGCTCGAAGCACCCACCGACGTCATCGTGCGGGTCACCACGTCCTGCATCTGCGGATCCGACCTGCACATGTACGAGGGCCGCACCGGCGCCGAGCCGGGCATCGTGTTCGGGCACGAGAACATGGGGGTGGTCGAGGAGGTCGGCTCGGGTGTCGCCTCCATCCGCAAGGGCGACCGCGTGGTGATGCCGTTCAACGTGGCCTGCGGATTCTGCAAGAACTGCCTCGCCGGGAAGACCGCCTTCTGCCTCACCGTGAACGAAGGGTTCGCCGGCGGCGCGTACGGCTACGTCTCCATGGGCCCGTACCGCGGAGGTCAGGCAGAGTACCTGCGGGTGCCGTTCGCCGACTTCAACTGCCTGACGCTCCCGCCCGGCGAGCAGCACGAGAACGACTTCGCGCTGCTCGCCGATATCTTCCCCACCGGCTACCACGCCACCGAACTGGCACAGGTCTCGCCGGGGGAGTCGGTGTGCGTCTTCGGGGCCGGTCCGGTCGGTCTGATGGCGGCCTACTCCGCGATGCTCCGCGGCGCCTCGCGGGTGTTCGTGGTCGACCGGCAGCCGGACCGGCTGCGGCTGGCGGAACGCATCGGCGCGACACCCGTCGACTACGGCGCGGCGGACCCCGTGGCGCAGATCAAGGAACACACCCGCGGGGAGGGCACCGACAAGGGCATCGACGCCGTGGGCTACCAAGCGACCGTGCCCAGCGGGGAGGAGCAGCCCGCGACGGTCCTCAACAGCCTGATCGAGGCGGTGCGTCCCACCGGCGCGCTCGGTGTGGTCGGTCTGTACGTGCCTTCCGACCCCGGTGGCCCCACCGAGGAGGCGAAGAAGGGGCAACTGCTGTTCGACACCGGTCGGTTCTTCGAGAAGGGCCTGCGGATGGGCACCGGCCAGGCCAACGTCAAGGCCTACAACCGCCAACTGCGGGACATGATCATCGCGGGCCGGGCGGAGCCGAGCTTCGTGGTGTCCCATCGCGTTCCGCTCGCCGAGGCGGCGGACGCCTACCGCCACTTCGACGAACGGGACGACGGCTGGACGAAGGTGCTGCTCGCGCCGCACACGAACGGAGAGAAGGCCGCCGTGTAGCCGGCGGGGACGGCGGGAGAACAGGGTGGAGGGCCGAACGGCCCTCCACCCTGCCCGGTCGGCCCTCTCCGCGCCGCCCGCGCCGGTGTGCACTGGAAGTGGCGGAGAGGACGCAGGAAAGACGCGGAGAAGCGGAGAGAATCCGCGCACCGCGCAATCGGGACCCGCGAGAAGTGGGTTGTCCTCTCCGTCCGCACGGACGCCCGCCGGTCGCCGAACGAGCCGTCCGGACTCCTCGCACCGCCCGGCGAACGCCGCGAGGAGCACAGGACGGAACGAACGGAACCGGAGGCGGACATCCATGCAGACCCTGAGCATCATCAAGGCCGACACCGGCGGCTACGTGGGGCACTCCGCGGTGCACCCCTCCCTGATCGAGACCGCGCGCAGGGCGGTCGCCGAGGCGTGCGAGGGCGAACTGCTCCTGGACGGACAGGTGGCCACCTGCGGTGACGACCTGTCCCTGATCATGAGTCACCAGTACGGCACCGACTCCCAGCTCATCCACGAGTTCGCCTGGGACGTGTTCCAGCGCACCACCGCGGAGGCCGAGGACCTCGGCCTGTACGGCGCGGGCCAGGATCTGCTCTCCGAGGCGTTCTCCGGCAACCTGCGCGGCATGGGACCGGGCTACGCCGAGCTGGACTTCGAGGAGCGGCCGTCCGAGCCGGTCCTGTGCTTCCTCGCGGACAAGACCGAGCCCGGCGCGTGGAACCTGCCGCTCTTCAAGATCTTCGCAGACCCGTTCAACACGGCGGGTCTGGTCATCGACGCGAAGATGCACGGCGGGTTCGTCTTCGAGGTCTACGACCTGTTCGAGGAGAAGCGGATCCTCTTCGCGTGCCCGGAGGATCTGTACGACCTCCTCATGTACATCGGCGCACCGGCGCGCTACGTGATCCACAGCGTCCGCTCGCGGGCTCTGGGAGAGGTCGCCGCCGCCACCAGTACCCAGCGGCTCTCCCTGATCGCGGGAAAGTACGTGGGCAAGGACGACCCCGTCATGATCGTCCGCTGCCAGTCCGGGCTGCCCGCGGTCGGCGAGGTCCTGGAGCCGTTCACCTTCGCGTACTCCGTCGCGGGCTGCATGCGCGGGTCGCACCACGCGCCGCTCATGCCGGTGACGGTGGGGGACGCCCACCCCTCCCGGTTCGACGGCCCGCCCCGCGTGGTCGCCCTCGGCTACCAGATCCACCACGGCACGCTGACCGGATACCGCGACATGTTCGACGATCCGGCCTTCGACGACGCCCGGAGGCAGGCGAACGCGGCCATGGACTACCTGCGCCGCCACGGCCCGTTCGAACCCCATCGGCTGCCGCTGGAGGACCTGGAGTACACCACGATGCCGACGCTGGAGCGCCGCCTCGCCGACCGCTGGCACTCCCTGCTCGGCGATCTGGAACCCGTCGGCCCGCCGCAGACGGTGCAGGAGGAGCCGCGGACCGCGTCCCCCGCGGCAGCCGGGCGCACCGAGGCGCGCTCCGGCGCCGCCGGCCGGGACTGAAGGAACGGGCGGCCCGCCGGGTGCTCCCGTCGGGCCGCCCGGCAGGAAAGGGAGGACGGGACGGTGAGAGCGTCCTTCGTGCTGGCACGCATCGCGGGCGTCCGTGTCGGCGTCCACTGGAGCGTGCTGGTCATCTTCGGCATCATCGCGTTCGCGCTGGCCCGGAGCCGGTTCCCCGAGAGCCACCCGGGGCGGCCCGAGGTGGAGTACTGGGCGGCAGGGCTCGCGGCCGCCGTCGTCTTCTTCCTCTCGCTGCTGGCCCACGAGCTCGCCCACGCGATCGTCGCCCGCCGCAACGGAGTGGAGGTCGACGACATCGTGCTGTGGCTGCTGGGGGGCGCCGCCAAACTCCGCTCCGAGGCCGCCGGGCCGGGTGCGGAACTGCGCATCGCCGGTGTCGGCCCGCTCGTCAGCCTGCTGCTCGGCGGCTTCTTCGCAGGATGCGCCTGGCTGCTCTCCCTCGCGTCCGCAGGAGGCATGGTCGTCGAGGTGGTCGTGTGGCTCGCCGCGATCAACATCCTGCTGGCCGTCTTCAACTCCGTCCCGGCGGCGCCCCTGGACGGCGGACGGCTGCTGCGCGCCTTCCTCTGGTGGCGCACCGGCGACCGGCTCCGGGCGACCGCGGGCGCCACGGCTGCGGGCCGCACGTTCGGATGGCTGCTCGTGGCCTTCGGACTCGTGCTGTTCGCGACCGGTGCCGGCTTCGGCGGCCTCTGGATGGCGCTGGTCGGCTGGTTCCTCCTCGCCGCCGCCACCGCCGAGGGCCGGCAGGCGCAGCTGCGCGAGGCGCTCACCGGCGTGGCGGTGCGCGACGCGATGACCCCCGAACCGGTGACGGTGCCGACCGTGCTGAGTATCGCCGGATTCCTGGCGGGCGACCGGTACCGCTACCGGCACTCCGGGTTTCCCGCGGTCGGGGACGACGGAGCGCCGGCGGGACTGGTCACTCTGGACGCCGCCAGGGCGGTGCGCCCACCGCTGCGGGAGGAGACCAGGGTGCAGGACGTGATGCTGCCGCTGTCCCGCGTGACGGTCGTGGGTCCGCAGGAGCCGCTGGCGGATCTGCTGCCGCGTATGGAGCCCGGAGCGGAGCACCGGGTGCTGGTGGTCGACGACGGCCGCCTCGTCGGCATCGTCTCCTCCTCCGACGTGAGCCGAACGGTGAACTGGCTGCTCCCGACCGGTTCCGGACACCGGAGCCGGTGAGGCGGACGGGGCGACGCACCCCCGGCCGGCCGAGGGCCGGGCGCCGCTCGGTCGCGCGGGCCGCGAGTCGGTTCTACAGTGAGTGACGCATATCACCATCAATCCGGCAGAACTCGCGGAAGCCGCGACACGGCGGACCTTCGCGCGCCCCCAGGAGGGCTCATGAGCCACATCTCGGTGAAGGTGGACGGAACCACGTACGAGGACGAGGTCGAGCCGCGGCTGCTCCTGGTGCACTACCTGCGCGACCGGCTCGGACTCACCGGAACCCCGATCGGCTGCGACACGGGCAACTGCGGGACCTGCACCGTCGACGTCGACGGCGAGAGCGTCAAGAGCTGTTCGATGCTGGCCGTGCAGACCGACGGCTCCACGGTGACGACCGTGCAGGGCCTGGAGTCCGGCGGTGAACAGCACCCTCTGCAGAAGGCTTTCCACCAGCAGCACGCCCTGCAGTGCGGCTACTGCACCCCCGGAATGATCATGGCTGCCCGGGACCTGCTGGCCGAGAACCCCGACCCGACACCGGCCGAAGTGCGTGAGGCCCTCGAAGGGAACCTGTGCCGCTGCACCGGCTACCAGAACATCGTCCGCGCCGTGCTGGCCGCGGCCGGAGAGCTCCGGCGCCGACGCGAGGCCCCGACGCCCGAGGACGGAGCCTCCCGCGACGTGGCAGCCGCCGACACTCCCGCGACGGCCGACCGGAGCGACACCCGCGGAAGGAGGGCGGCCGTATGACCATCCAGCAGAGCCCCGCCGACGACCGCGAGGTCGGCCGCGCCCGCGTCCGCCGCGAGGACGCCCGGCTCGTCACCGGACAGACGACCTGGACCGACAACATCGCCCTCCCCGGCATGCTGTACATGACGCTGCTGCGCAGCCCCATGGCGCACGCCCGCATCGACCGCATCGACGTCGCGCCCGCGCTGCGCATGCCCGGTGTGGTGGCCGCGTTCAGCGGCCGCGACCTGGCCGACGACATGGGGTCCCTGCCGTGCGCGTGGCCGGTCACCGAGGACATGGTGCACCCCGACCACCCGCCGCTCGCCGTCGACGAGGTGCGGCACGTCGGCGACCCCGTCGCCGTGATCATCGCCCGCGACCGCTACGAGGCAGCAGACGCGCTGGAGGCCGTGGAGGTCGACTACACTCCGCTGGACCCGGTCCTCGACATGGAGGCCGCGCTCGCCGAGGACGCGCCGCTCGTGCACGCGGCCAAGGGCACCAACCGCTGCTACTCGTGGCCGCTGGCGACGGGCGACTGGGAGGCCGTGCGCGAGCGCGCCGACATCGTCGTCACCCGGCGCTTCCGGCAGCAGCGGCTCATCCCGAACGCCATGGAGCCCCGTGCCGTGGTGGTCACCCCGCTCTCCGCGTCCGGTGAGTACACCGTCTACTCGGCGACGCAGGTGCCGCACATCCTGCGGGTCATGCTCGCGACCGTCACCGGCGTCCCCGAGCACAAGCTGCGGGTGGTCGCACCGGACGTCGGTGGCGGATTCGGGTCGAAACTCCAGGTGTACGGGGAGGAGGCGCTGGCGCTCGCCGTCGCACGGCGCCTGGGACGCCCGGTGAAGTGGACGGAGTCCCGGTCCGAGGGCTACCAGGCGACCCACCACGGACGCGACCAGATCCAGGACGTCCAGCTCGCCGCCACCTCCGACGGCACGCTCCTCGGACTCAAGGTCGACCTGATGGCCGACATGGGTGCCTACCTGATGCTCGTCACCCCGGGCATTCCGCTCCTCGGCGCCTTCATGTACCCGGCGATCTACAAGATGGATGCCTACTCCTTCCGGTGCACCGGCGTGTTCACCACCAAGACCCCCACCGACGCCTACCGCGGCGCCGGACGCCCCGAGGCCACCTTCGCCATCGAACGGATGATGGACGAACTCGCCGCCGAGATCGGCGTCGACCCGATCGAGCTGCGCCGCCGCAACTGGATCGGACGCGAGGAGTTCCCCTACACGAGCATCGCCGGACTCACCTACGACAGCGGCGACTACGAGGCCGCCACCGAGAAGGCCCTCGGCCTCTTCGGCTACCACGACCTGCGCGCCGAGCAGCGCGCCCGCACCGAACGCGGCGACCCCGTCCGGCTCGGCATCGGCGTCTCCACCTACACCGAGATGTGCGGCCTGGCCCCCAGCCGCGTGCTGCGCGACCTGCGGTACGCCGCGGGCGGCTGGGAGGCGGCCTCCATCCGGATGCTGCCCACCGGCAAGGTCGAGGTGATCACGGGCACCAGCCCGCACGGCCAGGGACACGTCACCTCGTGGGCGCAGATCGCCGCCGACGCGCTCGGCGTGCCCTTCGACGACGTGGAAGTCGCCCACGGCGACACCCGCGTCGCGCCGCAGGGCATGGACACCTACGGCTCCCGCTCCCTCGTGGTCGGCGGTGTCGCCGTCCACCACGCGGCGCAGAAGGTCGTGGAGAAGGCCCGCAGGGTCGCCGCGCACCTGCTGGAGGCCGGCGAGGACGATCTCGAGTTCACGGACGGCGTGTTCGCGGTGCGCGGCTCGCCCGAGGCGCGCAAGACCATCCAGGAGGTCGCGTTCGAGGCGTTCTCCTCGCACGACCTGCCGGACGGCATGGAACCCACCATCAACGCCGAACACGTCCTCGACCCCGAGAACTTCTCCTACCCGCACGGCACCCACCTGTGCGCCGTCGAGGTCGACACCGAGACCGGACGCGTCCGCATCCGCTCCTACGTGTCCGTCGACGACGTCGGCAAGGTGATCAACCCGATGATCGTCGAAGGGCAGGTCCACGGCGGCATCGCCCAGGGCGTCGCCCAGGCGCTGTACGAGGAGGCCGTCCACGACGCGGACGGCAACCTGGTCTCCGGCACCCTCGCCGACTACCTGGTGCCCTCCGCCCCGGACCTGCCCGACTTCGTCACCGACCGCACCGAGACTCCGGCAACCTCCAACCCGCTCGGCGTCAAGGGCGTCGGCGAGGCCGGCACCATCGCCTCCACCCCCGCCGTGGTCAACGCCGTCGTGGACGCGCTGCGCCCGCTCGGCGTCACCGACATCGACATGCCCTGCACACCGCAACGCGTCTGGCAGGCCGTCTCCGCCGCTCGCGAGAGCACCCGCAGCAAGGAGGGAGCGGCATGATCCCCGCCGCGTTCGACTACGCACGGCCCGAAACCCTCGACGAGGCCGTCACCACCCTCGCCGAGGGCGGCGAGGACGCGAAGATCCTGGCCGGCGGCCAGAGCCTCCTGCCGATGCTGCGCCTGCGCCTCGCGTTCCCCGAGCTCATGGTCGACCTGTGCCGGGTCCCCGACCTGCGAGGCGTCCGCGACGACGGCGACCACCTGGTCATCGGCGCCATGACGACCCACCACGACGTCCTCTGGGACCCGCTGGTCCGCCGTCACGCCGGACTCCTCGCCCGGGCCACCGCCACCGTCGCCGACCCCGCCGTGCGGCACCGCGGCACCCTCGGCGGCTCGCTGGCACACGCCGATCCCGCGGGCGACCTGCCGTCGGTGATCCTCGCCCTCGACGCGGAACTGGTCTGCGCCGGCCCGCAGGGCCGCCGCACCGTCCCCGCACGGGAGTTCTTCGACGACTACCTGCAGACGGCGCTCACCCCCGACGAACTCCTCGTCGAGATCCGGGTGCCCAAGACCGACGGCTGGGGCTTCCACTACGAGAAGTTCACCCTCTCCGCCCAGGCCTGGGCCGTCGTCGCCGTCGCCGCCCTGGTGCGGCGCGACGACGGACACATCGCCGAAGCCAGGATCGGACTCACCAACATGGGGCAGACACCGTTGCGCGCCGCAGCAGCCGAGGCCGCGCTGGCCGGTGCCGACGCGACCCCGGAGGCCGTCGCCCGCGCGGCGGACCTCGCGGCCGACGACACCAGCCCCGCCGCCGACCTCGGCGCAACTCCCCGGTACCGGGAGCACCTGGCGCGCGTCCTCACCCGCCGTGCCGTGCTCGCCGCCGCCGGAGCGGAGTGAGGGAACCGGTGCCCGGTCAGGACGGCAGGCCGTCACCGGCGGCGGGAACGCGGGCCGGGCCGGAGGAGGACCGGCCCCACCCGGACACGGCCCGCCACGGAACGACCGGCCCGCAGGACATCCGCCGGCGCCTGGAGCACACGGGATACCTCGCCGACGACGGCCTCGCCGTCGCCTGCCACCTCGCCCTCACTCTGCACCGGCCGCTGTTCTGCGAGGGCGACGCGGGCGTCGGGAAGACCTCGCTCGCCCCCGCCCTGGCCCGCGTTTTGGGAGCGGAACTCATCCGCCTCCAGTGCTACGAGGGCATCGACGTCTCCCAGGCCCTCTACGACTGGGACTTCCCCCGCCAGCTCCTCCACCTGCGTGCCGCCGAGGCCGTCGGCGCCACCGACGCCGGAAAACTGGAGGACGAACTGTACGGCCGGCGCTTCCTCGTCGCCCGGCCCCTGCTCCGCGCCCTCGAGTCCCCGTCCGCCGTGCTCCTCGTCGACGAGATCGACCGCGCCGACGACGAGTTCGAGGCATTCCTGCTGGAACTGCTCTCCGAATACACCGTCACCCTCCCCGAACTGGGAACGCTGCGCGCCGAGAACCCGCCCGTGGTCGTCCTCACCTCCAACCGCACCCGCGAGGTGCACGACGCGCTCAAGCGCCGCTGCCTGTACCACTGGTTCGACCACCCCGACTTCCGTCGCGAACTCGCCATCGTGCGCACCCGGTTGCCCCGCATCTCCGAACGCCTCGCCACCCAGGTCACCACCGCCGTGCAGACCCTGCGGCGCCAGGACCTGCTGAAACCACCCGGCGTCGCCGAGACCGTCGACTGGGCCGAAGCCCTGGACGCTCTCGGCGCCGACTCTCTTGACGCCGACCTGGCCCTCGCCACGCTCGGATCGGTGCTCAAGTACAAGGAGGACACCGACAAGGCCCGCGGCCTCGACCTCGCGGCCGTCCTCGCCTCCGCACCGGGAGGGGCGGCGCCGTGACACCGGCCTTCACCCCCGACGCGCCCGCCGCCCTCGTCGGGTTCGCGCGAGCCCTGCGCGCGGCCGGTGTCGACGCCGGGCCCGACCGGGTGCAGACCTACCTCACCGCGGTCGGACAACTGCGCCCGGAACGGCGGACGGACCTCTACTGGGCCGGCCGCCTCACCCTCTGCGGCACCCACGACGACCTCGCACGCTACGACCGCGTCTTCGACGCCTACTTCACGCCCGGAAACGACCGGCCGGTACGCCCCCGCCCCGCACCCGCACCGGAGCGCCTCCGCGTCCACGACGACACCTGCCCCCCGCCCGCCGCGACCGGCGAGGAGCAGGAACAGGACGAACACCGCCCGGCCGCCGCCCTGGCGAGCACCGCCGAAGTGCTGCGCCACCGCGACCTGGGAGGGCTGACGGCCGCCGAACGCGCGGACGTCCGACGGCTGCTGGCCGCTTTCACGCTGCCGGGCGAGGAACGCCGGACCCCGCGGTTCCGCTCCGCCCGGCGCGGCGCCGTCGACCCCCGCCGGACAGTGCGGGAGATGCTGAAGGCAGGCGGCGAACCCGCACGACTGCGCCACCGCGCACGTGCCGCCGTCCCCCGCCGGGTGGTGCTGCTCATCGACGTCAGCGGTTCCATGACGGCCTACGCCGACGCGCTGCTCCGCTTCGCCCACGCCGCCTCGCACGGAGACCGGACCCGACGGGCTCACACGGAGGTGTTCACCCTCGGGACGCGCCTGACGCGCGTCACCCGGGAAATGAGCCACCGCGACCCGGACACCGCACTGCGGGCCGTCGGCGCGGCCGTACCCGACTGGAGCGGCGGCACCCGACTCGGGGCGATGCTGCGCGCCTTCCTCGACCACTGGGGCCGCCGCGGCACGGCCCGCGGCGCCGTCGTCGTGATCCTCTCCGACGGCTGGGAACGCGACGACCCCGCGCTCCTGGGGGAGCAGATGCGTCGCCTGCACCGGCTCGCGCACCGGGTGGTGTGGGCCAACCCCCGCAAGGCACGACCCGGTTACGCGCCGGTGGCCGCAGGAATGGCCGCCGCGCTGCCGAGCGTGGACACCTTCGTCGAGGGACACAGCCTGGCCGCGCTCGAGCACCTCGCCGACGTCGTCACGGGGGCAGCCGATGCGTGAGATCCTCCCCGAACTGGCCCGCTGGTACGCGGCGGGGGAGCCGTTCGGCCTCGCGACCGTGGTCGACGTCAGCCGCAGCGCCCCCCGCGGCCCCGGAGCCGCGATGGCCGTCGGGCCCGGCGACGACGTCGTGGGCAGCGTGTCCGGCGGCTGCGTCGAGGGCGCCGTCTTCGCACTCGCCCAGGAGGTGGTGGAGACCGGGCAAGCACGCCTGCAGACCTTCGGCTACAGCGACGAGGACGCCTTCGCCGTCGGACTCACCTGCGGCGGAGAAATCACCCTCCTGGTCCGTCGTGTGTCGCCCGCCGACGACCCCGGACTGGGCGAGGTCGCGTCGTCGGTGGCCGAGCACCGGCCCATCGTGGTGGCGACGGTGCTCGACGGCCCGGCCCCACGCGGCGCCGCGCTCACCGTCCGGCCCGACCGGGTCACCGGCACGCTGGGCTCCGAAGGACTCGACGCCGCCGTCACCGACGACGCGCGCGGCGAACTCGCCCGGGGCGCCACCGTGCGCCGCCACTACGGAGCGGACGGCGAACGGCGCAAGGACGAGGTCACCGTCTTCCTCCACTCCTTCGCCCCGCCGCCCCGGATGCTGGTCTTCGGCGCCATCGACTTCGCCGCCGCCGTCGCCCGCCTCGGCGTCTTCCTCGGCTACCGGGTGACGGTGTGCGACGCGCGTCCCGTCTTCGCCACCCCCAAACGCTTCCCACCGGACGTCGAGGTCGTCGTGGACTGGCCGCACCGCTACCTCGCCGGCACGCCCACCGACGACCGCACCGTGGTCTGCGTGCTGACCCACGACCCGAAGTTCGACGTCCCGCTGCTGGAGGTCGCACTGCGCGCCCCCGCCGCGTACATCGGGGCGATGGGCAGCCGGCGCACCCACCGCGACCGGCTCGACCGGCTCCGCGAGGCCGGGCTGGGCGAGACCGAACTCGCCCGGCTGCGCTCGCCCATCGGCCTGGACCTGGGCGCACGCACCCCCGAGGAGACGGCCGTGTCCGTCGCGGCCGAGATCGTCGCGCTGCGGTGGCAGGGCAGCGGCGCGCCGCTGACGGGGACCCGCGGACCCATCCACGAGGTGAGGAGCTGAAGGGACATGGAGCTGCGACACGAGTTCACCGTTCCGGTGCCGGTGGAGGACGCATGGAGGGTGCTCCTCGACATCGAGCGGGTCGCGCCCTGCATGCCGGGAGCGACGGTGAACGGATTCGACGGGGAAACCATCGACGGTTCCGTGAAGGTCAAGGTGGGGCCGATGACGGTCACCTACCGGGGCACCGCCGCGTTCCGGGAACGCGACGCGGCGGCACGGCGCATCGTGCTCGCCGCACAGGGCAAGGAGGCCCGCGGCCAGGGAACCGTCCGGGCGACCGTCACCGGAACCCTCGCCGAGGACACCGCGGGCGGGCCGGCGTCGACGACGGTGACGGTGCACACCGATCTGACGGTGACCGGGCGCCCCGCGCAGTTCGGGCGCGGTGTGATGGGCGAGGTCGGGGACAAGCTGATCGGACGGTTCGCGGACTGCCTCTCGGGGAAGCTGGCGGAACCCGCCGCCGCTCCCGCCTCCGCCGCACCGCCCGCGGCCACGGCGGGAACCACGCCCGCAGCCGGCCCGACGCCGTCTCCCGGCGGTCACCCGTTCGCGGCGCCGGACCTGGCGGTGTCCCGGACCGAGCACGCCCACCCCGACGGAGACACTCCGCAGGCCGCCGTCACGGCGGAGCCGGGGCACGACGAGCCCCTCGACCTGCTCCGGGAGGCGGGCCTCCCGGTGGCCAAGCGTGCCGCCGCCGCTCTCGCGGCGGCCATCGGCCTCGCCGTACTCCTGTCGTGGCTGCGGCGCCGGCGGCGCTGAGCGGGACCGGCCGTGGCGCACCGTCACCGCACGGCGAGCACCACCTTGCCCTGCGCACGGCGCTCGTCGAGCAGCGCCAGCGCGTCCGCCGCCTCGTGGAGGGGAAGCACCGGGCCCAGCACCGGAGCCAGCCGTCCCGCCGTCACGTGCGGCAGCAGCGCGTCCCACTGCTCCTTCAGGTAGGAGGGCCGCGGCAGCCAGAAGGGCCCCCAGCCGACACCGACCACGTCGAGGTTGTTCAGCAGGAGCCGGTTCACCTTGACCGTCGGGATCTCCCCGCCGGTGAAGCCGATGACCAGCAGCCGGCCCTCCGGAGCGAGACTCCGCAGCGAGTCCGTGAACCGGTCGCCGCCCACGGGGTCCACCACCACGTCCACCCCGCGCCCGCCGGTGAGTGCGGCGACCGCCTCCTTGAAGCCGTCCGCCGGCACCGTCTCGTGGGCCCCGGCCGCCCGCGCAGTCCGCTCCTTCGCCCCCGACGAGACCACCGCCACCACCCGGGCCCCCAGAGCCGCCGCCATCTGCACGGCAGCCGTGCCGACACCGCCCGCGGCACCGTGCACGAGCACCGTCTCGCCCTCGCGCAGCCTGCCCCGGCGCACCAGGGCGAAGTGGGCCGTCAGGTAGTTCATGGGCAGTCCGGCACCGGCCTCGAACGGGACGTCGGCAGGGAGCGGGAACACCATGGCCGGATCGACGGCGATCTGCTCGGCGAAGCCGCCGAAGCCCGGGAAGGCGGCCACCCGGTCCCCGGGCGCGAACCCGGAACCCTCCGCGGCGGCCCGCACCGTCCCCGCGACCTCCGATCCCGGGACGAACGGCGGGTCGGGCTTGAACTGGTACCGGCCGCGGCTGAGCAGCACGTCGGGAAAGGTGACGCCCGCGGCGTGCACGTCGATCAGCACCTGCCCGTCCGCCGGCTCCGGGTCGGGAACCTCTCCGACGACCACGTCCTGCGGTCCTGTCAGTCGGGTCACCTGTACTGCGCGCATCCGGGCGTCCTTCCGTGCGGTGTGGCTGTCTCGGTGGTGGTGGACGCAGCGGGCGTCGGTGGCGGGGCGGCCGACCGTCGCGGTCCCGCTGCGGGGGGCTGTCGCCAACTCATTCTGCTGACCAGGGTGAGCGGCAGGCGGCGCATCGCGAAACCGAGGGGTACCCACGGCCCGGCGGGCACCTTCGCCTGCGCCGGCTCGGCCTCGATCACCCGGCCCGTCCCGGACCGGGTGATCGAGGCGGCCGGTGCGGGGCCCGTCCGTCACGGGACGGAGGAGCGTTGCACACCGCCGAGCCGGTGGACCTCCTCCAGCGGGTACGGGGTGCGCCTGCTCCGGCTCTCGAATCCGTGGTGGAATTCCGACATCACGGCGGCCATCGGTGCGTGCCGGGAGATGAGCGCTGCGGCCTTCGCGGGAATTCCCGCCGGCCGCTCACCCTCGGCGTAGGCGCGCACCTGTGCGCGGCGGCCCTCCCGGTCGTCCCTGCGGTAGCCGCACAGTGCGGTGACCAGCCAGTTGACCAGATGGGCGGCCGTGTAGCACCGGTCGTAGGTCCGATGCCGGTCGAGGAAGTCGCTCTCGGCCCGGGACAGCTCGAACCTCGAGGAGGAGGCGAGGCCGAAGTCCGCGAAGTAGAGACGACGTCCGTCGGTCAGGATGTTCTCGAAGTGGGCGTCGAAGTGGACGAGTCCGCGGCTGTTCATGAACGAGGTGGCGGCTGCGAGTTCCCGCTCCACCATGACGCACGCCCGGTCGGCCGCGTCGTCACCTGCTGCGACCCGGGTGCCCAGCCAATGGTGCAAATTCTGCGGGATGTGCTCCAGAAAGACGGCGACGCTCGCCGAGGACTCCCGGAGAGCCCGGAGCCGCCCGCGCATCGACTGTACGCCGCCCCAGTAGTCGACGGCGCGTTCGATGTCGGCCAGCTCCGCGGGCAGCGGCGTCGTATCCGGCAGCACTCTCCAGTGGTACATCAGCGGGAAGCCCTGGTACTCCGCCGCGAGCACCCAGTTCGTCGTCATGACGTGCACGGCCAGCTCCCTCCAGGCCCCGAAGCCCGGACTGCCGATGGAGCCGACGCCGTACTGGCAGAAGGCGGGCAGGCCGAACAGGTTCGCCGTCGACCGGACGTTCCGGGGTTCCCGTTCCAGGTCCGTGAGCGGCAGCCGCTTCACGAACACCGGCGTGCCGGCGACTTCCAGCAGCCCCGCCTTCCCGCCGATGCCGGCACCGAGCGGTGTCGCGCCGGCCACGAGCTCGCTCAGGGTGCGGTCGCTGCACAGCGCCAGGGACGTGGAGACGGCACCGTGGGCCGTCAGTCGTGCCGCGTGCGACATGCCGAGGGTGCTCCCTTGCGTGGCTCCGTCAGGACGTGTGTTCCACCCTGCAGTTCAGACTACGGGCCGGAGCCGGCGAGGTGCGCGGATTGGGCTCTTCGGGTCGTTCGGCGGCGCGCCACCGGAAACCTCGTGCGCACCGCGAGGACAGCGTGGCAGGCTGACGCACCAGCAGAGGGGCGTAGCTCAGCCCGGTCAGAGCAGCGGACTCCAAACCCGCGAGTCGTAGGTTCGAATCCTGCCGCCCCTGCGTTGTGGTGTCGCAGGACATCGGAAACGATCCCGAACCCGCCCCGAGCGGGTTCGGGATCGTCGTCGTGGTGAGCGGACGCCGCCTGTTGCCGGTCCGGACATCCCGTAGGGTCGCGCCGTTACGCACGCCGCACCCCGAGGGAGACGGGAACGCCATGGCGCCCGACCGATCCGCCGCCCGACTCGCAGGACTGCTCGCCGCGACCGGGACGGCGCATTTCGCCGTCCCGCGGCCGTTCGACGCGATCGTCCCCCGCGGTCTGCCCGGCTCGCCGCGCACCTGGACCCTGGTCAGCGGTGCCGCGGAACTCGCACTGGCGGCCGCGGTCGCCCACCCGAGGACCCGGCGCCACGGCGCACGCGCCGCCGCGGCCCTCTTCGTGGCTGTCTTCCCCGCGAACGTGCAGATGGCCAAGGACTGGAGCGACCGCCCCGCACCGCTGCGCGCCGCGGCTGCGGCGCGCCTCCCGTTGCAGGTTCCGCTGGTCCGCTGGGCGCTGCGGGTGAGCCGGGAGGCCGCTCAGACCTCCTGAACCGTGGCGCCGTCAGCCGGCCCGGAGCACCAGCGCGTACGACCCCAGTCCCACCATGCGCCGGGCGCCGACCGTCTCCTCCGCCACGGCACCGCCGCCCACCACGAAGGTCAGCAGCGCGCCGGACTCCGGGTCGAACTCCGCGTCCGTCACCTCGCCGATCTCGGTGCCCGTCTCCGTCAGCACCCGCTTGCCCAGCACCTCGCCGTGCTTCACGGCCTCCTTGGCCAACGACTCGCCGTCCTCGTCGCCCGCAGGCCGCACCATGACCGCGTCCGCCCCCACCGCCCGGACCCGGCTCCACTCCAGCACCGCGCTCCGCCCACCGGACCGCCGCAGACGCAGCGCGGCCAGCCGCGGCTCCTGCGGATGCACGACGAAGCCCGACACCGTTCCCAGCGACGTCGCGTCCGCCACGCCCACGACCTTCCGGTCCAGCGTCTCCGTCAGCCGCATCACGACCCCTCCTTCCGCAACCGGTCACGGAACGCGCGCACGGTCTCGGCGAACCCCGGCAGGTCCTCCGCGACGAACTCGGCTGCGAGCGCGGGCACGACCAGGGCCTCGCCGGAGACCGCGAGAGTGTCCGGCAGCGACAGGTACACGCGCCGCTCGTGACGCCCCAGCGCGGGAGTCGAGGCGATCTCGTACCCCACCGCCCGCGCCTCGCGCTCGTCCACGTCCAGCACCACATCCACGACCTCGCCGAGGTCCGTCCCGTCGTCGGTCAGCACCCGCGCGCCCAGCACGTCGCCCTCGCGGGCCTCGCCCCGGGCCACGACGTCGCCCTTCCCCTCGAAGACGTCCTCGCTGCCGATCATCACCGCGTCCGGGCCCAGCGCATGGACGCCCGACCACGGAAGGCTCTTCCGCTTCGGTCCGGACAGCATGCCCCGCCCGCTCAGCGTGAACCCCGCGACGCGGCCCGCCCGCCCCTCGAAGACGGTGTCCTTGACCTGCGCCACGTCCTCCCCGCCGAGCGTGACGACCGGGCGTTGCGTCAGCTCACCGGCCAGCAGCAGACTCATCGCCGCCTCCTCCTGCCGGACCCGCCGCGGCCGGCCGCGATCACGCCGCCGGCGCGCCGACGTGCCTGCACCCACACGGCCGTGCCGGCGAGAACGGCCACGACGACCAGGATCAGCACGACCCAGAGCCACCAGTCCACGGCACCGCCTCCGTTCCCACCGCAGCCGCCAGCCGGCGGCCTTCCTCCAGGATCGGCCGTGGCAGGTGCGCTGTCCACGCGGGACAACGGCGCGGACGGGTGGCTCCGCACCGCCGCACCGGCTACTTCAGGAACCGGGAGGTCCGGCGGTCGGCCAGCGGCTTCCCACCCGTCTGGCAGGTGGGGCAGTACTGCAGCGACGTGTCGCTGAAGGACACCTCCCGCACCGTGTCGCCGCACACCGGGCACGGCTCCCCGGCCCGCCCGTGCACCCTCATCCCGACCCGCTTGGTGGACTTCAGGTCGCCAGCGGCCAGGCCGCGGGACCGCTCGACCGCGTCCCCGAGCGTCTCGACCAGCGCCCGGTACAGCTGCTCCGTGTCCCGCTCGGACAGCTCGGCGGCCAGCCGGAACGGCGACATGCCCGCAGCGTGCAGGATCTCGTCCGAGTAGGCGTTGCCGATGCCCGCGACGACGCCCTGGTCGCGCAGCAGACCCTTGATGCGCCGCCGCTCTCCTCGCAGCAGCCGCGCGAACACCTCCGGGGTGAAATCCGGCGCGAGCGGGTCCGGGCCGAGACGCGCCACGCCCGGCACGTCCTGCGGGTCCCGCACCACGTAGACCGCGAGGCCCTTGCGGGTACCGGCCTCGGTGAGGTCGAAGCCGTCGTCACCGTCCGCGAGCAGGAGCCGCAGTGCCAGCGGTCCCCGGCCGGGGCGGGGAGGCGCGGACGGCGTGCTGTCCCGCCAACGCAGCCACCCCGCCCGGGCCAGGTGCACCACGAGATGCAGGGGTTCGGAGTCCCGGTCGCCGCCGGTCCCGGCTGCGGCGACCAGGTCGAGGAACTTCCCGTGCCGGTCGGCACCGGTGACGGTGCGCCCCTGCAGCGCGTCCAGCGGCGGGTCGTAGGTCTTCAGGACGCTCACCGCCAGCGGCACGGCACGCGCGACGACGCGCCCGGTCAGCCGCTCGGCGAGAAATCCGCGCAGCGCCTCGACCTCGGGAAGCTCCGGCACGACGACCTCCTCGACTGCAGCCCCCGACCGGCACCGACCTGCTCGCCCCCGGAGTCAGAGCAGCTTGGCCGTCAGGGTGATCTCGGTGCCCGTCAGCGCCTGACTCACCGGGCAGTTCTTCTTGGCGCCCTCCGCCGCCTCCTGGAACGCGTTCCCGTCCATGCCCGGAACCTCGCCCTCCACCGTCAGGTGGACGCCCGTGATGCCCGTGCCGGGCTGGAACGTCACGTCCGCCTGCGTGGTCAGACGGGTCGGCGGCGTCCCGGCCTTGCCCAGCGCCGCCGACAGCGCCATGCTGAAGCAGCTCGAGTGGGCGCCCGCGATCAGCTCCTCGGGACTCGTCCGGCCGTTCGCCTCCTCGGCGCGCGACGGCCAGGAGACCGGCTGCGAGGCGATCCCCGAGGAGTCGAAGGTCACGGTGCCCTCGCCCTCCTGCAGAGCACCGGTCCAGACGGTGTGAGCGGTACGTGTGGTGGCCACGTCGAGTCCTTCCGTTCGTCTCCGGTTCACCGAGGGCCCGCGAACAGCCGCCGCAAGCGCCTTCGGAACCGATCCTCCGCGCCGGAGCACATTCCGTCGAGCGCGGCACGCAGGAGATCGGGCAGGTAGGGGGAGTTCAGAGCCCCCACACCCCGGTGCCCCCGGCGAGTCACTCCGAATCCAGTCCGGTCCGTCATCAACGAGGCATGACACTCAACGCCCCGGAAGCCCCCACCACGACAGCGACCCGGTACACCGTCTCCCTCGCCCGCGACGAGGACGACGTGCGGGCGGCCCAGCGGCTGCGCCACGACGTCTTCGCCGGCGAGCTCGGTGCCCGGCTGACCGGACCGGAGCCGGGCCTCGACACCGACTCCTTCGACTCCCACTGCGACCACCTGCTCGTCCGCGACCAGGACACCGGGCAGGTCGTCGGCACGTATCGCCTGCTGCCCCCGGAGCGTGCCCGCATCGTCGGACGGCTCTACGCCGAGACCGAATTCGACCTGACCGCGCAGGCCCCGCTCCGGTCGGACATGGTCGAGGTCGGCCGTTCCTGCGTCCACCCCGACCACCGCGACGGCGCCGTCATCTCACTGATGTGGGCAGGCATAGCCCGCTACCTCACCGACCGCGGGCACAGTTGGCTCGCCGGCTGCTGCTCCCTGCCGCTCGCCGACGGCGGCCACCTGGCCGCCTCCGTCTGGCGCACGGTGGGGGAACGACACCTCGGACCGGAGGAGTACCGGGTGAGCCCACACCTGCCGTGGCTGCCGCCGAAGGAGGGCCGGGCGGCGGCCCGCTCCGCACTGCCCCCGCTGCTGCGCGGCTACCTCCGCCTCGGTGCCTGGGTGTGCGGCCCTCCTGCGCACGACCCCGACTTCGGTGTGGCCGACCTGTACGTGCTGCTCGACATCCGCCGGACCAGCCCGCGGTATCTGCGGCACTTCCTCTCCCTCGTCCCGGCATGACCACCGCCGGACGCCCGGACGGCCACGCCTGGCTGCCCGCCTCTCCCTGCACCGTCCGCGCCTGCCTGCCCGCGGACGCGCCGGCTGTCGGTCCCGCCCGGAAGGCGGCCCGCTGGACGGCCCTCGCGGCCGTGGTGGCGACCGCACTCCTGGCTGCCCCGTTCGTGCGCGGTACGCGTGCTGCGCCGGCAGCCGCCCGGACGCTCACCCGCGGTCTGCTGCGCGCCGTCGGGGTGCGGCTGCGGGTCGGGGGCACCCGCGGGCGCGCGCTCCGCCGGGCGGCCCTGGTGGTCGGCAACCACACCTCGTGGCTGGACGTGGCGGTTGTCGCGGCCGTGCGCCCGGGGCGGATGCTGGCCAAGTCCGAGATCGCCGCCTACCCGGTGCTCGGGCGGCTCGCCACCTACGGCGGCACCCTTTTCGTGGAACGGGAGAAACTCCGCGCCCTGCCGGGGACGGTGGCGACCATCGCCGACCTGCTCCGCTCCGGCTCCACCGTGGTGGCGTTCCCCGAGGGCAGCACCTGGTGTGGCAGATCGGACGGTCCGTTCCGCAACGCGGTCTTCCAGGCGGCACTCGACGCGGCGGTGCCGGTCCAACCGGTCTCCGTGCGCTACCGGCAGCGCGGCGCGGGCGCCGAGGCACCCACCACTGTCGCGGCCTTCGTCGGCGAGGACACCCTGCACGCCTCGCTCCGGCGGGTGATCGCCTCGCGCGGCCTGGCTGCCGAGGTCACGCTGCTGCCCGCCGTACCGGCCGGCACGCACCGTTCCCGGTCCGCCCTGGCCGGGGCGGTCGCACGTGCGGTGTCGGCGACCGGTAACCTCCCGACTCCAGACGGCCCCCGCAGGTGGCCGGGGGAAGGGGAAGGTGAGGATCTGCCATGGCGGCGCACGGGGACGACCGGTTCGACGACACCGCGAGGGAAGGAGCCTCGCCGGTCACGGCCGAGGACCCCGGCGTGACCCGCACCGGCACGGACCCCGCGGCTTCCGCGGCTTCCGTGCCAGGCCCGGAGCACGCGGAGGCTCCGGAGGGCCCGGAGCACGCAGAGGCTCCGGAGGACGGCGAGGAAGCTCCTCGGGCCGGCATGACGCCGCGTCAGGCCCGCCGCGTCCGGGCTGTGGTGTCCGGCGTCGTGATGATTGCCGTGGCCCTCGCCCTGGTCCTCCGACTCGGCAGCGCGCCGTCCCTGCTGACGGTCGCCGGGTACGGGCTGGCCCTCGTCCTCTCCGGCATCGCCATCGTGCTGAGCCGGCGTGGCCGGACCCGGGTGGCTACGGCGGTGCTCGCCTGCGGTTTCGCCACGGTCGCTCTCGCCGAGCACATGCTGTCCGGGACCGGCGTCTGAGCCCCGAGCCCCGGAGCTGACGCACACTCATGACACAACGGGCCGCACCGGGGCGTGACGCCCGCACGCGGCGTCCGCTAGGTTCCGTGGCCATGACAGCCAAGGGGAAGCTGAGACGGGCAGGGGCGGCCGCGGCCTGCGCCGCGGCGACGATCGCGCTGCTCGGGACGGGAACCGCCGCCGCCGACAGCCCGCACGGTTCTGCAGGTACCGGTGCCGTCCTCCACGGAGGCGGAACGGGCGAGGTCTGGTCCCTCAAGGAGACCGGCAGCGACGCCCGGCTGCGGGGCCTGGACGCGGTCGGCCGCCGCACGGCCTGGGCCGCCGGGAGCGCCGGAACGGTCCTGCGCACCCGCGACGGCGGCCGCACCTGGCACGACGCCTCACCCGGAGCGGATCTGGAGTTCCGCGACATCGAGGCCTTCGGGGCACGCAGCGCCGTCGTTCTCGCGATCGGCTCCGGCGAGGACGCCCGGGTGCTGCGTACCGACGACGGCGGCCGCACCTGGAGGGAGACGTTCCGCAACACCACCCCCGAGGCGTTCTACAACTGCATGACCTTCTTCGACCGCCGGCACGGACTGGCCGTCAGCGACCCGGTGGACGGTCGGTTCCGCATCCTGTCGACCGACGACGGCGGCCGCAGCTGGGAGGTCCTGCCGAACGACGGCATGCCCCCGGCCCAGGAGAACGAGTACAACTTCGCGGCCAGCGGACAGTGCCTCGTCAGCAACGGCCCCCAGGACGTCTGGATGGCGAGCGGCGGCGCCGCGACCGCCCGGATCTACCATTCCGCGGACCGCGGCCGCACCTGGACGGCTCGCGACGCGGCCGTTCCCGCCGGTGCTCCCGCGCGCGGTGTCTTCGGTCTGGCGTTCCGCGACCGCAGCCACGGCCTCGCCGTCGGCGGCGACTACCGGTTCGGGGAGAGTTCCCCCGAAGCTTCCGCGGTGACCCGCGACGGCGGGACCAGCTGGTCCGTCAGCGCCCGTCCCGTCCCCGCCTACCGCTCCGGCGTCGCGTGGCTGCCGCACGCACGGTACGCGGCCCTGGCCGTCGGGCCGACCGGAACCGACCTCACGCTCGACGGCGGGCGCTCCTGGCGCACCGTGGACACCGGTTCGTTCGACACCGTCGACTGCACCGCCGACTTCGCCTGCTGGGCTTCCGGCGAGGACGGCCGGATCGCGCGCCTGGGCGGGTGACCCTCGGGCGGCCGCCGCCGTCACGGTGGACGCCCGACACCCGAGACCCCGGAGGAGGGGACCGCCGCCTCGGCGGTCCCCAGCGGCGACGCGCTCTGCCGCCGCGCACTGCGCGCGGCAGGGTGGCCTGCGGCGGCCGGCGCATTCGATTGCGGTGTCCCCCGGGCGGGCGATAATGGGAGGGCGAAGTCGGGACACCCGTGCGGGCCAGGGCGGGTCGACCACCGTGACGCTCGTTCGGTGACGCCACCGAGGGAGGAGAGATCATGGGTGCGGACGCGTACTTCCCGCTGGCGTACGACTATCCGGTTCTCGGGGCCTTCTGGACCGTGATGTGGGTCTTCCTCTGGGTGGTGTGGCTCATTCTGCTGTTCCGGGTGATCGTGGACCTCTTCCGCGACCGCGATCTGAGCGGCTGGGCCAAGGGCGGCTGGCTCGTCGTGCTGGTCCTGGTGCCGTTCCTCGGTGTGCTCGTCTACGTGATCGTCCGCGGCCGCGACATGGGCCGGCGCGAACAGCGCCATGCCGAGGCGCAGACCGAGGCCATGAACACCTATCTGCGCCGGACCCTCGGCACGGGAGGGTCCGAGGCGGACACGTTGGCCGAGCTCGCGGAGCTCAGGAGGCGCGGCGACCTCTCCGACGAGGAGTTCGCGGCAGCCAAGGAGAAGATCCTGCACTGACCTCCCCGCCCCTCACAGGGAGGAGCATCGTGGACGGACTCTCCGTGCTGCCGCTCGCGATCACCATGATGATGGGGCCGCAGATCCTCTCCGCGATCATTCTGGCGGCCTCGGAGAAGGCGATCGCCGTGTCCCTTGCCTTCCTGGCCGGCGTCCTCGCCGCCACGTTGGCCGGGACCGCGGCCGCACTGGGCCTCGCGAGCCTGCTCGGCGGTGCGGTGGATCTGGGAAACTCCTCCGACAACGGCTCCGTCGGCCGGATCGTCCAGTACCTGCTCGTCGCCCTGCTCCTGCTGGCAGCCGTGCACAACTGGCGGACCCGCGAGACGGCGAGGCCGCCGCGATGGCTGGACCGACTCATGACGGCGAGTCCTCGGGACGCGCTCACGCTCGGACTGCTCGTCATCCTGCTGATGCCGTCCGACATCATGATCATGCTGACGGTCGGGATCCACCTGGAGCAGAGCGGTTCGTCCTTCGCCGAGGCGCTGCCGTTCGTGGCTCTGACTCTCGCGGTCGCGGCGGTTCCGCTCGCGACCCGCGTCCTGGCACGCCGCCACACCGAGGCCCTGCCGCGCTACCGCGACTGGGCGCGTACGCACAGCTGGCTGATCAACATCATCGTCTGCCTGCTCTTCGTGGTGCTGATCCTCTTCTGAGAGGCGCGCTTCCCGGTCCCGGCCACGCTCGCTCCGAAACGGCCGTTCTCGGCCATTCGGGAGTCCAGGAACAGCATGTCGGACGCGGCTCCGGACCGGCGGCCCGTGCGACGGCCCCGCGTCCTTCCCTCGACGCTCCGGGGTGCTCCGACCGGCACCCTTGTGTCGGCCCCGGCTGCTCCCGTCCCGACGGGCCGACCGGCCGTGGATGGGCCCCGCAGGGTGCGCATGTGACCCACCTGCGCCGGAAACGGACGGATCCTCCGGCGATTCTGAGGTGGCCGGAACGATGCCTTGTCAGCGAGACCTGGATCACGTGAAGGTGGGGACCGGCTGGCGCAAGCATGTCAAATCTTGCGGCGGTCACGGCCGCCCCCAACGGCCGTACCCCCACATATCGGAGGAATTCCGTGAGCAGCAGACTCGCAGGGCGTGCGCGCTTCATGGCAGTGGCCGCCGGACTTCTGGCCGTCGGCGCGCTCGTCACACCCACCGCGACGGCCGCCGAGGCGGCTGAGGGCCCGCAGGCCACCAAGGCCCAGCTGGCGGCGGTGGACAACGCCGTCGAGAAGGCGGACATCGGCGGTACCGCCTGGTACACCGACGCCGAGTCCGGCAAGGTCGTCGTCACGATCGACGAGACGGTGAGCAAGGCGGAGATCGCGAAGATCAAGAAGTCGGTCAAGACCGACTCCGCGCTCGAGATCAACCGCACCGAGGGCACGTTCAGCAAGCTGATCGCCGGCGGCGAGGCCATCACCACCGGTGGCGCCCGCTGCTCCCTCGGCTTCAACGTGCAGGACAGCAGCGGCACCAAGTACGCCGTCACCGCCGGTCACTGCACCAACATCGGCAGCTCCTGGTCGATAGGCACCACGGTCGGCAGCAGCTTCCCGGGCAACGACTACGGCCTCATCCAGCACTCCAACCCGAGTGCCGCGGACGGCCGTGTCTACCTCTACAACGGCGGCTACCAGGACATCACCTCCGCCGGCAGCGCCTACGTCGGCCAGTCCGTCCAGCGCAGCGGCAGCACCACCGGTGTGCACGGCGGCACCGTCACCGGTCTGAACGCCACGGTGAACTACGGCGCCGACGGCATCGTCTACGGCATGATCCAGACCAACGTCTGCGCCGAGCCCGGTGACAGCGGCGGCGCTCTGTTCGCCGGCAGCACCGCCCTCGGCCTCACCTCGGGCGGCAGCGGCAACTGCTCCTCGGGCGGGACCACGTTCTTCCAGCCCGTCACCGAGGCCCTGAACGCCTACGGTGTGGACGTCTTCTGATCCGTTCCACGTGAACGATCCCTGGCGGGCCGCCTTCGGGCGGCCCGCCTTTCGTCGTGTCTGCGGGGCTTGTGCGGTACCGAGCGGGTGCTTAGCATCACTGGTGTGACATCACTGGTGTCACACAAGTGACCGACTCGGGTGCCGCGCGGGTCGCGGACGGGCTGGGGGCTCGATGGCTGCGGAGCACGACGCGACGGGGCCCGCGGACGGACGCGGCCCGCTCCAGGGGGTCCGCGTGGTGGAACTGGTCGGGATCGGCCCCGGGCCGTTCGCCGCCATGCTCCTCGCGGACCTGGGGGCGGACGTCGTCCGCGTCGACCGTCCGGGAGGGAGCGCCCTGGGCATCGACCCGGCGCAGGATCTGACGAACCGCAACAAGCGCTCCGTCGTCCTGGACCTGAAGACGCACGACGGTCTTCAGGCCGCGCTCGCCCTCGTCGAACGCGCCGACATCCTCATCGAGGGGAACCGGCCCGGTGTCACCGAACGCCTCGGCATCGGGCCCGACGCCTGCCGGGCCCGCAACCCCCGGCTCGTCTACGGACGCATGACCGGCTGGGGACAGCAGGGGCCTCTCGCGTCTCGCGCCGGGCACGACCTCGGGTACATCGCCGTCTCCGGAGCCCTCGGGCTCGCGGGCCCGGCGGGAGGTCCGCCGTACGCCCCGGCGAACCTGCTGGGGGACTACGCCGGCGGATCGCTCTACCTCGTGGTCGGTCTGCTCGCGGCCCTGCACCACGCCCGCTCTCCCGGCGGCACCGGGCAGGTCGTCGATGCCGCCGTCGTGGACGGCGCGAGCCACCTGACGTCCATGATCCACGGCATGCTCGCGGCCGGAGCCTGGCAGGACCGGCGCGGAGTCAACCTGCTGGACGGCGGCGCGCCGTTCTACGACACCTACGACACGGCCGACGGGGGCCACATGGCGGTCGGCGCCCTCGAACCCTCGTTCTACGAGGAGTTCCTCCGGCTGCTCGGCCTCGGCGAGGACACCACCCTGCCGTCCCGGGACGACCCGGCGAACTGGACCGCGCTGCGGGAACGCATCGCCGCCCGCTTCCGCCTCCGCACCAGGGACGAGTGGACCGAGGTGTTCGACGGCTCCGACGCCTGCGTCGCGCCCGTGCTGTCGCTCGCCGAAGCCCCCCGGCATCCGCACCTCGCCGCCCGCGGGACGTTCCTCGAGCTGGACGGACGGACCCAGCCGGCTCCCGCGCCCCGGTTCTCGGCCACGCCCGGGGCGGTGCGCACCCCGCCCGCCCTGCCGGGTGCGCACACCGCCGAAGTGGCCCGGGACTGGGAGCTCCCGGACCTCCTGGCCCTCGACAAGGAAGCGACCCCCTGATGCAGCGACACCTCTTCGGTCCCGACCACGAGGCGTTCCGGCGGACCGTGCGCACCTTCCTCGCCAAGGAGGTGGAGCCCCGCTACGCCCAGTGGGAACGGGACGGCATCGTCCCGAGGGACGCGTGGCGCGCGGCCGGGCGGCAGGGACTCCTCGGCATCGCCGTACCGGAGGAGTACGGCGGCGGCGGGGAGCCGGACTTCCGGTACGCCGCCGTCCTGGCCGAGGAGTTCGCCCGGGCCGCCGCGCCCGGACTCGCCATCGGCCTGCACAACGACGTGATAGGCCCCTATCTGACCTCGCTCGCCACCGAGGAGCAGAAACGGCGCTGGCTCCCGGGCTTCTGCAGCGGCGAGACGATCAGCGCCATCGCCATGACGGAACCCGGTGCCGGGTCCGACCTGCAGGGCATCCGCACCGCCGCCGAGGATCGCGGCGACCACTGGCTCCTGAACGGCGCAAAGACCTTCATCTCCAACGGCATCCTGGCCGACCTCGTGATCGTCGTCGCGAAGACCACCCCCGAGGGCGGATCGAAGGGCCTGAGCCTGCTCGTCGTCGAGCGGGGCGCGGAGGGATTCGAGCGTGGCCGCAACCTCGAGAAGGTCGGTCAGAAGTCGCAGGACACCGCCGAGCTCTTCTTCAGGGACGTGAAGGTGCCCAAGGCGAACCTGCTCGGCGAGGAGAACGGTGCCTTCCTGCACCTGATGACCAACCTGGCCCAGGAACGCATGACCATCGCGGTGTCCGCCGCCGCGGCCGCCGAGCACGTACTCGACCTGACCAGGCAGTACGTGACGGAGCGGCAGGCGTTCGGGCGACCGCTGGCGAAGCTGCAGCACGTGCGGTTCGAGATCGCGGAGATGGCGACGGAGTGCGCTGTGACACGAGCCTTCCTCGACCGGTGCATCGCGGACCACACCGAGGGCGCCCTGGACGCGGCACACGCCTCGATGGCCAAGTGGTGGGCCACCGAACTGCAGAAACGCGTCACCGACCGCTGCCTCCAGTTGCACGGCGGCTACGGCTACATGAGCGAATACCCCATCGCGCGGGCGTACACCGATGCGCGCGTCCAGACCATCTACGGAGGCACCACCGAGATCATGAAGGAGATCATCGGCCGCTCCCTCCTGGACTGAATCCCTTCCCGGACCTTACGGAAGCACCACGAAAGGCTGCTGACCTTGAGCACCGAAGCGTACGTCTACGACGCGATCCGCACCCCGCGCGGCCGCGGCAAGGCGAACGGCGCCCTGCACGGCACCAAACCCATCGACCTCGTCGTCGGCCTCATCCACGAACTGCGGCGCCGCAACCCCGACCTGGACCCGGCCGCGATCGACGACATCGTTCTCGGAGTCGTCGGCCCCATCGGGGACCAGGGGTCCGACATCGCGAAGATCGCCGCCCTGGCGGCCGGCCTCCCGGACACCGTCGCCGGAGTGCAGGAGAACCGCTTCTGCGCCTCGGGACTGGAGGCCGTCAACCTCGCGGCCGCCAAGGTGCGGTCCGGGTGGGAGGACCTGATCCTCGCGGGAGGCGTGGAGTCCATGTCGCGCGTGCCGCTGGGCACCGACGGCGGCGCCTGGGCGATGGACCCCATGACCAGTTACGAGACCGGTTTCGTGCCCCAGGGCGTCGGGGCGGACCTCATCGCCACCCTGGAGGGGTTCAGCCGGCGAGACGTCGACGAGTTCGCGGCACTCTCGCAGGAGCGGGCCGTCGACGCCTGGAAGGAGGGCCGGTTCGAGAACTCGATCATCCCGGTCACCGACCGGAACGGCCTGGTCGTCCTCGACCGGGACGAGCACATCAGGCCCGGCACCACCGCCGACACGCTGGCGGGCCTCAAGCCCTCCTTCGCCACGATCGGGGACCAGGGCGGGTTCGACGCGGTCGCGCTCCAGAAGTACCACTGGGTCGAGGCCATCGACCACGTGCACCACGCCGGCAACTCCTCGGGCATCGTCGACGGTTCGGCGCTCGTCGCAGTCGGCAACCGGGAAGTGGGGGAGCGGTACGGGCTCCGGCCCCGGGCCCGCATCGTCTCGGCTGCCGTCTCCGGCGCCGATCCGACGGTGATGCTGACCGGCCCGGCGCCCGCTTCGCGGAAGGCACTGGCGAAGGCCGGACTCACCATCGACGACATCGACCTCGTCGAGATCAACGAGGCCTTCGCCGCCGTCGTCCTGCGGTTCGTGCGGGACATGGGCCTGTCGCTGGACCGGGTCAACGTCAACGGCGGTGCGATCGCGATGGGCCACCCGCTGGGCGCCACCGGCGCGATGATCCTCGGGACCCTGGTCGACGAGCTCGAACGACGCGACCAGCGCTACGGACTCGCCACGCTCTGCGTCGGCGGCGGCATGGGCACGGCGACCGTCGTCGAACGGCTCTGACGCCCCGTCCCGCCCCGGCCGCTCCGTCGGAGCCCGAACGGCCCGCACCCGGACCCACCCACACCTCGGAGAACACCCCGCATGCCTGACGTCGCTCAGACCATCCGCTGGGAACAGGACGACACCGGTGTCGTGACGCTCGTCCTGGACGATCCCGGCCAGTCCGCCAACACCATGAACGAGGCGTTCACGGCCTCGCTCGCCACGATCGCCGACCGGCTGGAGGCCGAGAAGGACTCCGTACGCGGCGTGATCGTCACCTCCGCCAAGAAGACCTTCTTCGCCGGGGGCGACCTGCGCGACCTCGTCCGGGCGCGCCCCGAGGACGCCGAGCGCATCTTCGAGACCGGCATGGCCGTCAAACGGAACCTGCGCCGCATCGAGACACTCGGCAAACCCGTCGTCGCGGCGATCAACGGCAGCGCCCTCGGCGGCGGGCTCGAGATCGCACTCGCCTGCCACCACCGTGTCGCCCTCGACACGAGAGGGTCGAAGATCGGCTGCCCCGAATCCACGCTCGGACTGCTCCCCGGAGGCGGTGGCGTGGTCCGCAC
This sequence comes from Streptomyces callyspongiae, assembly GCF_047200695.1. Lineage (NCBI taxonomy): Bacteria > Bacillati > Actinomycetota > Actinomycetes > Kitasatosporales > Streptomycetaceae > Streptomyces > Streptomyces callyspongiae. Next base: position 66,472 of record NZ_JBJZOM010000021.1, read on the forward strand.
CGTCCGGCTGCTCGGAATCACCGACGCGCTGCTGAACGTGCTCCTCCAGGGACAGCAGCACCGCCCGGCCGGGGCACGGGACGTCGGCCTGGTGCACGAGGTGGTCGGCACCGAGGAGGAGATGCTGGCGTCCGCCCGCGCCTTCATCGACGCTCACCCCACCTCGCGCCAGCCCTGGGACGAACCCGGCCACAGGATTCCCGGCGGTACTCCCGCCCATCCCAAGTTCGCCGCGAACCTCCCCGCCTTCCCCGCGAACCTGCGGAAGGAGACCGCGGGCGCCCCCTACCCCGCGCAGCGCAACATTCTCGCCGCCGCGGTCGAGGGCGCCCAGGTCGACTTCGAGACCGCGCAGGTCATCGAGGCCCGCTACTTCGTGGAGCTCGTCACCGGGCAGATCGCGAAGAACATGACCCAGGCCTTCTTCTTCGACCTCCAGGCGGTCAATGCCGGCCGCAGTCGCCCGCAGGGCGTCGAGGAACGCACGGTCCGCAGGGTCGCCGTGCTCGGCGCCGGCATGATGGGCGCCGGTATCGCCTACTCCTGCGCGAAGGCCGGTATCGAGGTCGTCCTCAAGGACGTCTCGCAGGAGGCGGCAGAGAAGGGCAAGGCCTACTCGGAGAAGCTCCAGGACAAGGCGCTCTCCCGCGGCCGCACCACGCGGGAGCGACGGGACGCGCTGCTCGCCCGCATCACCCCCACCGCCGAGCCGGCGGACCTGGCCGGCTGCGACGCCGTGATCGAGGCCGTCTTCGAGGACCCGGCGCTGAAGCACAAGGTGTTCCAGGAGATCGAGGACGTCGTCGCCCCCGACGCGCTGCTCTGCTCCAACACCTCCACCCTTCCCATCAGCTCGCTGGCCGAAGGGGTGGGGCGGCAGGAGGACTTCGTCGGCCTGCACTTCTTCTCACCGGTCGACAGGATGCCGCTGGTGGAGATCGTCAACGGCACCCGGACCGGGGAGACGGCCCTGGCCCGCGCGTTCGACCTGGTGCGGCAGATCGACAAGACGCCCATCGTCGTCAACGACTCCCGCGGGTTCTTCACCTCGCGGGTCATCGGCCACTTCATCACCGAGGGCGTGGCGATGCTTGCCGAGGGCATCGGCGCCGCCACCGTCGAGCAGGCCGCGGCGCAGGCCGGATACCCCGCCAAGGTGCTGTCCCTGATGGACGAACTCACCCTCACCCTTCCGCGCCGGATCCGGCGCGAGACCCGCAGGGCCCTCGAGGCGGAGGGAAGGTCCCTGTCCGACCACCCCGCGGACGCCGTCATCGATCGCATGGTGGACGAGTTCGGACGCACCGGACGCAGCGGCGGCGGCGGCTTCTACGACTACGACGAGAGCGGTGCGCGCACCCGCCTCTGGCCGGGCCTGCGCGAGCACTTCGGCGCGGGGGAACGGGAGGGCAGCGACGTCGACCTGGTCGAACTCCAGGAACGCATGCTGTTCGTTGAGGCCCTGGACACCGTCCGGCTCTTCGAGGAAGGCGTCCTGACCTCCGTCGCCGACGCCAACATCGGCTCCATCATGGGCATCGGCTTCCCGCCGTGGACCGGTGGCGTGGTGCAGTACATCAACCAGTACGCGGGAGGCCTGCCGGGATTCGTGGCGCGGGCCCGCGAACTGGAGGCCCGGCACGGTGAGCGGTTCGCCGTGCCGAAGCTGCTGGCCGAGAAGGCGGAACGGGGGGAGACCTTCGCCGACCGGGTCGGCTGACCTCGCCCGAACAGGTCACCCCGTGTCCCGCCCGCCGGTCCCCGGAGGGCGGGACACGGCCCCCCGGGCCGGTTCCGCGGCGGGGAACACCCTACGCAGCTCCTCCTTCATCGACCGCTGGAACGCGGTCACCAGCGCCTGCACCACCATCGGCTGCATGGTCGCCGACAGCGACTTCATCCGCGCGAGCTGCTCGGGATCCGTGCCGCCGTCGGGGCGGGGCTGCCACACCTCGTCACGGAACAGCGTGCTCAGCTCCCGCGCGGCGGCACGGGTGTGCTCGAGCATCACGTCCCGCGCGGCCAGGATCGCCCGCGGCGAGATGGGTACGTCGAGCAGCCGGAGGCCGAGGTGGATCGTTCCTGGGTCCACGAGGAGCACCGCGGGATCCCCGGTCCGTTCCAGAACCCCCAGCGCCTCCAGCCGGCTCAGGTCCTCCTCGGTCAGTTCCCGGCCCGCACGGCTCTCCAGCTGCTCCCGGGGGGCCTCCTCGACCGTCTCCGGCATCCACGACGCCACCATCGCCCGGTGGAGAGCCAGTTCGTGCGGGCTGATGTCCTCGGGCAGCTGCTCGAGATAGCGCTCGATCGCGGACAGTGTCATGCCCTGGGCCTGCAACTCCTCGATGAGCGCGAGCCGCGAGAGGTGGTCCGGTCCGTACCGGCCGACCCGGCGCGGCCCGATGACCGGGGGTGGCAGCAGGCCCTTGGTGCTGTAGAACCGGACGGTCCGCACGGTGACTCCCGCGCGGGCCGCAAGCTCGTCGACGGTCAGCCAGTCGGTCGGGGACGCCGTGGCCGGTGCCGCGCCCGGACTCCGCGGGTATTCCTCCATCACCGACGCCTCTCCCGTCCAACAGTCCGCCCTCGTCCCTGTCACGGAACAGTATGACTGTCTCAGCAACGCTGTAAAAGCATGCAGACACCCGGACGAGCAGGCACCATGGAGGCGTGCACCGGGACTCAGCGACGCCCCCTCCTGCCGCTACGGTGGGCCCGGCCCCCGGGCCACCGCCGCCGGGCGGTGAGCTGTGGGAGATCGTGGGCGATTTCCGCACCCTCCTCACGCTGCCCGCGGCGCTCGCCCTCCAGGTCGCCCACCCGGCCGTCGGTGCGGGCGTCGCCGATCACTCCGTGTTCCGCACGGACCCCTGGGGCCGGGCAGAGCGGTCGCTGACGAGCCTGCTGCTGTGGGTCTACGGCGGCGACCGGGCCCGGGAGGAGGGCCGGCGCCTGCGGGCGCGGCACGCGCACATCCGCGGCACCGACACCCACGGCAACCCCTACCGTGCGCTCGATCCGGAGACCTATGCCTGGGTGCATGCGACCGGCTTCCCCGTCATGCGGCACGGACAGCGCTACCTCGGCCGACCGCTCACTTCCGCGCGGGAGCACCGGCTGTATGCCGAGTGGCTCCAGGTCGGGCGGGTGCTGGGGATCCGGGACGCCGACATGCCCCGGTCCGTCGACGCCTTCCGGCCCTACTACCGGCGCATGCTGGCCGAACGGGTGGAGCCCACTCCCGTACTGCGCGAACTCCTCTCCGTCACCGCGCCGGTGCCTCCGCCCGAGGCCGGTCCCCGGGTGGTGCGGACGCTGCTGCGGGCGCTGTGGCCGGTGCTGCGGCCGCCCTTCCTGCGGCTGCGCAGGTTCGTCACTCTCGGACTGATGCCCCCGGAGGCCAGGGACGCCCTGGCGCTGCCCTGGAGTCCGCGGCAGGAACGGCGGCTCCGCCGGTTCGGACTCCTGGTGCGCGGCGTGGCGGCGGTGCTCCCCGAGCGGCTGCGCTACTTCCCCGCAGCGCGCCGTGCCCGCGCGGAGCACCGCGCGGGCACGTACGCCGCGTGACGGATCAGCCGTCCGAGGACCGCGCCGCGGAACGGCCGTGACCGCCCTCGTGGGAACGCTGGATCTTCCGCCAGGACGGCGGTTCGACCGGCAGCGTCTCTTCGGCCCCGCGCTCCGCCCGGGGCGAGGAGGCCTCGGCTGCTGCGCCGCGTTCGCCGTTCGGGCCGACCGCCGGCTTGGAGGGCGTGAACAGCCAGGTGTCGAACAGCCCGGTCAGTCGCTGGCCCGACACCTCCTCGGCGTGGGGGGGGGGGGGGGCCCCCCCCCGGGCCCCCCCCCCCCCCCCCCCCCCCCCGGGCGGGGGGGGGGGGG
>NZ_JBJZOM010000022.1:0-62942 GCF_047200695.1 Streptomyces callyspongiae
CCCCCCCCCCCCCCGCCCCGCCCCCCCCCCCCCCCCCCCCCCCCCCCCCCCCCCCCCCCCCCCCCCCCCCCCCCCCCCCCCCCCCCCCCCCCCCCCCCGCTGCGCCGTACGAGTGACGTGTACACGTACGCGACCAATCCGACGCGGGTGGCAGCGCCGAATACTCTTACGTCACCGTGCTGCACCCGGCGGTCCCGCGACCGCCACCGACCGGAGGATCACATGCGAGCTGCCGACCCGTCCCGACCGCCTCGTCCGGCCCGGCCGGAAAGCGGGCGTCGATGAGGCAACACATGGAACTGGCCGGAACACCGCAGGATCCCGGCCCCGATCTCTCCGAACTGCTGGGGCACGTGGCCCGCGGCGACCAGGAGGCGTTCGCGCGCGTCTACGAGTGCGTGGCCGGGCCCGTGCTGGGGCTGGTGAGGAGCATCCTCCGGGACCCGGCGCAGTCCGAGGAGGTCGCCCAGGAGGTCCTGGTGGAGGTGTGGCGCTGCGCCGCCCGCTACCAGCAGGACCGTGGCAGCGCCATGTCCTGGGTGATGACGCTGGCCCACCGTCGGGCCGTCGACCGCGTGCGGTCCGCGCAGGCGTCCAGCGACCGCGAGCAGCGGGCCGCCCTGCTGGACCGCACACCGGCCTACGACGAGGTCACCGAACAGGTCGAGGCACGGCTCGAACGGGAACAGGTGCGCCGCTGCATGCGCGGCCTGACCGAGGTCCAGCACCAGTCGATGACCTTGGCCTACTACCGCGGTCTGACCTACCGCGAGGTCGCCGAGCTGCTGTCTCTGCCGCTCGGGACCGTCAAGACCCGCCTGCGGGACGGGTTGATCCGACTGCGCGACTGCCTGGGGGTGAACGCATGACTACCGCGGACCTGCACACATTGACGGGCGCCTACAGCGTGCACGCGCTGCCGGAAGGAGAGCGCGAGGAGTTCGAGCGCCATCTCGACGAATGCTCGGCCTGCGCCCAGGAGGTGAAGGAGCTGACGGCGACCGCCTCCAAGCTGGGGCTGGCCGCCTCGGTGACACCGCCGCCCTCGCTGCGCGAGACGGTGTTCTCGGAGATCGCCAACACGCGGCAGGAGCCGCCGCAGGTGTCCCGCGTGCGGCGCTCCGGCCGTACGGGCGGTGTCGCACGCTCTCTGCCGCGCCTCGCCCTGGCCGCCTCGCTGGCCGCGGCAGCGGCGCTCGGTGGCGTCGCGGTGTGGCAGTACCAGATCGCCCAGGACGCGCAGCAGCGGGCCGATCGGGCGGAGCAGCGCGGCGCGACGATGGCGCAGCTGCTGGCGGCGCCGGACGCGAAGGTCACCGTCGGGGAACTGCCGGGCGGCGGACACGCCTCGGTCGTCGTGTCGCGGGGTGAGGACCGGGCCGCTTTCGTCGCGTCCGGTCTGCCCGAGGCTCCGCGCGGCAAGGTCTACCAGTTGTGGTTCAGCGAGAACGGCGCCATGCGTCCGGCCGGACTGCTCGACGGCGCGTCGCAGGGCAGTTCGGTACTGATGGACGGCCCGGTCGGCGATGCGTCGGCGATGGGGATCACGCTGGAGCCGGCGGGCGGTTCGCCGCAACCCACGTCGAAGCCGCTGGCGCTGATGAACCTGCCCGCCTGACGGAGGGGAGTGCCCCGCGCCGTGGAGCGCGGGACCCTCGAGGCGGCAGTGACGGGGCCGACGACCTCTCCGGGGGAGTCGTCGGCCCCGCGGGGCGGAAGGGGTGACGGATGGCACGTCCGTCACGCGGGAAGACTGCCCGGTTGCCCCTTCCTACTTTCTGACGGGTCGTGTGACCTGCTTCGCGACGCACGGCGGGATGCCCCCGGCTCCTCCCGCCGCGCTGCGCCGGTAGGAGCTGGGGGACTCGCCGACCAGCTCGGTGAAACGGGTGCTGAACGTGCCCAGCGAAGAGCAGCCCACCGTGAAGCAGATGTCGGTGACGCTGAGGTCGCTGCACCGCAGCAGGGCCTTCGCGCGCTCGATGCGGCGGGTCATCAGATAGGCGTACGGCGACTCTCCGTACGCCAGGCGGAACCGGCGGCTGAGATGTCCGGCGGACATGTGGACGCCGTGGGCGAGGGCTTCGACATCGAGCGGCTGCGCGTACTCGCGGTCCATGCGGTCACGGACGCGGCGCAGCCGGGCGAGGTCGCTCAGCCGCTGCGCCTCGGCATCGGCGCGGCTCGGTGCGCGGGGAGGGAGCTGCGGAGTCAGCGGAGTTCCTGGATGCGCACCATGTTGCCCGCCGGGTCGCGGAAGGCGCAGTCGCGGATTCCGTACGGCTGCTCGGTCGGTTCCTGGACGACCTCGGCGTTGCCGGCCTGCACCTTCTCGAAGGTGCCGTCGAGGTCGGGAGTGGCGAGCATGATCCAGCCGTAGGTGCCCTTGGCCATCATCCCGGTGAGGGTGCGGCGCTCCTCCTCGGTGACGCCGGGGTCGGCAGCGGGTGGCGCGAGCAGGATCGAGGTACCGGGCTGCCCGGCGGGGCCGACCGTGATCCAGCGCATCGTGCCCTGCCCCACGTCGGTGCGGACCTCGAAGCCGAGGGTGTCGCGGTAGAACGCCAGGGACTCCTCCGGATCGCTGTGCGGGAGGAAAGTCGCGTGAATGGTGATATCCATGCCCTCATTCTGGATCGGCTCCGTCTCCCGCGCTTCTCGATTCCTGACCGGTCGCGCCGGGTGCTGCGGCTCCGCCGACGGCGGACGGCTCCGTCAGCGCTCCGCGTCGAGGACCAGCAGCAGGTGGGTGTCCGCTCCGTGCCGCACGGTGCCCGCACGGCGGAAGCCGTGCCCGAGCAGCAGCCGCACCGAGCCGGTGTTCTCCTCGTGCGGATCGGCGTACAGCGGGCGGGTGGTCTCCCGCGCCAGGAAGAGGGTCAGGGCGCGGGTGCCGATACCTCGACCCCAGTACCGGCGGCCCAGCCAGTAGCCGAGGCAGCGCCGGTCCCCCTCCCACCATGCGACCAGGTTGCCCGCGGGGACCCCGCCGACCGTGACCGCCTGCACGAACACCGTGGGATCGCCGAGGACCCTGGTGTGCCAGTGGGCCAGGAAGGCCTCCCGCTCCCGAGGCGGGAAGCGGGAGCGGCGCACGGCCTCCGGATCGTGCTCGTGCGCGAGGAAGACCTCCAGATCGGCCGGCTCGACGTCCCGCAGCCGCACCTCTTCATCCATGCCCCGCACTGTGCCACCTCCCACCGACAGTCGGGGGCGGTGCGGGCCGTGCCGGCGCCGACGGGAGCCCCGCCGCTGTTCGTGGCGCGGCGGGGCTCCGGCGGCGTCTAGCGCCGGGGAGGGCGGGGGAAGAACCCGCTGGTGCGGGCGGTGTACTCCCGGTATCCGGGCCGGTCGGCCATGTGGCGTTCCAGCAGCCGCTTTCCACTGCCCCGGATGAGGAGGTAGCTCATCACCAGGGGGCTGACGACGCCGAGGGCCGCGACCGTCCAGTCGCCGGCGGCCACCAGGTACAGGCCCCACCAGACGCAGAAGTCCCCGAAATAGTTCGGGTGCCGCGTCCAGCTCCACAGTCCGCGGTCCATGACCCTGCCCTTGTTGGCCGGGTCGGACTTGAAGCGGTGCAGCTGCTGGTCCCCGACGGCTTCGAAGGTGAGGCCGACGGCCCACAGCAGCACACCGAGGGCCATCAGGGTCCGCGACCCGGCCGCCGTGTACTGGCCGGCCTGCACCGGCAGGGACACCAGCCAGACCAGGGCGGCCTGCAGCAGGTAGACCATGCGCAGCGCGTACAACGAGGGGTTTCCGCGCGCCTTGGCGAGCATCTTGGCGTACCGCGGGTCCTCGCCGTGGCCGGCGCCGCGGCGGGCGATGTGCACGGCCAGCCGCAGACCCCACACCGCGGTGAGTGCCGTCAGCAGCAGCCTGCGCGTGCCGTCGCCCTCCTCTCCGGTGGCCGCGGACACGCCGCAGACGGTCGCCGCGACCGCGGCGAACGCGACGCCCCAGGCCACGTCGACGATCCGGTGGACGCCCTTGACGAGGGCCAGTGCGAACGTGGCCAGGAGGACGGCGAGCGCGGCCCCGGCGGAGGCGCCGAGCGTGGCGCCGAAGGCTTCCCAGGGAAACGGGTTCATGGTGCGCGGCTCACCTCAGACCGTCCGGCGCGTACCAGGCGCCGGTGGTCGGGGGCATCTCCGAGGCGCCGTTGGCGGCCGGGCGGACGGCGAGCAGTTGGTCCACTCCCATCCGCCCCTCCTCGAAGGCCAGGGCGCCGCCGACGAGGTAGAGCCGCCAGACGCGGGCGGTGTGCTCTCCGACGAGTTCCAGGAACTCCGTCCAGTTCTTCTCCAGCGTCTCGTGCCAGGCGCGGATGGTGCGGACGTAGTGCTCCCGGAGGGACTCGGTGTGGCGCACCTCCAACCCGGCGCCCTCCAGCAGGGACAGGGTGTCGCCGAGGGGGCGCATGTGCATGTCGGGGGCGATGTAGGACTCGATGAACGCCCCGCCGCCGGGGGCGTTGGCGCCGCGGGACATCTGCTGGACGAGGGCGCGGCCGCCGGGGCGGAGCATGCGGTGCAGGATGCCGGCGAAGGCCGGGTACTCGGCGTCGCCGACGTGCTCGCCCATTTCGATGGTGGAGACGGCGTCGTAGCCGCCGCCTTCGATGTCGCGGTAGTCGCACAGCCGGACCTCGACCAGGTCCTCCAGTCCGCGTTCCGCCACGCGGGCGCGGACGAACTCGGCCTGCCGGCGGGCGAGGGTGACGGCGGTGACGCGTGTCCGGTGGACCTCGGCGGCGTGGAGGGTGAGCGAGCCCCAGCCGCAGCCGATGTCGAGCATGCGGGATCCGGGGCCGACACCCAGCTTGCGGCAGATGATCTCCAGCTTGTCGTACTGCGCGTCGGCGAGGTCGTAGCCGGCATCGTCGGGGCGGGTCCACACGCCGCACGAGTAGGCCATGGACGTGTCGAGCAGCCGTTCGTAGAACTCGTTGGACAGGTCGTAGTGGTGGCTGATCGCCGCCCGGTCGCGGTTGCGGCTGTGCAGTTTCCCGCCGAGCCGGGCCGAGGGCGCGGAGGGCTCCGGCGGGCGCGGCCCCACGGCGCCCAGTTTGAGGAGTACGGCCGCGGCACGCCCCCGGTCGGCGAGCCCGACGCGGGGTGGGCGGATACCGGTGTCGCGTGCGGCCTGCCACAGGGTGCGCAGCGCGTCGTCGAGGTCTCCCTCGATCTCCAGGTCACCGCCGATATAGGCCTGGGCGAGGCCCAGTTCGTCGGGCTGCCACAGTAGGCGGCGCAGCGCGCGGCGGGTACGCAGGTGGACGACGGGTGCGTCCTCGGGGCCGGCGAGGCTGCCGTCCCAGGCGCGGAGGCGTACCGGCAGGGGGCCGCCGAGCAGGTCGGTGGCCAGGTCGTTCAGCAGGGGTGCGGCCTGTCCGGTGGTCTTCACGCCGCGTCCTCCTCGGTCGTCGTGTGCTGCGGTGCGTCGCCCTTGGTGAGCAGGAGTTGCCGTACGTCCAGGTATCCGGAGCGGAAACCCGCCTCGGAGTAGGCGAGGTAGAAGGTCCACATGCGCCGGAACGTCTCGTCGAAGTCCAGGGCGGCGACCTCGTCGGCCCGCTCGGAGAAGCGTTCGCGCCAGAGGCGCAGCGTCTCCGCGTAGTGGGGCCCGAAGCAGTCGGAGCGGTCGAGGCGCAGGTCGGTGCGGTCAGCGGTGATGTCGGCAATGGCTTCCACCGACGGGAGCATGCCGCCGGGGAAGATGTACTTCTGGATCCAGGTGAAGGTGCGCCGGGTGGCGAGCATGCGGTCGTGCGGCATGGTGATGGCCTGCAGGGCGATGCGGCCGCCGTTCTCGAGCCGGTCGTCGAGGGTGGTGAAGAAGGTCGGCCAGAACTCGACGCCGACCGCTTCGATCATCTCGACGCTCACGATGGCGTCGTAGGTGCCCTCGACCTCGCGGTAGTCGCTGAGCCGGACCTCGACGCGGCCTTCGTGGCCGGCGTCCCGTATGCGCTGCCGGGCGAGTTGCTGCTGCTCGCGGGAGAGCGTGACGGAGTCGACGAGCGCGCCGCGTTCCGCGGCGCGGAGAGCGAGTTCGCCCCAGCCCGTGCCGATCTCCAGCAGTCGCGTGCCGGCGCCGACGCCGGCGAGGTCGAGCAGTCTGTCGATCTTGCGGCGCTGGGCGGCGGCCAGCTGGGGCCGTTGGGCAGGGAACCCTTGGAACACGCCGGAGGAGTAACTCATCGTCTCGTCGAGGAACAGCGCGAAGAGAGCGTTGGACAGGTCGTAGTGGCGGTGGATGTTCTCCTTGGAGCCCTTCAGGGTGTTGCGCTGTTCACCGGGCTGCCGCAGTGCCCACAGGCGGCGCATCCGCTGGAGGCCCGAGGGTACGAGGGTGCGTACTTCGCCCGCGAGGACGCTGAGGACGGCGACCAGGTCGGGAGCGGACCACTCCCCTGCCATGTAGGACTCGCCGAAGCCGACGAGTCCGCTGCGGCCTATGCGGGCGTGGAAGGCCCAGGGGTCGTGGATCTCGAGCTGCGGGCCGCCGAGGCCGAGGGACGAGCCGTCGGGGAAGGTGGCGCGCAGCGGCAGGCGGGCGAGGGCGTGGCGCACGAGCCGGGTGGCGAACGCGGTGCGGGCGCGGGAGGCGCGCGGCGGTTCGGCGACGTCGGGCCATCGCTGCGGGTCGACGGCGGAGCTCGGGGTAACGGTGGACACACTCACTTCACGCCCTCCTGGGGACGGTGTCGGGGACGGGGTTGCACCGGCAGTCCGCGCAGGTAGAGCAGGATGCCGTGCATCCGGATGGCGGCGGAGACGGCCGCGGTGGACCAGCGGTGGCGGATGGCTGCGCGCAGCAGTGTCGCGGGACGGGCGTCCCGGCGGCGGCCGCGCACGGTGGCGGTGAACGGGCGCCGGCCGTCGCGTTCCAGCTGGACGGTCAGGTCGAGGGCGTCGTCCGGTTCGGGGAGCCGCATGCGGTAGGCGCCGTCGACGGGGAAGAACGGCGAGACGTGGAACTCCTTGCGGACGCGTGCCGCACCTCGTGCGTCGGGGGCGAGGACGTAGGCGTGCCGTTCGCCGTAGGTGTTGTGCACCTCGGCGACGACGAGGACGAGGGTGTCGTCCTCGTCGTGGCACCAGTAGAGGGTGAGGGGGTTGAACACGTGCCCGAGGACGCGGGCGTGCGCGAGCATCACGACGCGTCCGGTGGGCGGCGTGATGCCCTGGCCGGACAGGAAGCGGTGCAGGCCGGTGCGCAGGTCCGCAGCGGTGCCGGCGAAGTGGTCGCGGGCGTCGAAGCGGGCCAGGGGCCGCAGCGGGCGCGGGAGCCGCGGCAGGTGGTCGAGGTCGACGAGCCACAGGTAGGTGCGGTGCCGGAACGCGTACCGGAAGGGCCGGGTGCGGGTGTGCCGGACAGTGCAGGGGTACAGCGCGGGCGCGGTGGGGGCGGTCACCACCGCACCCCCAGGGCGAGTGCGGCCTCCACCCCCGAACGGCAGCCGTCCTCGTGGAAGCCCCAGCCGTGGTAGGCCCCGGCGTAGGCGGTGACGGGTCCGGAGAGTTCGGGGAGCCGGTCCTGCGCGGTGACCGACTCGGGCGTGTAGACGGGGTGTTCGTAGACCATGCGGGCGAGGACGCGGCCGGGGTCGACGCGGTCCTCGGCGCCGAGGGTGACGACGTAGTCGTCGGCGGCGTCGAGACGCTGCAGGCGGTTCATGTGGTAGCTGACCTGTACCCGGTCGGCGGGGGTGCGGCAGGACGGCATGAGGTAGTTCCAGGAGGCGCGGGCGCCGCTGCTGCGGGGCAGCAGCGCGGTGTCGGTGTGCAGGAGCGTCTCGTTGCGGGAGTAGCGGAAAGCTCCGAGGACGGAGTGTTCGTCCTCGGTCGGGTCGCCGAGGAGGCGCAGCGCCTGGTCGGGGTGGGTGGCGATCACGATCTTGTCGTAGCGGGCGGTGGTGCCGTCCTCTGCGGTGAGCGCGACGCCGTCGGGGTGGCGGTGCACGGCCCGCACGGGTGTGCCGGTGTGCACGGCGCCGAGTTGTTTGACGACGCGTTCGACGTAGGAGCGGGACCCTCCGGTCACGGTGCGCCACACGGGTGATCCGGTGACCGACAGCATGCCGTGGTGGGCGAGGAAGCGGAACAGGTAGCGGGCGGGGTAGCGGAGGGCGGTTCCGGGGGCGCAGGACCAGACGGCGGAGACCACCGGGGTCATGAAATGGGTGACGAAGTACCTGGAGAACCGGCCTTCGGTGAGGAACTCCCCGAGCGTCTGCCGGGTGTGCTCCTGTTCGGCGGGCTCCTCGCGCGAGAGCAGCGCGGCCGCGCTGCGGTGGAAACGCCGGATCTCGGCGAGCATGCGCAGGTAGGACGGGTCGAGCAGGTTCCGCGGCTGCGCGAGGACGCCGCGGAGGCCGCGGGCGCCGGCGTACTCCAGGCCGCACCCTTCGCAGCGCACCGACATGCTCATCTCGGACTCCTGGGTGGGGACGTCCAGTTCGGCGAAGAGCCGCAGCAGGTGGGGGTAGGTGCGCCGGTTGTGCACGATGAAGCCGGAGTCCACGTGGTGCACGCGTCCGTCGCTGTCGGCGAGTTCGTGGGTGTGGGCGTGACCGCCGACCCGGTCGTCGGCCTCGTACAGCGTCACCTCGTGCTCCTTGTGCAGCACGTAGGCGGCGGTGAGTCCCGCCACGCCGCTGCCGATCACGGCCGTCCGCAGCCGTCGCTCCGGCATCTTGCTCCTTCCGTCACGGTGAGGATCGTTGCCCTCACCGTTGGTTCGTCGATCGAACCATTCACGGATGCATTCGATGCCGGCCTTGGAGCGGATTGGTCGCCCGCACGAATGTGTGGGCATGAAGATTTCCCCGGAGTTTTTTCGGCGTCGGACCAATCCGCCCGTGGGGCCGGACCGAATTGCCGACGTGAGCCAAGATCGAGAAGCGACGCGGACACTCCGCCCCGTGCTGGGTGCGGTGAGCGGCCTGTTGGCCGGCTTCACCGCATTGGCCGTGGCGCAGCTCGTCGCCGTACCCGTCCGCCCGGAGGCGGCCCCGCTGAACGCGGTGGGCGACGCGGTCATCGAGCTCGCGCCGCCGTCGGTCACCCAGTTCGCGGTGGACACCTTCCGCTCCAACAACAAGCTGGTGCTGGAGATCGGCACCCTTGCGCTGCTGGCGCTCTTCGCGCTGGTGCTCGGGGTGCTGGCGCTGCGGCACCGGCGGCCCGCTTCGGCGGGGGTGCTGGTGTTCGGTGCGGTCGGGACGGTCGCCGCGCTGAGTCGCGTCGGAGCGACGGCAGCGGATGCGCTGCCGTCTGTTCTGGGCGCCGTTGCGGGCGCGGGAGTGCTGTACGTGCTCGCGGGCCGGCTCGGTTCGGCCCCGCAGCCTTCCGCCCTGTCCGGGGCGGAGGCGGCGGACGCCGGTGAGCAGCCCTCCGTGATGCGGCCCACCGGGGCGGCGCAGCAGGGCTTCGATCGGCGCGGCTTCGTCGTCGCCGCGGCGACGGCGGCGGTCGCGTCGGCCGGTGCGGGCGCCGTCGGGCTGGAGCTGTCCGGCGGGTCGGGGGCGTCGGCCTCGCGCCGGGCCGTGCGGCTTCCGGGGCCGGCGGATCCGGCCGCACCGATCCCGGCCGGGGCGGGTCCCGACGTGCCCGGCCTGAGTCGTTTCACCACGCCCAACGGGGACTTCTACCGGGTGGACACCGCCCTGGTGGTGCCCAAGGTGGACGCCACGCAGTGGCGCCTGCGGCTGCACGGCCGGGGCGTGGCGGAACCGGTGGAGTTCACCTACCGGGACCTGCTGCGGCGGGACCTGGTGGAGCGCGACATCACGCTGACGTGCGTGTCCAATCCGGTCGGCGGCGGCTACGTCGGCAACGCCCGCTGGATCGGCGTTCCCCTGGTGTCGCTCCTGCGGGAGGCCGGAGTCCGTCCGCCGTCCGAGGGCGGGCCCGCGGACCAGTTGGTCTCGCGTTCGGTGGACGGCATGACCATCGGCACTCCGGTGGAGGCCGTGATGGACGGCCGGGACGCGATGCTGGCGGTTGGTATGAACGGGCAGCCGCTGCCGTTCGACCACGGTTTCCCCGTCCGCATGGTGGTGCCCGGCCTGTACGGCTACGTCTCCGCCTGCAAGTGGATCGAGGACATCGAACTCACCACGTTCGACGCGTACGACGCCTACTGGGTGCGCCGGAACTGGGCCCGGCAGGCGCCGATCAAGACGGAGTCCCGCATCGACACACCGAAGCCTTTCGGCTCGGTCGAGGCGGGGACGACGATCCCCGTCGCCGGTGTCGCCTGGGCTCAGCACCGCGGCATCCGCCGTGTGGAGGTGCGGGTCGACGGCGGCCCGTGGCAGGAGGCCCGGCTCGGGGCCGAGGCCACGGAGGACACCTGGCGGCAGTGGGTGTGGGAGTGGCCCGCCACCAAGGGCTCCCACACGCTCGAGGTGCGCGCCACCGACGGCGACGGCGTCACGCAGACCGCCGAGCGCGCGGACACCGTCCCGGACGGCGCGACCGGCTGGCACTCGGTGGTGGTCGATGTGAGCTGACGGCGGCCGGCTCCTCGCCGTCCCCGCCGCTTCCCCGCCGCACGCAATCCGTGCGGCCCCGCGGACCGAATTCTCCGGCACCTGCCAGTACGTAACGAAACAAGGAGTACCGAACATGAACGCCACCCGCATGCGCCGCGCCGCCATCGCCGCCGTTGCCGCCGCCGTCCTGCCGCTGACCGTCACCGCCTGCGGCAGCGACAACGGTGACAGCGGATCCGGCTCCTCCTCGTCCTCCTCGCAGGAGAAGAAGGAGAACCAGCAGGACGACATGCAGGAGAGCGACGACGCGATGGCGTCGGAGCCCTTCGGCGCGGCCTGCCAGTCGGTGCCGAAGGACGGCCCGGGCAGCTTCGACGGCATGGCGGAGGACCCGGTCGCGACGGCCGCCTCCAACAACCCGGCGCTGTCCACGCTGGTGACGGCGGTGAAGAAGGCCGGCCTGGTCGACACCCTCAACAATGCCGAGGACATCACGGTGTTCGCGCCGGCCAACTCCGCCTTCGAGAAGGTGCCGGAGAAGGACCTCAACGCGCTGCTGGCCGACAAGGAGAAGCTGACCGAGGTCCTCACCTACCACGTGGTGGGCGAGCGTCTGGCCCCCTCGGACCTGGAGGACGGCAGCTACAAGACCCTCGCCAAGAGCGAGGTCACCGTCTCCGGCTCCGGTGAGGACTACACCGTGAACGACGACTCGAACGTCGTGTGCGGCAACGTGCAGACGGCCAACGCGACGGTCTACATCGTCGACTCGGTGCTGATGCCGCAGAAGTGACGGCACCCGGTCCGGGCCGACGGTGAACGGCCGGCCCGGATCAGGTCGCCCCGTGGCCCGCCGCGATCCCCGCGATCCGGCGGGCCAGCGTCGTGTCGAGCTCGGTGATCCGCCCGCCGACGCTGTGCGTGTTCATCGTGATGCCGAGGCTGCGGTAGCCCAGCGTCATCTCCGAGTGGTGGTTCAGCTCGTCCTGGAGGGTGGCGACGTGCACGGCCATGGCCGCGACCGCCGTGTGCCGCGGCAGCGAGTAGGTCCGGGAGAGGTGGTCCCCGTCCGCCTGCCAGCCGGGAAGTTCGGCCAGTGCCTCGTCGAGCTGCTGCGGGGACAGGGGTTCGGGTGCCATGGGGGCGCCTTCCCTTCGATGTGCGGCAGGGTCGGCTCCCAGCCTGCCACGGCCCGTCAGCGGTGTGCGGGAGGCGCCGCGGCGTCCCGTGCGGGTCGCGGGGCCCGCCGGGAGACGGCGACGGCACGCTGCGCACCGGTGGCGCGGACCTCGCGCAGCCACCGGCGCAGGACCCGGTGCACCCGCTCCGCGCCGACGAGTTCGCGCGAGCCCGACGGGGCGGAGAGCACCAGCGGGGAGAGCAGGAACGGACGGCTCTGTTCGCCGCCGAGACCGCCGTGCGACCCCACCTGCTCCTCGAAGGCGTGCACCCGGCCGGTGTCCGGGTCGGCGGCGGAGTTCACCATGATGTCCGCGCAGTGCGGGAACCCGGAGGCACGCAGCACGATCTCCGGAGCATGCGGCCCGAACGGGGCGAGCGGGTCCCCTCCGACGATCTCCCCCGTCCGCAGCCGGTGTTCGCCGCCGCCCCTGCCGAGAACCACCGAACCGTGCTCCGCACTGTGGACCAGCAGGAAACCGATGCCGGGGTGGTCGGCCAGGGCGCGCAGCAGCGCCGGGTGGCGTTCCTCGATCTGTTCCCGCGTCATGCGCCCGGGCACGTCGGGGAAGGAGACGAGTCCCAGGTTGCCGGAGGCGAGGATGACCGGACCCGCTGCTTGCGGCACGTCCTCCTCGGACACCGGGTGGCGCCCGTCCTCGGGACGCCCCAGTGCGGCGCGGGCCGCGGCGCGGGCCTCGGCCCCGCTGCGGGTGGCCCGCGCCCTGCGGGAGACGGGCAGGCCGCACCCGGCCCGCACGAGGTCCTCCAGGGTGAGCCCGTAGGCGCTGCGGAACGGCTCGCCGGCGCTCTGCCCATGATCGGAGAGCAGCACCAGCCGGTACGGGCGCGGTGCGTGGTCGGCGACCTGGGCGATGAGCGCGACGGCGCGGTCCAGGCGCTGGAGTACCTGCCGGGTGTCGTTGCCGCGGGGCCCGCTGTGGTGCGCCACTTCGTCGTACGCGACGAGGTCGGCGTAGACGGCGGCGCGGCCGTTGAGGATGTCGCCCATCACGGCGGCGACCACGACGTCGCGCTGCACGACGGTGGCGAAGGCGCGGAGGAACGGGTAGAGGCCGCCGCGGCCGACGCGGGGGCTGTCGCCGCGGAACCTCGACCGGAGCGACTGGTACACCTCGCGGCAGACCTCCGCGACGAACGACAGCGCGGTGCGGGTGGCGTTGGTCGGGTCGGAGAAGTACGCGAAGTATCCGGCGCGGGACCGGGTGTCGCGGCCGCGGCGGGCGGTGACGGAGAGCACCAGGGCGAGCTGGCGGGCGCCGCCGGCGAACAGGTTGCCGCGGCTCGCGCCGTCGGAGGCCAGGAGTCCCGGATCGCCGGTGCGGTCCGCGGCGCGGCGCTGGAGCTCGGCGGCGGCGCTGGGCCGGTTGCTCACCATCACCTCGCACCGCTCCTTCTCGTACCAGCGGAACGCGGGCACATCGTGGTTGCTGCCGTGGAGGATGCCCAGTTGGCTGGCGCCGGTCTGGCTGGACCAGTCCGTGTGCCAGGCGGTGAGCCGGTGGGTGGTGCGGCGGAGCGCGGCGACCGTCGGCATGAGCGGTTCGGGCCCGGTCGTCGCCTCCCGGAGCACGTCGTGCCCCACTCCGTCGAGTTGCAGGAAGACGATGCCCGGGGTTCCGGGAGCGCGGGCTCCCTCGCGGCGGCGCCTCCGGTCGGCGAGGCGGGCGAGGCGGCGACGGTACGCGCCGTCGTCGCGCACCGCGAGGAATCCGCTGGTCGCGGAGGAGGCCGCGGACATCGCGGCAGCGACGACAACCGCCGTCCGCGGATCGGCGTCTCCCCGCTCGGGGATCAGGATCAGCGCGAGCCACAGGAGCGAGCCGTTGAGGAAGAACACGAGGGTGCCCAGGACCAGAGCGGGCACCAGCAGCAGTGCGCGCACCAGCACCGGCCACACCAGCGCGCTGAGCACACCGAACACGCCTGCGCCGAGCGCCGCGGTGACGGCGGTGCGGGTGGCGCTGTCGCCGCCGGGCTGCTGGAGGCTGAAGTCGGGCAGCCCCGCAGCGAGGACGAGCATCGTGAGGGTGCCCGCCGCCCACACGGCGAGGACGCGCAGGGCGGCGGCGCCCATTCCGCGCCACGGAGGCAGGAGTCGCACGCCGGTTCCTCCTCGTCGTCGCGTCGTGGGCCGCGCACGGATCGCGGGCAGTCCCGCCGCATGTGACCCGAGCGGAGCACACGACTTCCTCCACTTTTTCACAGTGGCGTCACCTTCGTGCGGTCCACGGCGAAGGAGACATACGCTCGAAGGGGTGCGGCGTGACCGGGACGGGTACCCGCCGCTCCCCCGAGCGAGAGGAGCCCTCGTGCCGGTGGAAGTGACGTGGTGGGGCCATGCCACCGCGACCGTGCGGGACTCCGGGGCGACCGTGCTCACCGATCCGGTGCTGGTGCGGCGGTTGGCGCATCTGCGCAGGCGGCGCGGGGCGCTTCCGCCGGCGTCGGTGACCACCGTCGACGTGGTGCTGGTCTCCCATCTGCACGCCGACCACCTGCACCTGGGGTCGCTGTCGCGGCTGCCCGCGGGCACGCGGGTCGTCGTGCCGCGCGGGGCGCCGAACGCGCTGGCGGGGCTGCGGCGGCTCGGGGGATGGCTGGACCTGGTCGAGGCGTCGGTGGGCGAGACGCTGCGGGTGGGGCCGCTGCGTATCCGCCCGGTGCCGGCGGCGCACGACGGCCGTCGCCTGCCGTACGGTCCGCGGCAGACCCGCGCCCTGGGCTATGTGGTCGAGGGCGAGAAGCGGACGTACTTCGCCGGGGACACCGGACTGTTCGCGGGCATGGCGGACGAGGTGGGGCCGGTGGACATGGCGCTGCTTCCGGTGGGCGGCTGGGGCCCGTTCCTCGGCGAGGGACACCTGGACGCCCGGCGCGCGGCGCAGCTGCTCGCCCGGCTCGCGCCGGGCGGCGCGGTGCCGGTGCACTACGGCACGTACTGGCCGATCGGCATGGACGCCGTACGGCCGCACGAATTCCACTCGCCGGGCGACGAGTTCGCCCGGCTCGCGCGCCGTCTGGCCCCGCAGGTCGCGGTGCACCGGTTGCGGCACGGCGAGACCGTGCGGTGGGGGGCGGCGGAATGATTGGTGATCTGGGAACCATAACCGTGGGGCAGCTCGCGGCGACGGCGGACGGCCTGCCCCTCGACACGCAGCGCGCGATCGGCTATCCCACCCTGTTCGTGCTGGTGGCCTTCGGCGCCCTGGTCCCGGTGCTGCCGACTGGGGCGCTGGTCAGCAGTGCCGCGGTGGTGGCGTTCCACCACGGGATTCCGGTGCTCTCGCTGTTCCTCGTGTTCGCGGTGGCGTCGCTGGCGGCGTTCACCGGGGACGTGACGCTGTACTGGCTGGGGCGCCGCGGCCTGGGGTCGCCCGGGGGTTCGCGCTGGCTGGAGCGGCTGGAGCAGAAGGCGCCCCCGGACCGGCTGGCGCAGGCGCAGCGCGGGCTGGAGCGGCACGGCATAGCGGTGCTGGTGGTGTCACGCCTGGTGCCCGCCGGACGTATACCGGTCATGGTGGCGTGCCTGCTGTCGCGGACGCGGACGCGGGACTTCACCAAGGGCGACATCCCCGCCTGCCTGGCCTGGGCGGCGACCTACCAGCTGGTGGGAGTGGCGGGCGGTTCGCTGTTCCCGGAGCCGTGGGAGGGCGTGGCGGCGGCTGTCGGCCTGGCGCTGCTGGTGAGTGTGGTGCCCTCGCTGTGGCGTCGCACGCACCGTCGGTCGGAGGCGGCCCGCGACGCGTAGCCGGGGCCGCCCCGCGGCGGTCGAAGCGGTTGCGGGAGGGGCGTCAGCCGGTGGTGAGATCGGCGAGGACGCTGCGGAGCGTGTCGAGGGCGTGGCGCACGTGGGGTGCCCGCAGCGGATCGGGGGCCCGGGGGAGGTCGGCGCCCGTCAGCAGCAGGGTGGACAGCCGTACGCGGAGGAGGCGCGGGGCGTCCCCGAAGTGTGCGCCGCTCACCGCGCCGGGCCCGATGCGGCGGGTCAGTTCGGCGGCCAGTTCGGCGGCGTCCTCGATGCCGTGGGCGGCGAGCGGGCGCCGCAGGGGTTCCAGGTCCGCATACACGGACCGGCCGGCCTGCGGCGGGAGGCACAGTCCACCGGCGGCGACGACGGCGTCGTGGAGCGCCGTGGCGAGTGCGCCCTGCATCCGGGCGTCGGCTGCGCGCCGCTCCCGTGCCTCGGCGGACTCGCCGAGCGCGTCGGTGGCGGCCCGGGCCGCGGTGGCGGGCAGGTGTGCGTGGAGTGCGGTCAGCACGCCCCGCACTTCCCGCGCCAGGGTGTGCCCGCGGGAGGTGTCGGGGAAGCGGGCGAGCGCGGCGGCGGGGGCGCCGTACCCGGTGGGCGTCCCGCCGGCACCGGCGAGGGCGGCCGAACCGGTCAGACCGGTCAGACCGGTGAGGACGACGACGGAGTCGATGTGCTCCGCCCGTTCGGCCCCGACGATCTCGGCGGGACTGACGGTGACCGTGCCGTGCGGGTCGTGGGGGGCGTCGCGGCCGCTCTCGTCGCTGACGACGAGGAGGCCCTCGTCCCATGCCGCCTCGCACACCTCGCGCAGCAGCTCGGGAGCGGCCGCCGTACCGGTCGGGTCGTCGGCGACGGACACCAGCACGATCCGGGGCGCGTCGCCGGCGGAGCGCGCCCGCCGCACGGTCTCCAGCAGCACGAACGGGTCGGGTACACCGCCGCAGTCGGCGGGTGCGGGGATGCGGTACGGGGTGCGGCCCAGCAGCCGCACGGGGTGCTCGTGCCACGGGGCGGAGGGCCGGGTCAGCAGGACGCCGCCGCCCGCCGGGTCGGCGGTGGCCAGCAGGCCGAGCAGCAGCAGCGGCGCGCTGGGCGCCGCCACGACCTGGCCGGGGCCGGTGTGGAGGCCGCGGCGGTGCCAGTAGCCGCCGGCGGCGCGCAGCAGCTCGCAGCGCCGCTCGCGGTGGCGGTCCTCCTCGCTGTGCCGCATGGGACTCCGTCTCGACCGGTGGATGCCTCCGGGGGCACACTCCGCGGCCCCGTCCGCAGGGCCACTCTGGCAGAAGCGTTCCGCTTCGGCGACGCAGTGGCGCTCCTCGCCGGGCGTGGGCCGTCCGGTCCGGTCAGGCGGGGGTGAGCGCCCCTTCGCGCGAAGCGGTCCGCCGCCCGTCCGGGACGCGTGGGGTGTTGTCGGAGACCTGTTCCTCGACGTGGTCGTGGATGCGGTGGCAGGAGCGGTTGATCAGCCGGGAGACGTGCATCTGGGAGATGCCGAGCCGGGAGGCGATGCGGCTCTGCGTCATGTCCTCGAAGAACCGCAGGTAGAGGATGTACCGCTCCCGCTCGGGGAGGCGTTCGAGTTCGGGCTTGACCGCTTCGCGGTACAGCACCAGGTCGAAGCCGGGTTCCGAGTCGCCGAGGGTGTCGACCAGGGCGTAGCCGTCCTCGGAGCCGGGCAGTTCGGCGTCCAGGGAGAGCGTGCGGTAGCTCTCCAGGGCCTCCAGGCCGGTGAGGACCTCCTCCTCGGTGAGGCCGCTGTGCTCCGCGACCTCCGCGACGGTCGGCGCGCGCCCCTCCTGCGCGAGGCCGAGTTCGCGTCGGCTGGAGCGCACCTTGTTGCGCAGTTCCTGCACGCGGCGCGGCACGTGCACGTCCCACATGTGGTCGCGGAAGTGACGCTTGATCTCACCGACGACGGTGGGCACGGCGAAGCTCTCGAAGGCGTGTCCGCGGTCCGGGTCGTAGCGGGTGACCGCCTTGAACAGTCCGAGGTCGGCGACCTGCCGCAGGTCCTCCAGGGCCTCGCCGCGGTTGCGGAACCGCCGCGCCAGCCGGTGCGCCACCGGCATCCAGGCGGTGACGATGCGGTCGCGGACGGCGTCCCGCTCCGGCCCCTCCGGGAGGGCGTGCATACGGCGGAAGTCGGCGTCGGTGTCCGGGGTGTCGTCGTGCGTGCGGCTGCGTCGGGTCTGCTGCGCGGACGTCATGGCTGCGAACTCCTGTGCGCGGTGTACGGCTGCGAGCGTTCACCGCGGAAGCAGGCACAGGCGGGACGGGCGGCTGCAGCCGCTCCCGCGGACGTGCCTTCAGGTCCGAAGCACACCAGTCGGGTGCCCGCGTCGTACAGGGCCAAACGGGTGACGGCGATCCGATGTGCCGCGCGTTCCCGCGAGGCCGGGGCCCGCCCCCGCAGCAGACGGGCCGCCATCAGCAGCCGCCGCGCTCCCGGGCGCCCTTGCGCGTGCGGCCGGCCGCGACGGGACGCTGCGGATTCCGCCGCAGGTACTCGCCCTCCAGCTCGGCCATGCGCGCGTTGTGCGCGGTCAGCGCGTCGGCGGAGCCGTGGAGCAGCGTGTCGTGACGGGTGCGGTGGATGGTCTCCAGCTCTTTGAGGAGCTGGGCGTCCGACAGCTCCCGCGGGTCGATCCCCATGGCGCCTCCCTGATGCCCCTGCCGGATCGCACCGGCCCGTGTCGGTCTGCCGGGGCCGGGTACCCGGCTCGCGCCGTTGCAAGGAGGGAGAAATGAACCTCGCATTCCTCGAGCCGCTGTACGACCGCCCGGGTCCGTGGGCCTCGGTGTACGTCGCAGGCCGCGCGGCACCGGAGGACGCGACGGCGCGGCAGCGGACCGGTGCACGGGCGCTGTCCGACCGCCTGCACGGGCAGGGCGCCGATGCCGCGACGTGCCGGGCCGTGTACGGCGCGCTCGACGCGCTCCCCCGCGCCTCCGGGCCCGCCGGGTACGCCGTGTTCGCCGCCGACGGCGAGGTCGTGCTCCGCACCCCTCTGGCGTCCGCGCCGTCCGGCGAACCGGGGGCCAGCTGGGGTGCACTCCCCCGTGTCGCGCCGCTGCCCCGGCTGACGGCGGGCCCGCCGTCGGCGCTGCGGCGGGCGGCGGAGGCGATGGAACACTTCCTCTCCGCACGGGTGCCGGACGACGAGGGGCGCACGAACGCCACCGAGGGCGTGCCGACCCTGGTGGAGGCGGCGCGGGAGCACCGCATCGACGCGCTGCTGGTCCGCCCCGACGGACCGGACCTGCACCGCGAGGTGTGGGTCGGTGACGATCCCGACCAGCTCGCCGTACGGCACTCCGAGCACCGGTACCTCGGCGCCCCGGAGCCCGCCGCCTCCCGCGCCGACGACGCGCTGCTGCGGTCCGCCGCGACCACCGGCGCCGACGTGGTGTACGTGCAGGCGGAACATCTGGCGCCCGGCACGCCCCGCGGCCTCCCGGCCGGCGGACTCGGGGCGCTGCTGCGGTGGCCGTACGGGGGCGCGAAGGAAGAACCCGGAGAGGCCGGAGAGGAAGGTGCATTCCGGTGACGGACGGCATGCAGCGCGGCAGCGACCGGTTGAGCGTGCACCGGGACGACGAGATGAAGCACGAGTTGCAGGGTCTGCTCCGCTCGGGGCACCCGACGCGTTCCGAGACGTGGTACGACCCGGAGCCGGAGGCCGACGACGACCCTCGCCTGACGACGGGCGGCCCGGTGCCGCCCGAGGGCAGCCCGGAGCGGGCCGAGGCGGAGGCCGAGGCGCTCCGCTCCGACCTGGCGCGGCATCTGGGGCGTTCCACCTTCCCGGCGGACCGGCGCACGGTGCTGCGCACCCTGCTCGCCGACCACGCTCCGGACGAACTGGTGGAGACGGCACGGGAACTGCCGACGGGCGGCCGCTACCGCAACGTACAGGATGTCGTGACGGCGCTCGGGAGGCGGCCGCGGGCGTGAGCAGGTGCCGTCGCCGCTGGTAACCAACTAGGCTGCCCGGCATGAAGATTCACGGGACCTCGCTCAGGATCTGCGTCGACGATCTGGACGCCGCCATTCCGGTGTACGAGAAGCTCACCGGGGACGAGGCCCACCGCTTCACCACGGGCCCGGTGTCCGTTGCCGCCGTGGGGCCCTTCTTCCTCATGAGCGGCCCGGAGGGCCACGTGGAGGTGCTGCGGAAGATCGCCGCGACGATCGCGGTGGAGGACATCGACGAAGCGCTCGCGGATCTGGGCGCCGTCGGCGCGGAGATCATCGCGGGTCCGAAGGCGACCCCGGGCGGCCGGAACGTCGTGGCGCGCCACCCCGACGGCGCGGTATTCGAGTACGTGGACCGGCGCGGCGACGGCGCCTGACACCCGCACCACGCTGCCGTACCTCGTGGGCGTGCCGTCCCGTCCGGTGGCGCGCTCGGTCGGGCTGTTCGGCGGCCCGTCGAGCGGCGGCAGTCCGTGACCGGACGGCCCGTCGGCCCCGGCCCCGTCGCCGCCGCACGCCGGTGGGGACGGAGAGGGGGGTGGTGTTCTTCTGCCGCACCGCGCAGGGGCCGCTTCGCCACTACGGAGACGAAACGTGCTGTGACCTAGCGTGCACCGCGCGCGGAGGTGCCTGCCGCGAAGTCCACGAAAGAAGCCCAGGCCAGAGCTTCCACGGCCACCTCCGAGCCACCGGTCGACTTGGAGTCCCGCACCCGGACCACCCCGGCGCCCTCCGCGACCTCGACGCAGTCGTCGCCCGAACTGCCGCTGTAGCTGCTCTTGACCCAGACCGATTCACTGCTGCTGCTCATGCCGCTCCTCGCATCCGCCGCATCAGGGACAGGGACTCCTCCAACGGGAGGGCCTGCGACCTGAGTCTGGCATAGCGCATCTGGAGCATGCTGACGAGTTTCCGGTCGGAGACGAACTGGCCGCTCTCCTGCCCCTCGCAGTAGCCGAACCACCGGGTGTCGGCGGTCTCCAGCAATCGCATCGGGCCGTCCATGCCCGCGTGCGACTCGCGGGACAGCGGCAGGATCTGCACCTCGATGTTCCGCAGCTCGGCCAGGTCGAGGATGTGGTCCAACTGCTGAGCGGCGGCCGCATCCCCGCCGGTGCGCCGCAGGAAGACGTGTTCCTCCACGATGAAGCTGAAGGCGGTGTGCGGCCGGGACCGCAGCAGCCGCTGCCGCTCGGTGCGGGCGGCGAGCCGGGCGTCGATCTCGGCATCGTCCAGCGGCGGCAGCCGGTCGGCGAACAGCCGCCGGGCGTACGCCTCGGTCTGCAGCAGCCCGGGGACGAGCCGGCACTCGTACGTGCAGAGCGTCACGGCCTCCGCCTCCAGCCGGGCCCACTGCAGAAACCACCGGGCCAGCCCCGGGCGCCTCGACAGGTGGCGGGCCGCACCCTCCAACGCACCGAAGGCGTCCAGGACTTCCTCGGCACGCCGCACCAGGTCCGCGGGCGGGAACCGTCGGCCCTGCTCCACGGAGGCCACCGTCGGCACCGAGTACCGCACCCGCGGCGCGAGCTCCTCCTGCGTCAACCGCGCCCGCTTGCGGAACGCCTTGAGGACCTCGCCGAACGCCTTGAGGCTGTCCGAGCCCTCCGGCTCCCCGCACACCGGCGGCGCCGCCCCGGCACCACCGCCACCGCTGCTCTGCCCGCCCGCCATCCCGGTCACCCTCCGCCCGTGCACACGCACTTCCCGGCCATACTCCCCGCCCGGACACCATTGCCACCACCCACGGCACCCGTACGCTCACCGAGCGTACGGGTCGGCACCGACAGGCGATCAGCGACAGGGGCGCCACCCCGTCCACAACCCCGGCGCCGCCGCCACCCAGCCGCCACTCGCGCCGACCACTTCCATCCTTACCTTGCACCACCTATCGATATTCGATAGATTCCCATCGTGATTCGATGGAAGGAAGAGCCGTGGGAAAACTGACGGTGGGGGCGCTGCGCGCCGTGCTCGTGCTCGTGCTGACCGGCACCGTCCTCGTGCAGACACTCCTGGTGTGGGCACTGGCCACCGACCAGCAGGAAGGATCGCTCCCGATCACCCCGATGCGCGTGATCGTCCTGCTGGGCATGGTGTCGGTCCAGGTCGCAGGCGTGTGCGTATGGCGGCTGGTGACGATGGTGCGGCGCGGAACCGTCTTCTCCCACGCCGCCTTCCGGTACGTGGACATCGTGATCGGCGCGATCGTGACCGCCGCGCTCCTGTGGTTCGCGATCACGGCCGTCAACGCGCCCGGCCAGCGGGAAGATCCGGGCGTCACCCTCATCATGGCCGGGATCGGCGTGGCCATCCTGGGCGTCGCACTGATCGTGCTCGTCCTGCGGATGCTGCTCGCACAGGCCGTCGCGCGCGACGTCGAAGCGGCCCGAATGCAGGCCGAGCTGGACGAGGTGATCTGATGCCGATCGCCGTCGACATCGACCTGATGCTGGCCCGGCGGAAGATGTCCGTGGGCGAGCTCGCGGACCGGGTGGGCATCACCCCCGCCAACCTGGCCGTGCTGAAGAACGGCCGCGCGAAGGCGGTGCGCTTCGCCACCCTCGCCGCTCTCTGCGAGGCACTCGACTGCCAACCGGGCGACCTGCTCCGCTGGGAGAAGGAGGGCCTCACGGACGAGTGACGCGGTCCCGCCGGCACCTCGCACACCCTGCATGGTCACGGGCTCTGCGACCTTTGCACTCACGGTCGGCGCAAACCAGTCGGAAGTGCTCACCGGGCTTGCAGCAGGTCATGCCTGCCCCCGAGCCCTGTCCGGAGCCGCGGCCCCGGACACCCCATCTGTTGCCTGCGGCCAGACCTTCTTCTCCCACAGCTCCACCACATCATCGTCCCGCTCGATCGCACGCCGGGACGGCTGCTGCCAGCTCCAGCCGTTCGACTTGAGCAGCAACCAGGTCTCACCGTGCAGAAGACGTGGAACAGTCAACCGATCAACTTCTCGATCCGAGCCAGTGTCCACCGCCGCCCCGCCCAACCATGCACCAGCGGCCCCCGCTGCAGCTCACGCTCCGAACGTGCCCTCTGGGCAGTTTCCCGCCTCGACCGGCCACGCCTGTTTTCGACAGGGTGAATGGGAGCCACAGGAGCAACGAGGACGAGGACCACATTGCTCCGTCTGTGGTGAGCTCGGACCGTGCGCTAGGCCATGATCGGCAATGGGAACGAGAGCCAACTCTTCCGGGTGACTCCCGGGGGCGTGCTGGCTTCGGGGTGTCTGCCCCTTCTCGAGAGGGGAAGGCGATAGGTTCGAGTTCCGGGGCTCTCGGAGCTGTGTCCCTGACAGACTTGGCACCGGGGCCCCGGTCTATTGTCGAGGTCCAAACAGAGGGTGCGGCCGCCGCAGTGGGCGACCGCACCCGAAAGCTCCGAGGGCGTCACGGGGCCAGTTGCCCCGCTATGGAGCTTGTGTTGCCTCTTCCTTGGGTGCCTTGGGGCTGTCGCTTCCGGTGCCGGTGGTGAAGCCGCTAACTACTAGCACCAGTCCCACGACCAGCGTGATGGCCCCCGCTACGACGAAGAGCAGTGCCTGCTTGACGGCCTGCTCCTGCCGACGCTGGTAGATGCCGATCAGCAGAGCGACCGCTCCGGCCAGAATTGTTCCTTCTGGGGCGAACATGGCCGCGATCGCCAAGAGCGCGATCAGCAGCACTGCGTTCGCTATGCTCCGGTTCAACAGTTGCCCCCTCATCCTGGCCCGTCGCGTAGCCGGTCAGGCTACTCGTAGTAGAGTTCCCCGTCTCCCTGGGCCTGCATCATGATGCGTGGATCCTGGGTCTGGGCGCAGCCGACGTTGTCGACGTCGAGGTAGCAGAAGTGCCCCTGCGAGCTGACTTCCCAGATGTTCCAGCCCACGCCGTAGGACTTCTCCAGGGTGTCACGGCCAGTGTAGGTCCAGCCGGGCCAGTGCGTTGTGCCCCAAGCGGAGGCCTTCGGCGTCGCGGTGATCCACTTGCCGTCACCGCACCAGCCGAGCTTCTGATGGTACTTCCACAAGTAGGAACCGAACACGTTCTTGCCCCACTTGGTGACCTTGGATTCCCAGCAACCGGACGCCTGAACTGCTGCCTGGAGCTCCTGTTTCGTGGCCGGGTCGCCGCTCTTGCGCGCGATCTCGGCGTACTTCTTGGCGGTGATGGCCTCCGGCTCCGGTGCAACGGTTACTCCGACCGTCGCGACCTTCGCGGCTTCCGGAACCTCCCCGCCGGGACTCACCGACTCCGCAGCCGCCGGCGCTGTAAGGGCGGTGACCCCCAGCAGCGCGGTGACGGCGACCATCACGCCTCTGCCAACCAGTGATCTTCTTGACTGCACGTACTCTCCTTCGGGTTCCTGACTGTCGTGGTGCAGGAGTAGCGCGGGAAGCCCTGCGCTCCCTGATGCGTGCAAAGGAGAGACTGGCAAGAGGGGATAAATGTTCGATGAACGCCCTGTTCGGGTGGCTATCGGCCCCGGGCAAGACGCCTGCGCGGACGAGTCATCGACGCGGAGCCGTTCGGTGTTCGGACTCTGTGGTTTGGAAGCGGTAGGAGTCGGTGCCGGTCTGGAGCAGGGTGCAGCGGAAGGTGATGCGGTCGGCGATGGCCGCGCAGAGCCGGGGTTCGTTGAAGATCCTGTCCCACTCGGCGAACGGTGAGTTCGTGGCGACGGCGGTGGCCTTGCGCTCTTCCCGTTCGGTGAAGATCTGGAACAGGAGTTTGGCGCCCTTGCGGTCGAGGTTGAGGTAGCCGAATTCGTCCAGGCAGAGCAGGTCGACTTTGCTGTAGCGGGCGATGACGGGTGACAGGCGCTTGGCGGCATCCGCTTCAGCGAGTTCGTTCACCAGGGCGGAGGTGGTGGTGTAGCGGACGGTCAGGCCCGCTTCGGCGATCGCGGTTCCCACTCCGATGAGTAGGTGGCTCTTGCCGGTGCCGCTGTCGCCGATCAGTACCAGCGGGCGGCCGCCTCGCACCCAGGAGGGGTTCTTCAGCTCGCCGATGATCTCGGGTGAGACGTTGGGGTTCTTCTCGTATTCGAAGTCTTCCCGTCGTTTGGGGCGGGGGAACTTCGCGGCTCGCACGAGTCGCTGCTGGCGGCGGACTTCCCGGTCGGCGACCTCGATCTGCAGCAGCTCGAGCAGGAACCGCTTGTAGGACGCCTGTTCGCGCCGGGCCGTGGCGGCGATCTCGACGAACCGTTCCCGGAACGCAGGCAGTCTCAGGTCCCGGCATGCCTCGTCGATCAGGGCGTCCTCGGGGTCGCCGGGCAGCGGCATCCGCATCCGTGTGGTCGGCACCTGCTCCACGGGTGGTTCTGTGGCGGTGGTCTTGGTGGAGGTCATGCGGTTGTGTCCTTCGTCGTCGCGGTCTTCACTGGCCCCAGCAGCCGGTCGTACTTGGTCATTCCGGGAGAGATGAGCGTGGGTCAGCTGGCAGCCGACGCGTATGCAGAGAGATCACCTTGGCTCCGCTGGCCTGCTCGGCCCAGCCGTCGGGGAGATCGTCGATCTCATCGGTTTCGACGACCGGTTCCACGTCGCTGATGTCCTGGCATGACTCCAGGTGCTTGCGGGCCTCGATGGCCACCAGGTCGGTGCTGACCGAGCCGACCTTCGGTCTGCATTCCCGGTGACCACGGCTCGGGCGGGCAACTGGCGGTGTAGCAGCAGTACCTCGATCAGCATCCGGGTGCCCTCCCGGTCGCCGGCCTTCTGCTTCGCCGCGGCCCAGAACGCCTCGTGCGTCCGGGTGAACCCGCCTTCGGCCCGGGCCTGCGCGAGCGCGGCTGCCCCAGCGAACGCACCGGGCTTGACCAGGAGAACTTCCAGGTAGTGGTCGAGGATGTCGTGGTAGGTGTAGCGGCGGGTCAGCCGCGGATGCCGGGCGATGACCTCCCGGCCTTCGAACACCCAGACCTCGTTTGCCTTCAACCTCACCTGCACCTTCGTGCCGATGAACCGGGCGGGCACGAGTAGTAGCACTGCCGCACCGTGATGCGGCCGTTGCGGTGCACCACCGGCGTCAGGTCGATCCCGGTGTCGTACTTGTCGGCCGGAAGCGGCCGCAACAGATACCGCTCCTGTTCGAAATCGAAGCCGATCGAGGTGGGCCGACCGTGGATGTGGCGGGCGTCTTCGGCGGCGTCGATCGCCGCCAGGCGATCGTTGAGGTCGGCCAGCGTCTCCACTTCGGGCGGCGGGACCAGGTGCTTACGGCGGAACCGGCCGCCCTCGTGCTCGACCCCGCCCTTCTCGTGGTTGCCTTCCTCGCCGGGGAGGCAGTAGAAGGCGGAGAACCCGTACCAGGAGCGGAATGCGACCCACCGCGCGGATTCCGTGCGTGAGCGGCCGAAGAGCACCAGCCGGACGGCGGGCTTGAGGTTGTCGTACCGGATGTGGACCGTAGGCACCCCGCCCAGCGCGGTGAATGCCTCCACATGCCCTTCGAGGAACGCCTCCTGCGAAGCGGTGGCGAACACGCGGTGCACGGCCTTGCCGAGTAGGACAGCCGCAGCGTGAACAGCACGCACTTTCTTCGCTGCCCTGCCAGGTCCAGCCACACGTCCGCGAAGTCGACCTCGGCCTCCTCGCCCGGCCGCTTCTCCTGCGGGACTGTGCCGTCCAGGTGCCGGCGCCCTTGCTTGACCTCCAGCTCGAGCTGCGGACGACGCTTGCGCATGTAGTCCCGCACCGTCGAATACGAGGCGTGCTCAACGTCGTGCTCCGCTGCCAGCCGCTGCAAGACCCGGTCGACGGTGTGCTTCTGCTTCTTCGGCGCTTGAAGGTCCTCGCGGAGTATCGCGTCGATGAAGCCCTTCACCGGCTCCAGCACACTCTCCCGCGGCGGTGGCTTCTTCCGCTTCAACGGCACCGGATGCCGAAGAGCCTTCGCCACCGTGTTCCGCGACACTCGGTACTTCAGGGCCAGCGCCCGCCCCGAGATCTCCGGGTTCCGCCGCTCCCGCCGGATCCGCTCATACAACAACTCACGCGATCGGTACACCCACAGTCTCCTGACACGACCGTGATCAACCCGCACAGCGTGACCGGCCAAACAGCCTAACCCACTCATTACGCCGAAAGCGGCATGTCACACACCATCACACAGGGTGGCTCCCATTCTCGTTGCCGAAACCGTGGCTCCCGGTCTGGCCGCCCCTCCCCTGGCTCTACTTCACCCTGTCGAAAACACCACGCCCATCGGAAGGTGGGCTGAACTCCCACCCCAACCTGCTGATGCCCGGCCCACAGCGGTTCGCGGACCCGGCAACAGCATGGATTCAATCGCCCCAGAGCGGCGCTGCGTCAGGCCACCGCAGCGCCACAGATCCCCAGGTCAACCCGCCGCCGAACGCCGTCAGCACTCCCGGCGCCCCCGGCTCCACATCCGCCGCAGCCTTGTCACACATCACGAGCGGAATCGAGGCCCCCGCCGTGTTCCCCACCCGCTCGATGTTCCCCACCTGCGCCCCGGCCGGCACACCCAGCCGATCCGACACGGCATCCAGAATTCGCTGATTCGCCTGGTGTCCCACGAATGCCCCCAGTTCCTCCGGCGCCCAGCCCGCCAACTGCATCACCCGGCGCGCCGACTCGACCATGCACCGCACAGCCTCCCGGTACACCGACGGCCCCTGCATGCGGAAGAACCGCTCACCGGCCGGAACCGTGATGAGGTCCCGCCCCGAACCGTCGGACCCTGCATCGAGCGCGACAACAGCTCCGGGCTCGTCCATCCCGCCCGGCATCACCAACGCCGCCCCGGCCCCATCACCGAAGATCATGCCGGTACCCCGATCCGTGCGGTCCAAGATGCTCGAATAGCGCTCCGCTGCCGCCACCAGCACCCCTCGCGCCCCCGACGCGACAAGTCCCGACGCCACCCACAGCCCATACACGAACCCCGAGCACACCGCCGACACGTCGAACCCCGCCGCTCCGTCCAGTCCCAGACGCCAAGCCACCTCGGGCCCCAGCCCCGGACACGAGCGGTCCGGCGTCGTCGTCGCCACCACCACCGCATCCACCGGGCCAGCCCCACCGGAAGACTCCAACGCCCCCCGCCCAGCGGCCACCGCCAAGTCCGCGGTCGACACACCCTCGCCGCACCAGCGGCGCTCCACAATGCCCGTCCGCGACCGGACCCACTCGTCACTGGTGTCCAGCCCACCGGCCACGAGAGCATCGTTCGTCACCACCCGCGGCGGCAGACACCCGCCCAGTCCCCGAACCACACCCGCGACCGTCAAAGCACCCTCCTGCTCGCTTCCAAGACGCCCGTTACGAATTCTGGGCCGGCGCCAGCGGCCCCCGTACGCTCAGGCGGAACGTCCAACTCCTCAACCAGTCGAGGCACCCGCGAATGCACCGCGTCGACCGCCTCTCGCCATGCAGACCGCATCGACTGCGCCGCACTCCGCGACAACACGCCCTTCTCCAGAAACCAGCCCATGTGCGACCGCACGCTCCACAGCCCGTACAGGTGCAGCAGCGCCCGCTGACCCGCGGACCCGTCACACGCCTCGGTCGCCGCCCGAAGAACCTTCCGCACCGTGTGCGCGTCCGCGATCTCCACCAGCATCGGCAGCAGCGGATTCCACGTCTCCAGCGTCTCCCGCTGCTCCTCGGGCGCCATGTCCAGTCGCCACCGCACCTCCTGCAGCAGGCTCTGGCTCCGCACGTCCGCGAGGTGCACGGCCGTCGAGGTCTGCGACCAGTCGTCCGACGGGACCTTCTCCAGCTGCACCCGGAACGTGTCGTCCTCAACGAGCTGCCGAGCCGCGTCCAGCCGCACCAGCAGTGTGTCCCCGGCCGCCGCCTGCGCGGCCTGCCCCAGCGACTCCCACACACCGATCCGGTTGACGCCCGCGAACCCCAGCGCCCCCGAACGCTCACGGGTCGCCGCACAGGCCACACCGAGCACGTCCGCTGCCGCGGCCTTCGCCAACGCCCCGTCCCGGGACACCGACGCCCACGGCGCCCACGTCGCACTGCTCCCCCCGGCGGTGGCCTCGGCCACCCGCCCACCGGGGTGCGTGAACTCGCCCACCGCCTGGTCCACGAACGCGCCCACGGCCCACACTCGCGCCAATGCCCCGTACAGCGCGTCCCGCTGCGTGGAGAACTCCAGCACCGGCACGTCCCGCCCGAACCGGCCCCGCGTCATCCTCTCGGACGAGAACCGCAGCCCCGTCGCCACCGCGGCCCGCGACGCGGCCGCGCACGCGGCCGCCGTGACTGCCGACGCGTTCGCCGACACCGACAGCGACCGCACAGTGCGCCCTGGCACGTCCAGGTCGTCCAGCACCATCCGCTGGTTCTTCGCCAACGCGGCCGTGTCCCGAAGCCAGCCCTCGACCGGCACAGGCATCCCGTCGAACGTGACAAGCGCATAGTCCAGCGGCATACCTGCCGTTTCCGGCATGGCCCGCACCCGCAGTCCCTCCGGCGCATCCACGCCATGCCGCAGCCGCACCGCGAACGGGAACACCCCGCCCAGCCCCGACGCGTCCTCCACCCGCGCATACACCACGGCGTTCCGCCCACCGCCCGCCAAGCCGGCCACGTTCGCCATCACCTTCGCCGCACCCGGTTCCGGCGTGAACAAGCGGAACAAGCGCTCGGCCGGGCACCAGCGGGCCACCGTCCCGCACCCCAGGTGCGAGTTCCCGTACCCCACCTCGGTCACCAGGATCGACCCGTGCGCCTCCCCACGGTCGATCTCGTCCATGACCGCATCCAGATATCGCGACCTGTGGCCCAGCGACGCCATCGCCTCGTAGCACACCGCGTGCTGCACCAGGCCCGCGAGGAACACAGGAGGATCCACGACCCCGGCCCACGCCAGCATCTCCACGAGTCTGGCCCGGTCCTTCCGCAACGCGGCCGCCCCGCCCGCGAACCGCGACAACATCTCCAGCCGCCGGTACGTCACCTCATGCCGCTCCGCGCCCCCCAGCGGCGCTTCGCGGGCGAACAGCGGATGCGTCAGCAGCTCATCGAATTCACTCACGCCGCGTCCTCCACAGCCCGCTCCAGCGCCCCACGGACCTGCCCCTCCTCGACGGCGAACACCATCCGCGGAGCGAACGCGTGCAGCCGCACCCGCGCCGTCGAACACTCGCGGCCGGCTTGCCACACCGACACCTCGGACACCAGCGGCACCTTCCCCTCGTGCACCTCCCCCGCAGGCTTCAACTCCCCCGACAGGCGCGCCGCGATCGGGAACACGAACTTGCGGAAATCCAGATCCACGCCATGCATCACCGCATACGGCGCCTCGCCACGCTCCCCCGGCGGGACGTGCTCTCCCACCGCCCACGTCACGAGCTGCAACACGGCCTCGATCACGAGCATCCCCGGCACGTGCTGCTGGTCCGCCGTGTGGTCCCGCAGCATCTCGGTGTCGTTCGCCACCGACAGCCACCCCGTGAACGCGCCCCCCGCGTCGATACGCGCATCACCCACGAGGACGTTGCCCGCCTGGTGCTTGAGGACGCCGTGCCGCGACACCGGACGCGGCGGCTCCCCCACCGGCAGCACCCCCGCACCGTGCTCCTTCACCAACTGCTGGCACAACGTGGACCACTCCACCTCATCCACGCCCAGCCCCGGCCGCATGGTCACCGGCCGCCGCCCATCCGGCGGCGTCTCCCGCAGCGACCGCATCAGGCCCGCGGCCGTCTCCAGCTCCGGCTGCACCGTCGCCCTCGCGAACGACTCACCCACGACCCATATGTCACTACCCACCACAGAACTCCCTTCCGTACGGTTCACGACAGTCTCCGGGTCACGCCGCGAACGGAGAGGCAGGTTTCGGCCGCCCCGACAGGCCCCCTTCTGCGATCGACACGCCCCCATCGGCCACGAGCGCATGCCCCGTCACCGCCGACGACGCCCCCGACGCGAGGAACACCGCCAACGGCGCCACCTCCTCGCACGACAACCAGCGGCCCTGCGGCACGTGCGACAACAGCCAGTCCGACACTCCCGCCGCCTGCATCGGCCCCGTCATGTCCGTTGCGACCCACCCGGGGCACAGCGCGTTCACCCGCACCCCGTCCGACGCCCACGCCACTGCCAGTGACCGCACCACCGAAATCTGTGCGGCCTTCGTCGCCGCGTACGACTCCATGCCCGGCGTGCCCATCACCCCCGCGACCGACGACATCACCACCGCCGACGCCCGCTGCGACTTCACCAGAAACGGATGCGCCGCCCGCAGCACCTCCACCGTGCCGTGCACGTTCACGTCGACCACGGGCCGCCAATCACCCGACCCGCTGTGCTCCAGCGGCACCACCCTGGACGTGCCCTGTTCGTCCACCGCGATGACGCCCGCGTTGTGCACCAGGACGTCCAGCCCGCCCAGACCTTCCACGGCCTCGGCCACCAGGCCGGCGCCCGCGCCCTCGTGCGAGAGGTCCGCCACGCACGGAACCGCCGAACCGCCGGCCGCGCGCACCGCTTTCACCGTGTCGTTCAGCGCCTCACCCGTGCGCGCCGACACCGCCACGTCCGCACCCGCATCCGCGAGCGCCACCGCCACGGCCTTCCCGATTCCGCGTGACGCCCCGGTCACCAGCGCCCGCGCACCATCCACTCGAAACACCACAGCAAACCCCTTCTCCGCCCGCGTCAGGCGAGCGTGTAACCGATTTCCATCGTGGTGGCGACGTGTCCGCCGCCCACTGCCTCGCACCGCGCCAGGCGGCGCCCGGACACCTCCTGCGACCGTGCCGACAACTCGATGCGCTCGCCCGCAGGCGGCAGGTGGTCGGCCGCCAGCCGCAGCGTGTGGAACACCCACCGCCCCTCCGGGTCGTCATGCGTCACGATCGCGTCCAGCAGCCGCACCAGCGCGCCGCCCGTGATCGCCACGGGCATTGCCGGGAACCCCTCGAAATGGCCCCGGCACGCCTCCGGACCCACCCGCACGGACCCGACCGCGTTCGTACCGGTGGCCTTCAGCCCTTCGACCTCCGGCAGCCGCGTATACGGATTGCCCCGGCGGCCCCGCTGCTCCGGCACCCGCTGCTCCGGCACGTCGAACATGCGCCGGAAGACCCGCTCCGACAGCACGTCGTACTCCACGTGCATCTCCAGCAGAGGCGTCCCATCCATGTGCAGCAGCTCCGTGTGGGCCCGCGCTCGCCGCTTCGACCCGAACTCCGCCCCGGCGCGCGCCCGCAGCCACCGCGCGTCCTCGTCACAGCCAGAATCGGGCACCACCGACCGACCCACGACTTCCCGCGCGAGGTAGTAGTGCCGGCCCCTCAGTGGGTGAGCCGTCGCCGCCGCGCACAGGCCCGCGATCGCCAAGTGCCGCCCCGCCTCCGACAGCCCGATCGGCGACACCTGCCGCCCCGGCGGACACTGCACCGGCACCGACGCCCGCACCAGCCCCGGGCCAGCCGACGTCACGTTCTCCAGCGCGTAGTAGGGCGCCGATACACCTATCCGCTCCAGCACATCCACCGGATCCACAACGGCACTCACGCCACGACCTCCTCGTCCCGGGCCCAGGTGAGGACCGTGCTGCCCCACGTGACACCCGCGCCGAAACCCACCAGCAGCAGTCGGCCCCCCGGCCGCACCCGGCCCGACGCGACCGCCCGCGTCAACGCGTACGGCAGCGACGCCGCGCCGATGTTGCCCACTTCGTCCCCCGTGACCACGACCTGCTCGTCACGGAACCCCGCGTCGGCCGCGGCCTTCCGCAGCAGCGCCGGATTCGGCTGATGCGTCACCACCAGGTCCACTCCGCTCCGCTGCAGCCCCGCACGCCGCAGTGCCTCACCGGCCGCCACGTCGAAGATGTCGAGGATGAAGTCCCGCACCGCGCGCCCGTCCATGTGCACCGTGTGCTCCAGGCCGGCCAGCGTGTCTTGGGACGCAGGTCGCCGTGACCCCCCGGCCGGAATCAATACATCTCCGGCCGCATTTCCGTCGGAACCCAGCCAGATCGGCTGGAAACCACCACTAGATGGGCCGAGCACTGTCGCAGCGGCCCCGTCCGCGAACAGCACCGACGTGGCCCGGTCGGACGGGTTGAGGAACCGTGAGTACACCTCCACACCCACGACCACCGCATACCGGGCCCCCTCCCGCCACACCGCGTCCGCCGCCAGATAGTCGTGCGCCACTCGCGCTCCGAACAGCCAACCCGTGCAGGCCGCGGCCACATCGAACGCCACCGCCCGCTCCGCCCCGAGCAACGCCTGTACCCGGCACGCCGTCGACGGGCCCAACTCGTCCGGCGTGGACGTCGCCAGCACCAGCAGCCCCACATCCTCAACGCTGATCCCGGCATCCTTCACAGCACGCCGAACCGCCTCGGCCGCCAGATCCGAGGCCGCTTCTCCCCCAGCCGCCTGGTGCCGCTCCCGCACTCCCGTGCGAGCCTCGATCCACGCCGCGCTCACCCCGCACCGCGCGGCCACTTCAGCATTCGACACCACCCGCTCTGGCACACAAGCCCCGGTCCCGACCACACCGATACCGCCTGCCGCGTCCACACCCAGCCCCTTTCACAGCTCTCGCCCGGGAACGACGCATCCACACAACCGCGGACCCAGACGCGGCGGCAGACCCCTCAGCCAGCAGAGTCGTTGAAACCGTTGAACCCGCGGACCAGGGCCGAATTCGCACCCCAGGCCCGCCCAAGTCGCCACGGCGACGGTCTCGAGGCCGCACAGTGCGGCGAGTGAAGCAGCCGCACCTCGATTGCCCCTGGGCGGCGAAACGCAACGGCCACCTCGGTCACTGAACGACCGCGACCGCCTCTGGCACCAAGACCCGCCCCGGAGTCCGCCGCCACACCGGAGACCACCTTGTGTCCTGCGACGGTCACTGACCGAGGCGCGACTCCCGTACCTGACCGTGCAACTCGTCCCGTATCACCTGAAACACGAGACCTCGCGTTGCCCCCGCACGGCACTCTGGTGAAGGCTGCGGAATCCTCTGGTGGATGTCGGGATGCTGCGGACCGAGCCAGGCGTATTCGACCCGGCGCTTCCACCCCACGGTCTCCCGTCTGGACGAGCACCTTGCCGACTCCGGACCGAAGGGCGCTGGCCCGCGCCCATGACCATCAGCTGCCCATATCAGACATGTACGACATCGCCGACCGGATGACATGCCCTCGAACGATGCGGTATACACCCCGGGTTCGGCGCGCCCTCCGGGGCGCACGGCACGGAATCGGCGATCAGGATCAGGCAACCGGGAGTTCGGCCATGGGCAGTACGGAAGGCTCGCAGAACGCGGAAGAAGGCGAGAGCACCGGGACCCGCTCCGTACCGGGCGCCGCGGAATCCGCACCCCCGGCGGACACGGCGGCCGACGCCGCGGAAGCGGACTCCCCGGACGGACGGACCGGCGGACAGGACGGAACGCAGGCCTCCGCTGCGGGCGGAACGGTTGCCGTGCTGTGGCGCGACCACCGGCCGAAGGTCCTCGCCGGGGCGGCCGCCCTGGTCGCCGCTGCCGCGGCCGGGACGGCGCTGACCGTCGGACTGTCGGACGATCAGGAACCCGCGGACGCCCCGTACTCCGTGGCGGTGACCTACCGGGTGACCGGCGACGGCCCCGCCACCATCAGCTGGAACGGCGGCGACCCCGACAAGCCCCGCCGGCAGCGGCAGTCCGTCGAACTGCCCTGGACCAAGAAACTCACCGTCCAGCCGGCCAGCGGTTCGGCCCGCGTCTCCCTCACCCTCGGGAAGGACGGCGGCACGGCCCAGTGCACCGTGGCCGTCGACGGGCAGCACCGTCAGCGCGCCACCGCCTTCGGCGACTTCGGCCGCGCCACGTGTGCCGCCGACGTCCCGGAGAAGAACGACGCCGGGAACTGACCCGTGCGGCAGCGGCCCCACGGACCGCGCGTGGGGCCGCTCACACTCTTCCGTCGCAGGTCGGGGACGAGTTGACGCCCGTTGGGGTGCGTGATGGACTTCCCGTGCCAAGCGGCGGCAGGAGAGGAAGCCGGTGAGAATCCGGCGCGGTCCCGCCACTGTCACCGGGGAGCGCTCCCCACCGCACGCCACGGCCCGCACGGGCTGGAAGGCACGGGGAGAGGCCGATCCGGGAGCCAGGAGACTCTCGTCGCCGGTCACGTCGAACCAGGGCGAGGACCCTGAGTGAGGACACCGCCATGCGTGGCTTCCGCGCCGCTCCCCCGGGCCTGTCGTGCCCGCCCCTCCCCCGTTCCTGCGAGGCGCCGCCGCACGTCGTCTGATGGCCCGCCCACGTGCGTACGCGTACGGGGTGACGCTCGGCTTCCTCGCCGATCGCGCACTGGGGGATCCCCGGCGCGGCCACCCCGTTGCCCTTTTCGGCCGTGCCGCCACCCGCGCGGAACGCCTGCTCTGGCAGGACAGCCGTGCCGCCGGAGCGGTGTGCACCGCCCTCTGCGTGGGAGGCCCGGCCCTCATGGCCGCTGCCCTCGACCGTGCGGCGCGGCGGGCCCGTTCGCCCCTGCCGCACCTCGCCCTCACCGCCGTCGCCGCCTGGGCCGCGCTCGGCGGGACCTCGCTGACGCGTGAAGCCCGCGCCGTCGGCGCGGCACTCGCGGCAGGGGACCTCCCGGCCGCACGCGCCGGGCTGCCGCACCTGTGCGGACGCGACTCGGACGCCCTGGACGCGGACGGCCTGGCCCGCGCGGTGCTGGAGTCCGTCGCGGAGAACACCTCGGACGCCGTCGTCGGCGCGCTGGTGTGGGGCGCCGCGGCGGGCGTTCCCGGACTGGTGGCGTTCCGCGCCGTGAACACGCTCGACGCCATGCACGGCCACCGGTCCCCGCGCTACCGCCGGTTCGGCTGGGCCGCCGCGCGGCTGGACGACGTCGCGGGGTGGCCGGGGGCCCGGCTCACCGCGGGTCTGGCCGCCCTGGCGGGGCCGGACCCGCGCGGGGCGCTGCGGGCCTGGCGCCGGGACGCCTTCCGGCATCCCAGTCCCAACGCCGGGCCTGTCGAGGCGGCGTTCGCCGGGGCGTTGGGTGTGCGGCTGGGCGGAACCCTCGCCTACGGCGGCAGGGTCGAGCACCGTCCGGTGCTCAACGCTTCCGGTGCGCGCGCGACCGCATGCGACATCGAGCGGGCCTCGGGCCTGTCGCGGCGCGTCGGGTTGCTGACACTGGTGGCGACGACAGGTGTGCGGGCAGCGGTGTCCGCGAGCAGGAGGAGGCGGAAGCGGTGAGCGGACTGCTGGTGGCGGGCACCACCTCGGACGCGGGGAAGAGCGTGGTGACGGCGGGCATCTGCCGGTGGCTGACCCGCAAGGGCCTGTCGGTGGCGCCCTTCAAGGCGCAGAACATGTCGCTCAACTCCTACGTGACCCGCGAGGGGGCGGAGATCGGCCGTGCCCAGGCCATGCAGGCCGCCGCGGCGCGAGTCGAGCCGAGTGCGCACATGAACCCGGTGCTGCTGAAACCGGGAGGTGACCGCAGCAGCCAGGTCGTCCTCATGGGGCGGCCCGTCGGCGAACTCAGCGCTCGCGGCTACCACGAGGACCGGCAGCGGACGCTGCTGACGACGGTCACGGACTGCCTGCGGGAACTGCGGGCGACGCACGACGCCGTGATCTGCGAGGGCGCCGGCAGTCCGGCGGAGATCAATCTGCGGCGCAACGACATCGTCAACATGGGCCTGGCCCGGTCCGCCCGGCTGCCGGTGGTGGTGGTCGGCGACATCGACCGCGGTGGAGTGTTCGCCTCGTTCTTCGGCACCACCGCGCTGCTGTCCGAGGAGGACCAGGCGCTGGTGTCCGGCTATCTGGTGAACAAGTTCCGCGGCGACGTCTCCTTGCTGGAGCCCGGGCTGCGGAGCCTGTACGCGCTGACGGGACGGCCCTCGCTGGGGGTGCTGCCGTACCGGCACGGCCTCGGTATCGACGAGGAGGACGGGCTGCGGGTCTCGCTGCGCGGCACGGTGCGGGAGACGGCCTCGGCGCCGCCGCACGGAGCCGACGTGCTGCGGGTGGCGGTGCTGCCGGTGCCGCTGATGTCGAACTTCACGGACGTGGACGCCCTCGCCGCCGAGCCGGGCGTGGTGGTCCGCTTCAGCGACCGTCCCGAGGAGCTGGCCGACGCCGACCTGGTGGTGGTGCCGGGAACGCGCGGCACCGTGCGGGCCCTGGCGTGGCTGCGGGCCCGCGGGCTCGCGGACGCGCTGGCACGGCGGGCGGCCGAGGGCCGTCCCGTGCTGGGCATCTGCGGCGGGTACCAGCTGCTCGGCACCCGCATCGAGGACGACGTCGAGTCCCGCGTAGGAGTCGTCGACGGGCTCGGTCTGCTCCCGGTCCGGGTGCGGTTCGCCGCGGAGAAGACCCTG
Organism: Streptomyces callyspongiae; assembly: GCF_047200695.1. Classification (NCBI taxonomy): domain Bacteria; kingdom Bacillati; phylum Actinomycetota; class Actinomycetes; order Kitasatosporales; family Streptomycetaceae; genus Streptomyces; species Streptomyces callyspongiae. The sequence goes on from NZ_JBJZOM010000022.1 coordinate 36,766, forward strand.
GCCCGGCCGTCCGGCCGCGCATTGGGCGAAGCCGTCGAGGGCTACGAGATCCACCACGGCGTCGCGCAGGTCGACGGCGGCGACGCCTTCGTCACCGACTCCGCCGGCGTCCCGCTGGACGGCTGCCGGGTCGGTCCGGTCCGCGGCACCCACTGGCACGGCGCGTTGGAGAGCGACGGCTTCCGCCGCGCCTTCCTCCGCCACGTCGCCGCCGACGCCGGCCGCGACTTCACCCCCGCCCCCGACACCTGCTTCGCCGCACTGCGGGAGGAGCAACTCGACCTGCTCGGCGACCTCGTCGAGGAACACGCCGACACCGCCGCCCTGCTGCGGCTGATCGAGGACGGCCCACCCGGCGGGCTGCCGTTCCTGCCGCCGGGGGCGCCGTGAGACCGCGCCGCACGAAGCAGGTACGGCACCAAGACCGGCGGTCGGCACCCCGGACCGCCCCGACCATCCACACATCTCCTGGAGGGACCACCACATGAGTACGCCCTTCCCCTTCTCGGCCATCGTGGGGATGCGGGACCTGCAACTCGGCCTGGTCCTCAACGCCGTGAACCCCGGCATCGGCGGAGTGCTGGTGCGGGGCGAAAAAGGGACCGCGAAGAGCACCGCCGTCCGGGGCGTGGCATCGCTCCTCCCCCGGCAGACGGTCGTCACCGGATGCCGCTTCGGCTGTGCGCCCGAAGCCCCCGACCCCGGCTGCCCCGACGGCCCGCACTCCGCAGGGTCCTCGGGCACCCGGCGCCCCGCCGAACTGGTGGAGCTGCCGATCGGCACCTCCGAGGACCGGCTCATCGGCTCGCTCGACATCGAACGCGCCCTGTCGGAGGGCGTGAAGGCGTACGAGCCGGGGCTGCTGGCAAAGGCGCACCGCGGCGTGCTGTACGTCGACGAGGTGAACCTGCTGCAGGACTACCTCGTGGACTCGCTGCTCGATGCCGCCGCCATGGGCGTCGTGCACGTCGAACGCGAAGGGGTGTCCGTGCGGCACGCGGCGCGCTTCCTGCTCGTCGGCACCATGAACCCCGAAGAGGGCGAACTGCGTCCCCAGTTGCTGGACCGCTTCGGTCTCACGGTGGAAGTGACGGCGTCCCGGGACACCGAGGAGCGGGTGGAGGTCGTGCGCCGGCGACTCGCCTACGACGAGGACCCGGCGGGATTCGCCGCGGGCTGGGACGAGTCCGAGGAGGAACTGCGCACCCGCATCGCCTCCGCCCGCGCGCTGCTCCCGGAGGTGACGCTGGGCGACACGGCGCTGCGCCAGATCGCCGCCACCTGCGCCGCGTTCGAGGTCGACGGCATGCGCGCCGACATCGTCATGGCACGCACCGCCACGGCCCTCGCGGCGTGGGCGGGGCGCACCGAGGTGCGGCAGGAGGACGTGCGGCAGGCGGCGCTGCTGGCGCTGCCGCACCGGCGGCGCCGCAATCCGTTCGACGCGCCCGGGCTGGACGAGGACACCCTCGACGACACGCTGCGGGAGCATGCCGGTCCGGACGGCGACGACCCCGGTGACGGGCCCGGGACCGACGGGCCGGGAGACGGCGGTCCCGGGGACGGCGGCGGAAACGACCCCGACGGCGGGGGCGGGGGCGGCGCGGCGCCGGACGGCAGCGACGCGCCCGTTCCGGAGCAGCGTGCCGGTGACGCCCCGTCCGCTCCCGAGGTGCCTTCGGAACAGCAGTCCGAGGAATCCGCCCGGTCGGAGCACGGCGACACCCCGGGGCCCCGTCCGGAGGGCGAGAACCCGGCGGGCAGTGCACCGGCCGGGGAACGTCCCCCGGCGCGGGCGGCGGAGCCGTACCGCACCCGGACGCTGACCGTCCCCGGCCTGGGCGAGGGCGCGGCGGGCCGGCGCTCTCGTGCCCGGACGGCGCACGGCCGCACGGCCGGGGCCCGCCGCCCGCAGGGGACGGTGCGCAGGCTGCACCTGCCGGGCACCGTGCAGGCCGCGGCGCCGCACCAGCGGGCCCGGGGGCGGAGCGGGCCCGGACTGCTGCTGCGCCGGGGAGACCTGCGGGAGGCCGTGCGGGAGGGGCGCGAGTCGAACCTCGTGCTGTTCGTCGTCGACGCCTCCGGTTCGATGGCGGCGCGGAAACGGATGGGTGCCGTCAAGGGAGCGGTGCTCTCGCTGCTGCTGGACGCCTACCAGCGCCGTGACAAGGTCGGCATGGTGACGTTCCGCCGGTCCGCTGCGGAGGTGGCGCTGCCGCCCACCTCGTCCGTCGATGTCGCGGCCGCCCGGCTGGAGTCGCTGCCGACCGGTGGCCGCACGCCGCTCGCGGAGGGACTGTTGCGGGCACGTGAGGTGCTGCGGGTGGAGCGGCTGCGCGATCCGGCCCACCGGCCGCTGCTGGTCGCCGTCACGGACGGGCGGGCCACCGGCGGCTCGGAGCCGGTGGCCCGCGCGCAGCGCGCGGCCGGTCTGCTGGCGTCCGAGGGCACCGCCTCGGTGGTGCTGGACTGCGAGGCCGGTCCGGTGCGGCTGGGGCTGGCCGGGGAGTTGGCGGCGGCGCTGGGCGGGAGTGCCGTGCCGCTCGACGACCTGCGCGCCGACGCCGTCACCGGTGCGGTGCGCGCCCACCGGGACGGGCCCGCCGGCCGCGACCGGCGCACGGCAGGGGCTGCGGGGGTCACGGGGGCCCCAGGGACGACCAGGACGAGGAGGGCCGCGTAGTGCCGAAGGGACAACCGAGCGTCGTGCCCGACGACGGGCTCACCACCCGGCAGCGCCGCAACCGGCCGCTGCTGGCGGTGCACACCGGCACCGGCAAGGGGAAGTCGACCGCGGCGTTCGGGATGGCGCTGCGGGCCTGGAACCAGGGATGGCCGATCGGGGTGTTCCAGTTTGTGAAGTCGGCCAAGTGGCGGGTCGGCGAGGAGCGGGCGCTGCGCGTGCTGGGCGGCACCGGCGAGGGCGGCACCGTGGACTGGCACAAGATGGGCGAGGGCTGGTCGTGGATCCGGCGCGACGCGTCGCTCAGCAACGAGGAGGCCGCGCGGGAGGGCTGGGCACAGGTCCGGCGGGATCTGGCCGCCGAGACGTACCGGCTGTACGTGCTCGACGAGTTCGCCTACCCGCTGCACTGGGGGTGGATCGACGTGCGGGACGTGGTGGAGGCGCTGCGGGAGCGGCCCGGCTTCCAGCACGTGGTCGTCACCGGCCGGAACGCGCCGCAGCCACTGCTGGACGCGGCCGACCTGGTCACCGACATGACGAAGGTGAAGCACCCGATGGACGCGGGGCAGAAGGGCCAGAAGGGCATCGAGTGGTGAGCCGTCCGTTCCGTCCCACCGCACCGGGCGCCGAGGGGCCACGATGACGCACGTGCCGCGGCTGGTCGTCGCCGCTCCCTCCTCGGGCGCCGGGAAGACGACGTTCGCCACCGGGCTGATGGCCGCGCTGCGCGGGCGGGGCCTGGACGTGTCGCCGCACAAGGTCGGGCCGGACTACATCGACCCCGGCTACCACGGGCTGGCCGCCGGCCGGCCCGGCCGGAACCTGGACGCGTTCCTGTGCGGCACCGACCGGATCGGCCCGCTGTTCGCGCACGGCGCGGCGGGCGCGGACGTCGCGGTCGTCGAGGGCGTGATGGGCCTGTACGACGGGGTGTCCGGTCAGGGGGAACTGGCGTCCACCGCGCAGGTGGCGAAGGTGCTGCGGGCACCGGTGGTACTGGTGGTGGACGCGTCGTCGCAGTCGCGTTCGGTGGCCGCGCTGGTCCACGGTTTCGCGTCCTGGGACCCGGAGGTGCGGGTCGGCGGCGTGGTGCTCAACCGTGTCGGCTCCGACCGGCACGAGGCCCTGCTGCGGGAGGCCCTGGACCACGCCGGTGTACCGGTGCTCGGGGCCCTGCGGCGGTCGGACGCGGTGGGGACGCCGAGCCGCCACCTGGGCCTGGTACCGGTGGCGGAGCGCCACCGCGACGCGACGGACTCGGTGGCGGCCATGGCCGCGCAGGTCCGCGAGGGCTGCGACCTGGACGCGCTGCTGGCACTGGCGCGCAGCGCCCCGCCGGCGGCCGGCGAGCCCTGGTCGGCGCAGACGGCGGCCGGCGAACCCGCCGTGGGCGGGGCGGACCGCCCGGTGATCGCGGTCGCGGGCGGTGCGGCGTTCACGTTCTCCTACGCCGAGCACGCCGAACTGCTGCGTGCGGCGGGTGCGGAGGTGGTGCCCTTCGATCCGCTGCGCGACGAGACCCTGCCGGACGCGGCGCGCGGCCTGGTGATCGGCGGCGGCTTTCCCGAGATGCACGCCGGAGAGCTCGCGTCGAACACGAGGCTGCGCAAGGAGGTCGGGGCGTTCACCGGGCCGATCGCCGCCGAGTGCGCCGGACTGCTCTACTTGACACAGGAGTTGGACGGCCGTGAGATGTGCGGCGTGCTCGACGCCACTGCCGCCATGACCTCACGACTCACCCTCGGCTACCGCGAAGCGGTGGCTCTCGGCGACAGTGCGCTGCTGCCCGCGGGAACCCGGGTGCGTGCCCACGAGTTCCACCGCACCGCGCTCGATCCCGGCGCCGGGCCGGACCCGGCCTGGGGCGTGGTGCGGCCCGCCGACCAGGCACGCCGGACGGAGGGCTTCGTCCGGGGCGGCGTCCACGCGTCGTACCTCCATCTGCACTGGGCGGGTGTGCCGGGCCTGGCCCGGCGGTTCACCGAGCGGTGCGCGGCGTGGTGAGTGCGGCGGAGGGCCCCTCCTCCGGCGCGGAGCTGTGCGTCGGGGTCGGCACGCGCCGCGGAGTGCCGGCGGCGGAGGTGTACGGAGCGGTGGTGGCGGCCCTGCGGGCCGCGGACCTCTCGCCCCGGCAGGTGGCGCGGCTCGCCACGGTGACCTCGCGTGCGACGGAGCCCTGTATCGTCGCCGCGGCGCGGCGCCTGCGCGTGCCGCTCTGCTCCTACGCCCCCGGCACGCTGTCCGCGGTCGAGGTCCCGAACCCCTCCCCGCGAACGCTGCGTTCGACCGGTACCCCGTCGGTGGCGGAGGCCTCCGCACTGCTGGCGGCCGGGAAGGGCGGGCAGTTGCTGCTCGCCAAGCACACGCCCGCGCCGGAGGGACGGCAGGGGCGTCCGCCGCCCGTGACGGTGGCGGTCGCCCGGCCCGCCCGGCCCGCCCGGCACAGCCGCTTACGGCCCGTGGGGCCGGAGCGGAACTGCGCAGGCCGCGCCGGGGCCGAGCGCATCCCATCCATCCAGCCCTGGGCGACGAACAACCTGCAGCAGTGAGTAACGTCGCACCAGCGCTTCCCCGCTCCCGTGACCGCAACACCCCGAGGAGACCCCGTGACAACCCCGCCCGCCCTGCTCCTGGTCGGCCACGGAAACCACGACGACAGCGCCGACGCCCTCCAGTCGCTGATCGCCGAGCTCGGGAGGCGCAATCCGGAACTCCCGGTCGCCGGTGGTCTCGGCAAACAGTCGCCGCCACCCCTGACCGACGTCGTGGCCAGATTGACGGACACCGGAGCCTCGCAGGTGGTGGCGCTGCCGCTGACGCTGGGCGTGCCCGGCGGCACGGTGCAGGACCTCAGGAACGCCCTGGAACGGGAGGCGGAGCAGCACGAGGACGTGTCCTACGCCTGCGCCCGTCCTCTCGGCACCGAACCCGCCCTGCTGCGGCTGCTGGAACAGCGGCTGGACGAGGCGCTGGGCAGCGGCGGGCGCACACCCGCCGACCGGGCCGCGACGACGGTGCTGCTCGTGGGCCGGGGCACCAGCGACCCCGCGGCGAACGCGGAACTGCACCGCGCGGCCCGTCTGCTGTGGGAGGGCAGCGGATACGGCGGAGTGGAGACGGCTTTCGTGAACCAGGCGGCCCCGGACGTCGCGTCCGGACTGGACCGGTGCGTGGCGCTGGGCGCCCGCAGGGTGATCGTGCTGCCGTACTTCCTCTTCCCCGGGGCGCTGCCGGAACGGGTGAGGCTGCAGACCGACGGGTGGGCGGCGGTCCACCCCGACACCGACGTGGTCACCGCCGACGTGGTCGGGCCGGGTGAGGCACTGGCCGAACTCGTCGAGGAGCGCTACCGGGAGGCCGTCGCCGAGAGTTCCACGCGCCGGTGTTCCCGCTGCGGGACCGTGGCCGGGCCGGGGACCGCCGCCGGCCGCTCCGCGGCCGACGCTGCCGGCACCGCCGAGGACGGCTCTCCGGCGGAGCGGCACTCCTGCGGCGCGGACGATCCTCGTGCCGACGACTGACACCGCCGAACAGGAGCTTCGCCACCACGGCGACGCGGAACTCCGGGACCTGGGCGCGGGAACCGCCGACTTCGCGGTGAACGTGCGCTCCGGCACGCCTCCGGCCTGGCTCGCCTCCCGGATCGCCGCCTCCCTCGGCGACCTGGCGGCGTACCCGGACGGGCGGGCGGCCCGGCGCGCGGTCGCGCTGCGGCACGGGCTTCCGGAGGAGTGCGTACTGCTGACGGCCGGAGCCGCGGAGGCGTTCGTTCTGGTGGCGCGGGTTCTCGCCGGGGCGGAGCCGACCGTGGTCCACCCGCAGTTCACCGAGCCGGAGGCCGCGCTGCGGGACGCGGGGCACCGGGTGGCGCGCGTCGTGCTGCGCCCGGAACACGGCTTCCGGCTGGCGCCGGAGGACGTGCCCGTGAGTGCCGACACCGTCGTGGTGGGCAACCCGACCAATCCGACCTCCGTCCTGCACCCGGCGTCCGTGCTGCGCTCCTTGGTCCGGCCGGGGCGCACCCTGGTCGTGGACGAGGCCTTCATGGACGCGGTGCCCGGGGAATCCGCCTCGCTGGCAAGCTCCGTGAACGCGGGCCTGCCGGGGCGGGTGGTGGTGCTGCGCAGCCTGACGAAGACCTGGGGGCTGGCCGGTCTCCGCGTCGGCTACGTGCTGTCCGACCCCGGAACGGTGCGCGCGCTGGCCCGGGCGCAGCCGCTGTGGCCCGTCTCCACTCCGGCCCTTGCGGCGGCCGAGGCGGTGTGCGAGCCCGGTGCGCTGGCGGAGGCGGAACAGGCGGCGAAGACCTTCACGGTCGACCGCGACTATCTGCTCGACCGGCTGGCGGCCCTTCCGCCGGCGTCCCGCCTGCGTGCCGTGGAGCCCGCGGCGGGCCCGTTCCTGCTGGTGCGTCACCCGCGGGCGGCGGGGCTGCGGGAGCGGCTGCGCCGCGCGGGTCTCGCGCTGCGGCGGGGTGACACCTTCCCCGGTCTGGGTCCGGAGTGGCTGCGCCTCGCGGTCCGGGACCGGTCGATGACGGACCGGCTGGTCCGGGCGCTCGTCGACTGCGAGGCCTGACACCGCCGCGCCCACTGCCCGGAGAGGACGTGGACGCGGCGGTCGCGGATGCGTCACCGTCGCGCGGCGCTCCGCCTCCGCAGTGCGAGCGCCGTGCTACCGCCGCCGGCCGCCAGCAGGGCGGCACCGCCGACGAGGTAGGGCGTGACCGATCCGCCTCCCGTGGCGGCGAGTTCGGTCTCGGTCGCCGGTTCCACGGGATGCTCGGACTCGGTGACGGTCTGCGGGGTCACCTGTTCCTCGCCGCTCTCCTCCTCCGGCGGGTCCTGCTGCGCGGGCGCTTCGCAGGTGGCCTCCGCCAGCGTCACCGCACCCGACACCTCGGCCACGCCGAGGTCCAGCGGATCGACGGAGACGTCCAGTTCGAGCGCGGTGGCCGCGGCAGTGCGCGAGGTCGTGGCGGTGCGGGACACCTCCAGGCGGACTTCGCCGACTTCCGGGACCTCCACCGAGGTCGGCCCCTCGGCGTTCAGCGTGACCCGCTTGCCCAGGACCCGCACCGTGCCGGGCACCGCCGTCTCCGCCTCGGGCTGCTCGCCCGTCCGGCACTCCACCTGGGCGGTCACGGCGTCCAGTTCGACGACTGGGAGCAGCGGCAGTCCGGGCAGGTGGACCTTTGCGTCGGCCAGTGTCACGGACCCGCGGGTGACGTCCGCTTCCCGGGAGGTCTCGGCGTCGGCCACCCGGGCGGCGAGCACCTCGAAGGGCTTGCCGTTCTTCACGCCGTCCAGGTGCGCGGTGAGCGCGGTCCTGCGTGCGACGCCGGCCCCGTCCCGGGTGCGGACCGCGTTGAGTGTGGTCCTGAGCGGCACGCGGACGGTGTCGTCGACGAGCCGCACGTCGAGGTCCGTCCTCAGGACGGTGGCACTCGCCGCACCCTCGCCGCCGTCGTCCGCCGACGCCTGTGCGGGTGCGGCGGCGGCCCCCACCAGAACGGCGGCGGCGAGCATGCTGCGTACAGAGTTGTTCACGTGTGAAACCCCCACGGATGTTCCGGTGTCAACGGCACACCCGCTCCACGGGTCGCTCGTGCCGGTGACGAATACCGATCCATCGTTGACGCCACGCAGCGTCACCCGCCAGGCGCAGGGGGTAGGTTCACCCACACGTGGCGTTTCTGTACGTGTGCGCGATTTCTCTCTGCTCTGCCCCTGCCCCTGCCCTGTTCCTGCCGGGCCTACTGGACGATGCGCCCCCGCAGCACCACCCGGTGCGGCTGCGCCAGGACGCGCACGTCCTCCCGGGGGTCGGTGTCGTAGACGACGAGATCGCCGGGCGCACCCTCCTCGAGCCCGGGACGCCCCAGCCACTGCCGGGCGCCCCAGGTGGTAGCGGACAGCGCCTCGATCGGAGGGATACCCGCCTTCGTCAGCTCCTCCACCTCCCGGGCGACCAGACCGTGCGGCAGCGAGCCCCCGGCATCGGTGCCCACGAACACCGGGATCCCGGCGTCGTAGGCGGCGCGGACGGTGTCGTAGCGGCGCGCGTGGAGCTGCCGCATGTGGTCGGACCAGCGGGGGAACTTCGCCTGCCCGCCGTCCGCCAGACGCGGGAAGGTGGCGATGTTGACCAGCGTGGGGACGATGGCGACACCGCGCTCGGCGAACAGCGGGACGGTGTCCTCGGTCAGCCCGGTGGCGTGCTCGATGCAGTCGATCCCCGCTTCGACCAGATCCCGCAGCGAATCCTCGGCGAAGCAGTGGGCCGTCATCCGTGCGCCTTCCGCGTGAGCCGCGGCGACGGCCTCCTCGATCGCCCAGCGCGGCCAGCAGGAGCTGAGGTCTCCCTCGTTCCGGTCGATCCAGTCACCGACGATCTTGACCCAGCCGTCACCCCGCCGCGCCTCCTGACGGACGTAGGCCGCCAGGTCGCCGGGCTCGATCTCGTGGGCGTAGTTGCGGATGTAGCGGCGCGTGCGCGCGATGTGACGGCCGGCGCGGATGATCCGGGGCAGGTCCTCGCGGTCGTCGACCCAGCGCGTGTCGGAGGGCGAGCCGGCGTCCCGGATCAGGAGCGTTCCCGCCTCACGGTCGGAGAGCGCCTGCTTCTCGGACGTGCCGTCGTCCACCGGCCCGTGGGCGTCGAGGCCGACATGGCAGTGCGCATCGACGAGTCCGGGCAGCACCCAGCCCTGCACTACCGTGGTGTCGTGATCCGGCGCCGCGGCCGGCGGCTCGTAGGTGACGCGCCCGTCCACGACCCACAGTTCGTCGCGTACGTCCTCGGGGCCCGCCAGGACACGTCCCTTGATGTGGAGAGTTCCGCGGTGACTCATGCCCGCACCCTACGAGGGTCCTGGTACGCTCCAGCACCCGCCCGAGGTAAGGAAAACGACAACACTCGGTTCCCATAAGGTCACGATATTCACTCGAGCCGCTTTGCGGATCAGTTATCGAGCGTAGCCATCCATATTCTTCTTCCCGTTTTTTGCATTCTCAAACATTGAGATTTCTCGCTCTGTCGGAACGCAAATCGGAGCGATCCCGGGCAGTCGTTACGTCAATGTGACCGAATCCACAGGTAGCCCGTTCTGCCCGGTAATACCCGACATCACCTGGCAAAACAGCGCTCAGATGAGCGCAGCTTCACGCGCGCGCGATACCACAAGTGACCCCTTGCATGTAACCCCTGCAAGCGATGCGATTTTCGATTCTCCTCGGTAAATTTGGACCCCATGACCGCCGCACAAGCAGACCATGCACGTGCCCCCAGTGATTTCCTGGAAATACCGGAGGGACTGAAGCTCGACACTCCTCGTCTCGAGGACGGAGCCGCGATATGGCGCATTGCCCGCGACTCGGGGACGCTCGACCTCAACTCCTCCTACAGCTACCTGCTGTGGTGCCGCGACTTCGCCGACACCTCGGTGGTGGCCCGGGACTCGGGAGGCAACCCGGTCGGCTTCGTCACCGGCTATCTCCGCCCCCGGCACCCGAAGGCCCTCGTGGTCTGGCAGGTCGCCGTCGACGAGGCGCAGCGCGGGCGCGGGCTCGCAGCCGCGATGCTCGACGGCCTGACCGCCCGGGTGGCCCAGAGGCTGGGCATCGACGGGATCGAAACGACGATCACGCCGGACAACACCGCTTCCAATCGACTCTTCAGCCGGTACGCCGAGCGACACAGCGCGCCACTGGAGCGAGAGGTGCTCTTCGACGCAGGGGTCTTCCCCGAAGAGGGCCACGAGCCGGAGGTGCTGTACCGCATCGGGCCCGCCCCCTCCCTGGTGGCGCTGAGCCCGTCGGCCGGCGACCGCCCCTGACCTCGGGGCGGCGGCGCGCCGCACCGGCGACCCGCAAGCCCGACACAGACTTCCAGACTTCTCTCCACGCGACACACCCCAGGAGCATGCTGTGACCATCACCCAGCCCGACCTCAGTGTCTTCGAGACCGTCGAGTCGGAGGTGCGCAGCTACTGCCGTGGCTGGCCCACCATCTTCGACCGCGCGCAGGGCGCGCACATGTACGACGAGGACGGCCACACCTACCTCGACTTCTTCGCCGGGGCCGGCACGCTGAACTACGGCCACAACAACCCCGTCCTCAAACGCGCCCTGCTCGACTACATCGAGCGGGACGGCGTCACCCACGGCCTCGACATGTCGACGACCGCCAAGCGGGCGTTCCTCGAGGCGTTCTCCGAGACGATCCTCAAGCCGCGGGGCCTGGACCACAAGGTCATGTTCCCGGGCCCGACGGGCACCAACGCCGTCGAGGCCGCGCTGAAGCTGGCCCGCAAGGTCAAGGGCCGCGAGTCGATCGTCTCCTTCACCAATGCCTTCCACGGCATGTCGCTCGGCTCCCTCGCCGTCACCGGCAACGCCTTCAAGCGCGCCGGCGCCGGCATCCCGCTGGTGCACGGCACCCCGATGCCGTTCGACTCGTACCTGGACGGCGAGTACCCGGACTTCATCTGGTTCGAGCGCCTCCTGGAGGACCAGGGCTCGGGCCTGAACAAGCCGGCCGCGGTCATCGTCGAGACCGTGCAGGGCGAGGGCGGCATCAACGTCGCCAACGCACACTGGCTGCGGGCCCTGTCCGAGCTGTGCCAGCGGCACGACATGCTGCTCATCGTCGACGACATCCAGATGGGCTGCGGCCGCACCGGCGGCTTCTTCTCCTTCGAGGAAGCGGGCATCAAGCCGGACATCATCACGCTGTCCAAGTCCATCGGCGGCTACGGCATGCCGCTGGCCCTCACGCTGTTCAAGCCCGAGCTGGACGTGTGGGAGCCGGGTGAGCACAACGGCACCTTCCGCGGCAACAACCCCGCGTTCGTGACGGCCACCGCCGCCATCGAGGCGTACTGGAACGACGCCCAGATGGAGAAGCAGACCCTCGCCCGCGGCGAGCAGGCCGAAGCGGCCCTGAAGACCATCGCCGAGGAGCACCGCGACGCCATCGCCGACGTCCGCGGCCGCGGCCTGGTCTGGGGCGTCGAGTTCGCCGACAAGCCGAAGGCCGACGCCGTCGCCAAGCGCTGCTTCGAACTGGGTCTGCTCATCGAGACCTCCGGTCCGGAGAGCGAGGTCGTGAAACTGCTGCCTTCGCTGACCATCACCGCCGAGGAGCTGGACGAGGGGCTGCGCATCCTCGCGCGTGCCGTTCGAGAGACCGTCTAGCACATAAGCTCACGGCCCGCCCCGCGATCCCGCGGGGCGGGCCGCCCCGTTGCGAGAGACACCCAGAAAGGCACCACCGACGTGATCGTTCGTTCGTTCAAGGACATCGAGGGCACCGACCGGGACGTGAAGTCCGCCTCCGGCACCTGGCGCAGCAAGCGCATCGTGCTGGCGAAGGAGCGGGTCGGGTTCTCGCTGCACGAAACAGTGCTCTACGCGGGCACGGAGACCTCGATGTGGTACGCGAACCACATCGAGGCCGTGCTCTGCGTGGAGGGCGAAGCCGAGCTCACCAACGACGAGACCGGCGAGAAGCACATGATCACTCCCGGCACGATGTACCTGCTGGACGGACACGAGAAGCACACGGTGCGTCCGAAGACGGACTTCCGCGTGGTCTGCGTGTTCAACCCGCCGGTCACCGGCCGCGAGGACCACGACGAGAACGGCGTGTACCCGCTTCTCACCGAGCCTGCCGAGGACTGAGACCAGAATCCGTACGGGCCGGGGATGTGTGCTCCGGCCCGTACGGGTCACTCGGTATATCCGCCCGACTGAAAGGGCCGTACGAGAGGAGAGGAAGGCAACACCATGACCACCGCACCCGAGCGCATCGCCGACCTGTACCCGACCCGTGGCTCCACCGAAGTGGCAACTCCGCGGATGGACCCCGTGGTGTGGTCCGAACCGGGTACGCCGGGGCCGATCCGGGCCACGGAGATGGCGGACTACGAGCGGGACGGGTTCCTGGTGAACGACCGCCTCATCACTCCCGATGAGGTCGACATGTACCGCCGGGAACTGGAACGGCTCACCTCGGATCCGGTAATGCGTGCCGACGACCGCTCGATCGTCGAGCCGAAGTCGCAGGAGATCCGGACCGTGTTCGAGGTGCACAAGATCAGCGAGGTCTTCGCCGACCTGGTGCGGGACCCGCGCGTGGTGGGCCGGGCACGGCAGATCCTGGGCTCGGACGTCTACGTCCACCAGTCCCGGATCAACGTCAAGCCGGGCTTCGGTGCCACGGGCTTCTACTGGCACTCCGACTTCGAGACCTGGCATGCGGAGGACGGTCTGCCGAACATGCGGACCGTGTCGGTCTCGATCGCCCTGACCCGGAACTACGACACCAACGGCGGTCTCATGATCATGCCGGGGTCGCACAAGACGTTCCTCGGCTGCTCGGGCGAGACACCGAAGGACAACTACAAGAAGTCGCTGCAGATGCAGGACGCGGGGACGCCCTCGGACGAGTCCCTCGCCAAGTTCGCCGACGCACACGGAATCAAGCTCTTCACCGGCGAAGCCGGTTCGGCGACCTGGTTCGACTGCAACTGCATGCACGGGAGCGGCGACAACATCACGCCCTACCCCCGGAGCAACGTGTTCATCGTCTTCAACAGCGTCGAGAACACGGCGGTGGAACCGTTCGCCGCTCCGGTGCCGCGTCCCGCATTCCTCGGTGCCCGGGACTTCACGCCGGTGAAGTAACCCCGGCAGTCCGGCTCCACGGGTGTGCCACACGGGCGCGGGACGAGGGCGCGGCGGCCCTCGTCCCGCGCCCGTCGCGCGCCGTACCGCACACGAACCGCCCCCAGAGGCCTAGCATGCGTGCATGCCCGCAGCCGCCCGCACCGTTCTCCTGACCGGCGCCGCCGGCCGGATCGGCACGGCGATGCGTACGCTGCTGCCGGAGTTCGGCCACCGCCTGCGGCTGTTCGACGTCCGCCCGGTGGACGGCGCGCCCGACGCGGTGACGGCCGACCTGCACGACACCGCGGCGCTCGACCGTGCCGTCCGGGGCGTCGACGCGATCGTGCACCTCGCGGGCATCTCCGCCGAGGACTCGTTCGCACGGATTCTCCGGGCGAACGTCGAAGGCACCTGGCGGCTCTACGAAGCCGCCCGGAGAGCGGGCGTACGGCGCGTGGTGTTCGCCTCCTCGAACCATGCCGTCGGCTTCACCCCGCTGCCGGGGCAGGACGAGCCGCCCATCGGCACCGGCACCCCGCACCGCCCCGACACCTACTACGGCCTCTCGAAGGCCTTCGGCGAGGATCTGGCACAGCTCTACTGGGACCGGCACGGCATGGAGACGGTCTCCCTGCGGATCGGGACGTTCGGCGACCGGCCGCGCAGCGTACGGGCGTTGGGGATCTGGCTGAGCCCCGGCGACTGTGCCCGGCTCCTCCACGCGTCACTCACCGCCGACCGCGTGGGACACACCGTGGTCCACGGCTCCTCGGCCAACACCAGGGCGGTCTGGGATCTTTCACGTGCCCGTGCATTGGGGTACATGCCTGAGGACGACTCGGAACGGTACGCTCCCGAACTCCTCGCCCCCCGGAGGGAACCGGACCCGGACACGCCTGCCGCGCACCTGCTGGGCGGCGCGTTCTGCTCCGCGGACCCACCGCGCGGCGGAGGGGACCGCACGGCCTGAGTCGCACGCACCGCACCATCTACGGGGAGGACCACCCGATGAAGAGCGCACTTCTCACCACGGCAGCTGTCACGGCGGCGGACGAGGGCTCCCTCGACCTCGCGGAGCTCCTGGACTCCGGTATCGTGAGCTGGCTGATACTCGGACTGATCGCGGGCACCGTCGCCAAGATCCTGCTGCCGGGCCGTGACCCGGGAGGAATTCTCGGGACCGCCCTGATCGGTGTCGCGGGGGCCTTCCTCGGTGGCTGGCTCTCGGCGACCTTCCTCGACCGGCCGATCCGGCACAATGTGGTCGACCCGTCGTTGTGGGTCGCCGCCGTCGCGGGCGCGCTGGTCCTGCTGATCGTCTACCGGCTGCTGTTCGGACACTCGCGCGAACGCCACTGAGCTGCGGTCCGCCCGGCGCACCACCCCCAATGAGCAGCGAGGAACCGCGCACCGCACCCGTTCGTTAGCCCGGGCATGACTGCAATGACGCCTGGCTCGAACCTTCCCCTGACGAGTGCACGGGTGGCGGTGGACGTCACCGCTCCGGTACGGCTCGACGTGTCGGGCCTGCTGGTCGCCGCCGACGGCAAGGTGCGCTCCGACGACGACTTCGTCTTCTACAACCAGCCCCAAGGGCCGGGCGTCACGCACAGCAGCGGCGGTTCGGTGGACACCATCGCGGTGGACACGGCGACCGTACCGGCGGAGATCGAGAAGGTCGTGGTGACCGCCAGCCTCGACTCCCCCGGTGGGACGTTCGCGGGGACGGAGCCCACGGCGACCGTGCGGGACGCCGACACGCAAGCGGTCGTCGCGACGTTCACGCCGCCGGGGCTGGGGCAGGAGACGGCGCTCGTCGTCATGGAGGTCTACCGGCGCGGCGGTACCTGGAAGGTGCGGGCCGTCGGGCAGGGGTATGCGAACGGCTTGGCGGGGATCGCGACGGACTTCGGGGTGACCGTGGAGGAGCCCGCCGCCTCCGCCCAGCAGACGCCGCCCCCGGCCGCGCAGACGCCGCGGGCACCGGCGCCTGCGGCTCCCGCCCCGGCCCCGGGCACCGGGAAGATCAACCTCGACAAGGGCCGCGTCGATCTGCGGAAGAACCAGACCGTGTCCCTGGTGAAGGGCGGACGCCCCGTCCTCACGTCCGTGCGCATGGGCCTCGGCTGGGAGCCCGCCTTCCGTGCGAAGGACATCGACCTCGACGCCTCGGTCATCGCCTACGACGCCAACCGCAAGAAGGTCGACGCCTGCTACTTCGGGAAGCTGGCCATCCTGAACGGCGTCATCCAGCACTCCGGGGACAACCTCACCGGTGAGGGCGCCGGGGACGACGAAGCCATCACGGTCCACCTGGGTGACCTGCCTCCGCAGGTCACCGGGCTCGTCTTCACCGTGAACTCCTTCTCCGGTCAGAAGTTCACCGATGTCGCGAAGGCGTACTGCCGCCTGCTGGACGGCTCGGGCGCGGAGCTGGTGCGCTACGACCTCACCAACGCCGAGCCGCGCACCGGGGTCCTGATGTGCAAGATGGTCCGTCAGTTCTCCGGCGAGTGGGACATGACGGCCCTCGGCGAGTACGTCGACTCCCGCACCGTCCGCGGCATGGTGAAGCCGGGCGGCGCGGCGCTCTGACATCCGGTCCTTCCCCGGCTTCCCCCCGGGGTGCCCCGCTCGCGCGGCGTACCAGCAGCAACGGCCCCGGCCGACCGCTTCCGCGGTGGCCGGGGCCGTTTCGCGAAGCCGGCAGGGCGCCCGGGCGGCCTGTCAGCCTTCGTGCTGCGCGAGAGGCGCGGGCGACGGCTGGAGACCGTGCCGGATGGCGTGCGCGCTGTCGATGCCGTGTGCCATCTCCCGGATGACCCGCAGGACCTGAGTGAAGAACCGACGCATATCTCCTCCTTCGGTGTCCTCCGATCATGCGCGTCACCGACGTCCACCCACCAGTGGCGCTTATGCCATACATCGATAAGATACCGCCATGACTCCTGACGACGATGTTCCAGCGCGGCGGCACAGGGTGACAGTCCTCGCCACGCGCAGCGGTGCGATGCTGGAGACCGGCAACGTCCACGCGGTGTTCGGTCCCTACTTCCCGGGACTCACGGAGAAGTTCTACGAACTGCGGGTGTGCCTGGAGGAACCGGGCCTCATGGAACTCGCAGGCGGTGCGACGCTCACCACGCCGCACGGGCTCGACGCCATGACGGACTCGGACACGGTCATCGTGCCCAGCTCCCCGGACTCCGAGCTGGAGCCGTCCCCCCGGCTCGTGGAAGCACTGCGGCTGGCCCACCGGAGGGGCGCGCGCATGGTCTCCACCTGCACCGGGGCGTTCGCACTTGCCGCGACGGGACTCCTGGACGGCCGCAGGGCCACCACGCACTGGCGGTACGCGGAACTGCTGCAGACCCGCCACCCCCGGGTGGACGTGGACCCGTCCCCGCTCTACATCGACGAGGGTGACGTGCTGACCAGCGCCGGCAGTGCTGCCGCCCTGGACCTGTGCCTCCATCTGCTCCGCAAGGACCACGGCGCGGAGCTGGCGAACACGGTGGCCCGCCGCCTGGTGACGCAACCTCATCGCGACGGCGGCCAGGCACAGTACATCGAGTCCCCCGTCGTGACCCCCACGGGTGATCACGGAGTGGCCGACAGCATGGCCTGGGCCATGGACAACCTGCGCCGCCCCATGACCGTCGCCGCTCTGGCGGGCGTGGCCCGGATGTCGGAACGCAGCTACCTGCGGCACTTCGCCCGTACGACCGGCCAGACCCCGATGCGCTGGCTCATCTCACGGCGTGTGGGTGCGAGCCTGCAGATGTTGGAGACCACCTCCGCGTCCATCGAACAGGTGGCGGCAGCGGTCGGTTTCGAATCCGTGGTGACCTATCGCCACCACTTCCAGCACCTCATGCGCACCTCACCGTCGTCCTACCGGAAGGCATTCAGGCCGGCGCCCGACCGGGAAGCGGTCTGACGCCGGCGGCACGTCGTGCCTCCCCGAACTGCGGCGCGCCCCGGGGCAGGGCGCGCCCCGCGGTCAGGAGAGGAACTCCAGCAGGGCCGCCACCAGTTCCGCAGGGGCGTCCTCCTGCACCAGGTGACCGGCCTCGGGAATCTCCCGCAACGACGCTCCCGGGATGAGCGCCGCCAGTTCCTTCCCCTTGGCGAGGGGGATCCACTCGTCCTGCGTGCCCCAGCAGACCGTCACCGGCATGCCGACGGAAGCGTAGCGGTCCTGCACCTCGTCCGTGTACCGCTGGTCCGCCTGTGCGATCTGACGGTAGAACGCGGCCTGCCCCCGCTCACCGAGCCAGGGCTCAACCAGCCGCTCCGCCACGTCCGCCGGCAGTGGTCGATGACTCGCGGTACCCACATAGGCGTGGACGACGGCTTCGTGCATCGCCGGCGGCAGCTCCTCGAACACCGACGTGTGCCGACCGACAAGACGGAAGAAGGGCGATCCCCAGGGGGCGAGAGCGACCACGTCGACGAGCGCCATGCGGCTGTAGCGGGCGCCGTGCAGCAGGTGTGCGCGGAGCGCCACCGCGCCACCGAAGTCGTGCGCCACGACACCCGGTTCGTGCAGTTCCCAGTGGTCGAGGAGCTCGGTGAACACCTCCGCCTGCCGCGCCAGCGACACGTCCTGTCCCTCGCGCATCTCCGAACTGCCGTAGCCGGGCATGTCCCAGACGAATACCCGATACCTGCCGGCCAGCGCATGGACGACGTGCCGCCAGACGAAGGAGGAGAAGGGCGTGCCGTGCAGGAGCACGAGAGGCGGCGCGTCCGCGTCCCCGAAACTCTCCCAACGGACGTCGCCTTCCCCGCTCCGGTAGGAGCGGCTCAACTTCCATTCCATCAAAACCAGTGATTCCTTCACACATTGTTGCTCTTGCCGTGAACGGCGACGCATCCACCACGAGAAAACGCCTGGCACACGAGAAATGAACTCTCGCCGCGACTCCGCTCAGTGACGAGAAGAGAACGGGATGACCCCGCCCGTCGTCACGCCCGCTCACCGGCTCTTCCGGCCATGGCCGCAACAGGCCGTGCGCGAGCGGCGCCGACATCGGGCGCGTCACGCACCTTCGAGACATGTATCTCGTTCACCTTCACCTTGTCCCGCCCGCCGCAGGCGAGCAGCTTCCGGCCGTCGCGACCACTGCCGTGACGGCCGGAGCCGGTGGTCGTCCCGTCGAACACGTCGTCGTGCACTCCGACACCCACCCCTGCCAGGTGGTGGGGCTCTTCCTGCAAGCCGGCTCCCTGGCGGAGGCGGAGTCCGCCGCCGCGCTGGCCTGGCGTGGAGCGGTGTCCGCGCACCCGGAGTTGCGGCCCTGGAATCTTGTTCGCGCAGAAGCACCCCTGTTCGATCCCGACCGGTACTCCGGGTTCGGCTCATTGGACTGAAGCGGACACGGCCGAATTATGCCACTCGCAGCGCCTTTCCTTACCCGTTGCATTACCGGAAGATCTCATCGCATCAGCAACTTCCTCGCTCGAAGGGACTGAGACCGTGATGAACAGATCGACCGCGGCCACCGTGCTCACCGCACTCGTCATCGCTCTCGCTCTGCCCGTCGCCACCCTCCCCGCCTCCGGCGCCCCGGGCTCTTCTCCGGCGCATTCCCGTGTCGCCGTCGAGGCGAGCGGCTACGAGCCCGGTGACGACTCGGGCTGGCAGTGACCGCACACCGCGCCGACCGCGTCCCTCCCCCGCACTCCTCGCTCAGCAGGTCGCCGCACCCGAGGACTCCGGCCTGACGGCACCCGCCGCCTCCGGGCGCGGCCCCCGCAACGGCGAAAGCGGCCGAATTCCCGCGGACGGTCCCGTCCCTCCCACTCCCGAAGGGCAATCCCCGATGCAGGAATCTCTCGTCATATTCGACTGCGACGGCGTCCTGGTGGACAGTGAGCGCATCAGCGCCGACGTCATGCGAATCATGTCGGCGGATATCGGCCTGACGTTCTCGACGGACGAATCCCTCGCTCTCATTCGGGGACGCAAGGTCGCGGAATGGGTGTCCGAAATCGAGACCATGGCGGGGAGGAGTCTGGCAGAGGACTTCATCCAGGAATTCCGCCGGCGCACCGAAGACTCGTTCACCGTGGGGCTGCGGCCGATCCCGTACGTCGCGGACGTCGTCGAGGAACTGACCGGACCGTTCTGCACCGCATCGAGTGCGCCGCTCGAGAAGATTCGGCTCACGCTCGGCCTCACCGGTCTTCTCCCGTACTTCGAGGGCCGGATCTTCAGCGCCTACGAAGTCGGCTCGTGGAAACCCGACCCCGGCCTCTTCCTCCATGCGGCCGGTGAGATGGGCCGGTCCCCCGCATCGTGCGTCGTGGTCGAGGACAGCGTGGTCGGAGTGCGGGCCGCGGTCGCCGCCGGCATGCCCGTGATGGGTTACGCCCCCGAACACAGCGGCATGGCAGCCGCCCTCGCCTCGGCCGGTGCCGTGACGTTCTCGTCGATGCGCGAACTCCCCCGGTTGCTTGCCCAACCTGTGCCCGCCCCCCGCTGAACCGCCCTTCCACCGAACGAGCACCACGGCTCCACCCGTCTTCCCGTTGTCGCCATGAAGGGAGCACCTGTGTCCACTCCCAGCGTTCTGGAACATCTGCAAGAAGCCGGAAGCGCGGCCGAAGTGTGGTGGGATTCCTCGCCTCTGGACTTCCCGCTCTGGCGCCGCCAGTTCCTCGCCACCGCACCGGACGAGGCGAGCCGTGAGCGCTGGTCGGCACAGCTCGACCGGTTCCTCCCCGCGGACTCCTCCCGGCCTTCGCTCGTACGGGGTGTCACCACCAATCCGTCGCTGGTCGCGAAGAGCGTCCTGGCTCAGCCGACCGCGTGGCGCGACACCACCCGGAAGTTGATCGAGCAGCAGGCCCGACCCGACGTCGAAAGCGTCTTCGCGCTCGTCTACCAGGAGGCGCTGCGCCGGGCCACGGCGTTCATGCTGCCCATGTGGAACGCCACCGGGGGCCGCTTCGGTTGGGTCTCCGGGCAGCTCGACCCGCGCTACATGTTCGACACCGACCGCATGCTGGAGCAGGCCCTCGAACTCGCCGCGATCAACCCGAACCTCATGGTCAAGGTACCCGGAACGGCCCAGGGCTACCAGGTGGTGCGGCAGCTCGTGGCACGCGGCATCTCGATCAACGGCACGCTGTCGTACACCGTGCCGCAGTTCACCGCCTGTTCGGCTGCCGTGACCTCCGGACTGGCGGAGGCCGGCAGGCGCGGCGTGGACACCTCGCGCTGGCGTGCGGTGTTCACGCACATGATCGGCCGCTTCGGTTCCAACCTCGACGTCCAGTACGAGGCCGCCGCCCGCGGCATCGAGCTGAGCCAGGCCGAGACGCGCTGGGCCGAACTGGCCATCGCCAAACGCATCCACCACGGGATACGGGACCAGCGGCTGCCCGTGAAGCTGCTGCTCTCCAGCCTGCTCGCCGACGACCCGGCGCAGGGGGCGACGTCGCTGAGCATGCACCTGGAGCAGACCGCGGGCGGCGCCGTCGCCTACACCTGCAAACCGCAGTTCGTCGCGGACCTCATGCGCCGCGACGACGAGGCGACCGCGTTCCGCTCCGGTGCCATCGACGACGAGGTGCCCGCAGCGGTGCTGGCGAAGCTCCTCCGCCTGCCGTCGTTCCACCGGGCCTACGACCCGGACGGCATGGTCCCCGAGGAGTTCGCCCACTACGGGGCGTTCGTCTCGACCTACGTGGAGGTCATGCAGAACACCCGCAACCTCATCGACTTCGTCGCCCGGCACGTGCAGGAACAGGCAGTGCCGGCTGCACCCCTCGCGCTGTCCGGCACCGCGGTATGACGCGACTTCCCACCCGTACCGCCCGAGCACGTTCGAAGGAGGCCACCATGCACCGATCCGTTGCGCTGTGGAGCCACCCGCGGTCGATGTCGACCGCGCTGGAACGCTCGTTCATGGAGAGAGGGGACTTCCGAGTCTTCCACGAGGCGTTCTCGTACCTGTACTTCGTGCACGAGGAACGAGCGGAGATACCCCACAAGAACCCTGATCCGGACCATCCTCGGACCTACCAGGACATCAAGTCCATGATGGAGCAGGCCCGGGAGCAGGAACCGGTGTTCCACAAGGACTTCCCCTACCACGCCCTTCCCCACCTCCTCGAGGACCCGGAGTACCTGCTGGAGCAGACGAACACGTTCCTGGTGCGGGATCCGGAGCAGGCCGTCCTCTCCCACGCCACCGTCCATCCCGGCGTCACGCGCGAGGTGCTGGGCTACGAGCAGCTGGCTCGCCTCTTCGACAGAGTGCGCGGGATCACCGGCCGGACTCCCGTGGTGATCAACGCCGCCGACCTCGCCGCCGATCCGGCGGGGACCATCGCCACCTACTGCGCCGCGGTCGGCCTGCCCTACAAGCCCGAAGCCCTCGAGTGGTCCTCGGGCGAACGGCCCGAGTGGAAGACGTGGAGCGGCTGGCACACCGATGTCACTGCCAGCCGCGGCATCGGCGCACCGACCGCCGCGTACCGCTTCTCCTACGAGGAGAAGCCGCACCTGCGGGACTTCGTGGAGTACTGCCGGCCCTTCTACGAGCATCTCGACGCCTTCCGCATCCGGCCCACTGGCCGGGTGCCCGCGGCCGGAGCGGCGCACCACTCCGCCACCACCGATGCGGAGGTCGTCGCATGAGCGCGCGCACGGTCGTCGTCACCGGTGGCGCCGCAGGCGTCGGCCGAGCTCTGGTCCGCCGATGCCTGGACGACGGGATGACCGTCGTCGCCTGCGACATCGACGAGGCGGGCCTCAAGGAGCTCGCCGAGGAGGAACGGGACCGGCCGCTCGAGACGCACGTGTGCGACGTCGCCTCCCGCTCCGAGTGCGACACCTTCATGGACAGCGTGCTCCGTTCCCACCCCGAGGTGGACGGACTGGTGAACAATGCGGGGCTCTACCTGGGGCAACCCGTCTGGGAGTACGACGACGCGACGATCGAACGGGTCATCGCCGTGAACGTCAAGGGCCCTGTGTGGCTCTCCCGGCGCTTCGCCGAGCACCTCCTGCCCCGGAAGCGTCGCGGTGCCATCGTCAACCTCGCTTCCGTCGCGGGCGAGGTCGGGAGTTCCGACGCCCTGTACGGAACGGTGAAGGCCGGTGTGATCGGTCTGACCAAGTCGAACGCGATGAACTTCGCTCCCTGGATCCGGGTGAACGTCGTGTCCCCCGGGCTCATCGTCCGCACCGCCATCGCCGACCGCATCCCCGACTACCGATACGCCGAGTACAAGCGCCAAGAGCAGCTCGACGGCGACATCCTGCCCGAGGACGTGGCGAACGTGTGCGCCTACCTGCTCGGGGACGCCTCCCGGACCCTCACGGGCGCCGTGCTGCCCGCCGACAACGGCTGCTATCCGCGCTGACCCTCCGCGCCTCCCGCCCCCACTCGTGCCGGCACCTGTCCGGCCCCCGAGGAGAATCACTGTGACCACGCGTGCAGAACCGGACCGCACACCACCCCTCATCATGCTGGTCGGCGTGGGCGAGCTGTCGTCCCACGTGCTGAACATGCTGCTGGCCGACCCGGCCACCAACCGTGTCGTCCTTGCCGGTCGCGACGTGGAGACGTTGCGCCGACGGGGCAACCTGGCCCGCTTCACGGCCACGAACCTGGGCGCGATCGGCGAGGTGGACGCCGTCCACCTCGACCTGTGGGACGTGGAGCGGACTGCGGAGACCCTGGCCCGGGTCCGCCCCGACATCATCTTCATGGGAGCCTCGCTGCAGTCCTGGCGGGTCATCACCGAACTGCCCAAGGAGGTGTTCGAGGATCTGGACGAGGCCCAGTTCGGGCCCTGGCTCCCGATGCACCTCACCCTCAACCACCGCCTGATGCAGGCGGTCCGGGACTCCGGCACCGGAGCGGCCGTGGTCAACGCCGCCTTCCCGGACGCAGTCGGCCCGGTGCTGGGCAAGGTCGGGCTGGCGCCCACGATCGGCATCGGGAACGTCGCGAACATCGTCCCGGCCCTCACCTACGGCTTCGCCGCCGCACTTGGTGTCGAGGCCGCCCGGGTGCAGCTGCGCCTCGTCACCCAGCACTACTTCAGCCACTACGTCCCCCGGTTCGGCGACGCCGGCAGGGGAGCGTACCGCCTCGACGTCCGCGTGGACGGGCGTCCGGCCGCCGAGGACCTCGCGCACGAGGAGGTCTTCCGCATGCTCGACGGGCCGCTGAAGCGGCTCGGCGGAGTACCGGGACAGCTCCTGACGGCCTCTTCGGCCGTCCGGGTGCTCACCGGCATGGCGACGGACAGCGGCGTCCCGGCGCACGCGCCGGCCCCCGGGGGCCTGGTGGGCGGCTACCCGGTCCGGGTCGGAAGGGCGGGCGGGGCCCTGGACCTTCCGGACGGTGTCACACGGCAGGAGGCAGTGCGCGTCAACGAGGACTGCCAGCAGGCGGACGGCATCGAAAGCATCGACAGCGAGGGAACGGTCCGGTTCACCGACCGCGAGATGTCGATCATGAAACGCCTCCTCGGCTACCACTGCTCCGTCATGAAGCTCGGCGACGCAGCCGAGTGGGCGACCGAACTCGGCGAGAAGTACCAGCGCTTCGCGAAGACGTACCGCTGAACCGGCGGCGGGGGCGGGACCCTCGCCCGCCCGCTCCCGCTGCCGGCTCCGTCGTTTCCCGTCACTGGAAGAAGGAGGCAGTCATGGCCGAAACTCGCCCCACCGCAACGAGCGCCGAGGCCCAGTACGTGAAGCCCTTCGTGGAACGCTGGGACGACCTCATCGACTGGGAGCAGCGCAAAGCCGGTGAAGGAGGCTTCTTCGAGAAGGTCCTGCACGACGCCGGCGCCCGCACCGTGCTCGATGCCGCGGCGGGCACCGGGTTCCATTCCGTGACCCTGGCCGAGGCCGGGTTCGCGGTGACGGCCGCGGACGGAAGTGCGCGGATGCTCGAGCGCGCCGCCGAGAACGGGCGTCGCAGCGGGCAGGACTTCCCCACCGTCCTCACCGACTGGCGGAACCTGCATCAGAACGTCGAAGGAACCTTCGACGCCGTGCTGTGCCTCGGAAGTTCCTTCCCCCACCTGTTCGACGCCGGGGACCGTGCCGCCGTGCTCCGCGCGTTCCACCGCATCCTGAACCCCGGTGGCGTTCTCGTACTCGACCACCGGAATTTCGACGCCATCCGCGCCCGGCGCTTCCGCAGCCGCAGGAGCGTCTACTACTGCGGACAGGACGTGAACGTCTCCGTCGCGCACATCAGCACTGAACTGTGCCGCTTCCGGTACGAGTTCTCCGACGAGGAGGCGTACCACCTGGAGGTCTATCCGCTTCTTGCCGCGGAGGCCGGTGCGCTGCTCGCCGGAGCCGGATTCGAGGACCACCAGCAATTCGGCGACTTCGACGAAGAATTCGACCTCCTCGACTCCGGGTTCGTGATCCACGTCGCCCGGAAGTCCTGAGGGCCAGGAAAGGCGAAGAGTGACATGACTGAGGCAACAACCATCAGCCCGTCGCAGCGCTCCAGAGTGCTGGCCGGGTTCCTGACCACCATTCTCCTCACGAGCTTCGTGGCGGCTACCTACGGCTTCGGGTTCTACCTGTTCTCGCAGCTCGTCACGGACATGCGCCACGACATCGGCTTCGACTACACGGTGGTCGGCACGATCACCGCCGCCGGCCAGCTCGGCTTCCTCGTTTTCGCCCTGTTCGGCACCTGGCTCTCCAACCGGTTCGGAGGCGCCCAGGTCACCATCGGCTCGGTGGCACTGTGCGGTCTCTGCCTGGTGCTGCTGCCCCTCACCGACAACATTGTGATGATCGGCGCCCTGCTCACCGTGCTCGGCGGCACCGCGGCGTCCGTGTACGTGCCCCTGGTGGAGATCGTCGGTCGCGTCATCGACTACCGGCACCGCGGCAAGGTGCTCGGCCTGATCTCCAGCGGCACGAGCTACGGCGTCTTCGTCAACAGCATGCTCGTTCCCTCCTTCGTGGGGGCCGGCAACTGGCGCGGCCTCTGGTACGTCGTCGGCCTGGGCACCCTCATGGTGACCATGGTGGCCACCTTCGCCTTCTGGCGGTTCGGCCTGTTCCGCCGGGACCAGGAATCCGGTGTGGACGACGGCCCGAACGAGGCGGGCGACGAGCAGGGCAGCAGCGCCCGGTCCGGGTGGCGCATGGTGCTCGTGCGCTGGGTCATCATCGTCTGGGTCATGAAGTTCCTGAACGGCTTCACCTTCATGCCGTTCCAGAACTACCTCTCGCCCTACCTCAGGGAAGGGCTCGGATTCGACATCGACTTCGCCGCGCAGGTGTGGGGGATCATCGGCATCGTCGGCATGGTCGCGGGGTTCGCCGTGGGCTGGCTCGCGGACCGGATCGGCATCCGCACCACCCTCGTGCTGTGCTACGGCCTGTTCTTCGCCTCCTCCGTGATCCTGGTGGTGGCCCCGGTCGGCTACCTGCCTCATCTGTCCGGGTTCTTCTTCGCGGTCTCCTTCTATCCGGTCTACGGCCTGGTGCCCGCGTACGTCTCCAAGAAGGCGAAGGGAGCGGCGGCCACCGTCATCTTCGGCGTCACCAACATCACGCAGGGCGTCGGCGGAATCGTCGGCAACTACGTGGGCGGCCTGCTCAAGAACTGGACCGACGACTTCATGTGGTACTACGTCGTCATCGCCCTCGTGGCCGTGGTGCTGGCAGTGCTCACCCTCCAGCTCCCGCGGGACCCGTCGGGCAGCCGCACCGTGACATCCGCTCCCGATCCCCAGCCCGAACGCGTCCCGGAGACTCCGGTGGCGAAGCCGGGCGAGCGGCTGGGGGCGGCCCAGTGACGCGGCACGTTCCC
>NZ_JBJZOM010000023.1:0-60244 GCF_047200695.1 Streptomyces callyspongiae
GCCCCGCCCCCCGCCGCTCCGCCGGCCGGCCCGCCGAGGGCGGGCCGGCCGGCGGTCGCGGTTCGGGCGACGCCCCGCCCGTCGCGCTTGCCCGCTCTGCATAGGCTCATGCAGAGTCGCTGAGTGATGAATGGAGACCAGGGGGCGCCACGGCGCGGCAGTCCGAGCGCCCGACTGCAGCAGCTCTTCGAGGGGAGGCGGCTGACGCCCACCCAGCGGCGCATCGCGCACTGCATGGTGCGCCGGGCCGCGGACGCCCCGTTCCTGTCGAGCGTCGAACTGGCGGAGCTCGCCGGAGTCAGCCAGCCCTCCGTCACCCGGTTCGCCGTGGCTCTCGGATTCGACGGCTACCCGGCGCTGCGCCGCCACCTGCGTGACATCCCGGCCGCCGCGGAGGCGGAAGGAGAGCCGTCGCCGCCGCCGAACGCCTACCAGCAGGCCGTCGAGGCCGAGATCGACAACCTGCGCCGGCTCGTTGCCCTGCTGGCCGACCCCGCGCCCGTGGAGCAGGCGGGGCGGCTGCTGGCCGCCTCCCGCACCCTGCCGGTGCTCGGGCTGCGGGCCGCCTCGGCGCAGGCGCGCGGCTTCGCGTACTTCGCGGCCAAGGTCCACCCGGACGTGCGGCTGCTGGACGAGAGCGGATCGATGCTCGCCGACCGCATCGACGCCGCGGTGCGGGCCGGTGCGGACGTCCTGCTCTGCTTCGCGCTGCCCCGCTACCCGCGGGAACTCTCCGAGGCGCTGGAGCAGGCGCGGGAAGCCGGGCTCCGGATCGTCACCGTGGCCGACAGCGCGTTCGCGCCGGTCGCCGATCCGCGGGACCTGCTGCTGCCCGCCGCGGTCGGGACCGGCCTGGCGTTCGACACCGCGTGCGCGCCGATGCTGCTGGGCCGCGTGCTGCTGGAAGCGATGTGCGACGGGCTGCCCGACGCCCAGGCCCGGCTGGAGGAGTTCGACGCCCGCGCCGCGGCCCGCCGGCTCTTCGTCGAGTGACGGCCCGGCGGGGCGGCGTGCCGACGGGGCGCCTACTGCGTCAGCGCGTCGCGGTGGGGTCCGCCGGACTCCGCCACCAGGTCGGCCTGCGTCTGGGGCGCACGGACGGTCATGAACCGCACCGGGGCGTCGCCGGCCGACGCGTCGTAGCCGTGGACGCCCGGGCGGGGCAGTGAGTTGTAGCCGAACGGCGTGGAGAAGTAGTAGGCGCCGGTGTCGAGCAGCGCGGCGTGGTCGCCCGCGGCCATCAGGGGCACGGCTCGCTCGCGCGCGACCAGGTCGCCCGCGAAGCAGCACGGCCCCGCGACGTCCTGGGCGACGGCCGGGCCGTCCTTGGGGAGGCCCTTGGCGTCGTACGCGGCCACCCGGAGCGGCCACGCGTCCGGGGCGAACACCGTGCGGACGGCGACCTGGGCGCCCGCGTGCGTCACCGCGATGGGCCGGCCGCCCGACGACTTGGCGTACTCGACGCGGGCCACGATCGTTCCGGCCTTGGCGAGCAGCGACCGTCCGAATTCGGTGACGAGTCCGTACCGGCCGTCGAAGAGCCCGGGAACCCGGGAGGCGAGCAGGCGCGCGTAGTCCGCGAAGGCCGGAGCGGTCTCGTCGGAGTCGAAGTTGACCGGGAGGCCGCCTCCGATGTCGAGCACGGTGACCTGCCGGCACCCGACCGCGGTGTTGATCTCCTCCGCCAGCTCCCAGGTCGCGCGGACACCCTCCGCCATGACGGACAGCGCCATGCCCTGCGAACCGACGTGGCAGTGCAGCCGGGTCAGCCAGGGCCGGGCCCGGTAGGCCTCGACCACCCACCGCCGCGCGCCCTCGTCCCGCAGGGCGACGCCGAACTTGGAGGTGGCCGTCGCGGTGCTCATGGCGTCGATGTCGCCGCCGCCGATCTGCGGATTGACGCGCAGCCCCACCGGCGCGGACGACGTGCCGCCCGCGGCGTGGACCAGGGCGTCCAGCCGCTCCAGCTCCTGCGGGTTGTCGACGTTGAGGGCGATGCCCAGCCCGAGCGCCTCGCGCAGTTCGGCCGTCGTCTTGGCCGGGCTGTCCAGCACGGTGCGCGCCGCGGGCACGCCCGCGGCGCGGGCCAGCGCCAGCTCCCCGGGACTGGCCACCTCCGCGCCGACCCCGCAGTCGTCCAGCAGCCGCAGCACCGGGACCAGCGAGCCCGCCTTGACCGCGAAGGCGTGCAGCACTTCCTGTCCGGGGGCGGTCACCTCCGCGAACGCGGCGTGCAGCGACGCCGCGGCTTCACGCACGGCGGTGACGTCGAGCAGTGCGGCGACCGGATGGTGCTCCTCGTCCACCAGCCCGTGCTCGACGGCGGCTCGTACGGCCCGGTCGCGGCGGCCGGCGAGACGGGCGGCTGCGGGGTCTGCGTGGTTCATGCCGTCCAGCGTGTCACCCGGCAGGTGAGGAATCCGACGGTGGTTGTTGACTGAAACTATTCAGTACGTAGGCTGTATGAATAGATGGATGCTCGGCCGTTCGGCAGATCCACACCAGGGAGGCAGCGCCATGGCAGGACCGCGACCCGTGCGGGCACCCCGCGGAACCACACCCACCGCGCGGGGGTGGCCCCAGGAGGCCGCCCTGCGGATGCTCCAGAACAACCTCGACCCCGAGGTCGCCGAACACCCCGACAAACTCGTCGTCTACGGCGGCACCGGCAAGGCCGCGCGCGACTGGCGCTCCTTCGACGCCATGGTCCGCACCCTGGAGACGCTGCGCGACGACGAGACGATGCTGGTGCAGTCCGGCCGCCCCGTCGGCGTCATGCAGACCCACGAATGGGCGCCGCGCGTGCTCCTCGCCAATTCCAACCTGGTCGGCGACTGGGCCCACTGGGAGGAGTTCCGCCGCCTGGAGGCGCTCGGCCTCACCATGTACGGCCAGATGACCGCCGGCTCCTGGATCTACATCGGCACCCAGGGCATCCTCCAGGGCACCTACGAGACCTTCGCCGCCGTCGCCCGCAAACGCTTCGACGGCACCCTCGCCGGCACGATCACCCTCACCGCCGGGCTCGGCGGGATGGGCGGCGCCCAGCCGCTCGCCGTCACCATGAACGGCGGCGTGGCGATCTGCGTCGAGTGCGACCCGTCCCGCATCGAGCGGCGCATCGAACACGGCTACCTGGACGTGCGCGCCGACTCCGTGGACCACGCCCTCCGCCTCGCCACGGAGGCGCGGGACGCCCGCCGCCCGCTCTCCGTCGGACTGCTCGGCAACGCCGCGGAAATCCTTCCCCGGCTGCTGGCGATGAGCGCGCCCGTCGACATCGTCACCGACCAGACCTCCGCCCACGACCCGCTCTCCTACCTCCCCGCCGGCATCCCGTTCGAGGAGATGGCCGCCCACGCCGCGGAGAAGCCCGCCGACTTCACCCGCCGCGCACAGGAGTCCATGGCCCGCCACGTCGAGGCCATGGTCGGCTTCCAGGACGCCGGGGCCGAGGTCTTCGACTACGGCAACTCCCTCCGCGGCGAGGCCCGGACGGCCGGGTACGCGCGGGCCTTCGACTACCCCGGCTTCGTGCCCGCCTACATCCGGCCGCTGTTCTGCGAGGGGAAGGGCCCCTTCCGCTGGGCGGCGCTCTCCGGCGACCCCAAGGACATCGCCGCGACCGACCGGGCCCTCCTCGACCTCTTCCCCGAGAACGAGTCCCTCGCGCGCTGGATCCGGCTCGCGGGCGAACGCGTGCGCTTCCAGGGCCTGCCGGCGCGGATCTGCTGGCTCGGCCTGGGCGAGCGCGACAAGGCCGGCGAACGCTTCAACGACATGGTCGCGAGCGGCGAGATCTCGGCTCCGCTCGCACTCGGACGCGACCACCTCGACTGCGGCTCCGTCGCCTCGCCGTACCGCGAGACCGAGTCCATGCTCGACGGCTCCGACGCGATCGCCGACTGGCCGCTCCTCAACGCCATGGTCAACATCTCCTCCGGCGCCTCGTGGGTCTCCCTCCACCACGGTGGCGGCGTGGGCATGGGCCGCTCGATCCACGCCGGCCAGGTGACCGTCGCCGACGGCACGCCGCTCGCGGGGCAGAAGCTGCACCGGGTGCTCACCAACGACCCCGCCATGGGTGTCGTCCGCCACGTCGACGCCGGATACGACCGGGCCGACGCGATCGCGGCCGAGCGCGACGTGCGCATCCCCATGCGCGAGGGGGAGGACGCGTGACCGGCGGCGCGGTGGCGGACCCGCCGTCCTTCCACGAGATGTGGCGCGACCTCGCGCCGGTCGGGCGGGACGGCGGCAGCGGCGGCTACCGCCGCTACGCCTGGACCGGCGCCGACACCGACTGCCGCGCCTGGTTCCACGACCAGGCGCGCGCACGGGGGCTCACGTACGAGCTGGACCGCAACGGCAACCAGTGGGCCTGGCTGGGCGACCCGCAGGAGGGCGACGCCGTCGTCACCGGCTCCCACCTCGACTCCGTCCCCGACGGCGGAGCCTTCGACGGCCCGCTCGGCGTCGTGTCCTCCTTCGCCGCCCTCGACACCCTGCGCGCCCGCGGCGCCGCCCTCGGACGCCCGCTCGGCATCGTCAACTTCGCCGACGAGGAGGGCGCCCGCTTCGGACTGGCCTGCGTCGGCTCCCGCCTCACCGCCGGGCAGCTCACCGTGGAGAAGGCCCGCGCACTGCGCGACGCCGACGGCGTGTCCCTCCCGCAGGCCATGGAGCGGGCCGGACACGACCCCGAGACCCTCGGTGCCGACCCGGAGCGCCTCTCCCGCATCGGTGCGTTCGTCGAACTCCACGTCGAGCAGGGCCGGGCCCTCGCGGACACTCCGCACCCGGTGGGCGTGGCGTCCGCGATCTGGCCGCACGGGCGCTGGCGCTTCGACTTCACCGGCGAGGCCAACCACGCGGGCACCACCCGCCTGGAGGACCGCCGCGACCCGATGCTCACCTACGCCACCACCGTGCTGGCCGCCCGCAAGAAGGCGCGGCTCGCCGGAGCACTCGCCACCTTCGGCAAGGTCGCCGTCGAACCGAACGGCGTCAACGCCGTCCCCTCCCTGGTGCGCGGCTGGCTCGACTCGCGGGCCGCCGACGAGGAGACCCTGGAGGCGGTCGTCACGGCGATCGAACAGGCGGCGACCGAGCGCGGCACCCGCGACGGCGTCGGCGTGTCGGTCGTCCGCGAGTCGTTCACGCCGGTCGTGGAGTTCGCCGACGCCCTCCGCGACAGGATCGGTGCCCGCCTCGGCGGGGTACCCGTCCTGCCGACCGGTGCCGGACACGACGCGGGAATCCTCTCCGCGCACGTCCCCACCGCCATGCTGTACGTGCGGAACCCCACCGGCGTCTCGCACTCGCCGGCCGAGTTCGCCGAGGAGGACGACTGCGTGGCAGGGGTGTCCGCACTCGCCGACGTACTGGAGGACCTCGCATGCCGGCCGACCACGCCGTGACGACCTACTGGGCCGAGTACGCCTGGCTCAACGGCACCGTCGAACCCGCCGTCGCCCTCGACGTCGCCGACGGCCGCATCACGGCCGTCGGCACCGGCGTCGCCGCCCCGCCGCCCGGCGCGGAACCGCTGCGGGGCCTCACGATCCCGGGCCTCGCGAACACGCACAGCCACGCCTTCCACCGGGCCCTGCGCAGCACCGTGCAGGTCGGCTCCGGCACGTTCTGGACGTGGCGCGACACGATGTACCAGATCGCCTCGCGCCTCACCCCCGACACGTACTTCGCCCTCGCCCGCGCCGTGTACGCGGAGATGGCGCTCGCCGGCATCACGTGCGTGGGGGAGTTCCACTACCTGCACCACGACCGCGACGGGCGCCGGTACGACGACCTCAACGCGATGGGCGGCGCGCTCATCGCCGCCGCAGCCGAAGCCGGGATCAGGCTCACCCTCCTGGACGCCTGCTACCTGTCCTCCGGCTTCGGCCGGGAGCCCACCCCCGCCCAGCGCCGCTTCTCCGACGGCACCGCCGAAGCCTGGGCGGAGCGTGCCGGGCGGCTTCGCGCCGACATCGACGGCACCGTCCGGATCGGCGCCGCCGTGCACTCGGTCCGGGCGGTCCCGGCGCAGGAGCTGGGCACCGTCGCCGCCTGGGCCGAGGAGCGCGACGCCCCGCTGCACGTCCACCTCTCGGAGCAGCCCGCAGAGAACGAGGCCTGCCGCGAGGCGCACGGCTGCACCCCGACCGAACTGCTCGCCGACCACGGCGTCACCGGCCCGCGCACCACCGCCGTCCACGCCACGCACCTGACCGACAGCGACATCGCGCTGCTCGGCGGCTCCGCGACCGGGGTGTGCATGTGCCCCACGACGGAACGCGACCTGGCCGACGGTGTCGGTCCGGCGGCCGCGCTGCAGCGCGCGGGGAGCACGCTGTCGCTCGGCAGCGACAGCCACGCCGTGATCGACCTGCTGGAGGAGGCCCGGGCCATGGAGCTCGACGAGCGCCTCCGCACCCGCGCCCGCGGGCACTGGACGGCGGCGCAGCTGCTGCGCGCCGCCACCGAGGACGGGCACGCCGCGCTGGGCTGGCCGGCCGCGGGCCGGCTGGAGACCGGGATGCTGGCCGACTTCACCACGATCGCCCTGGACAGTGTGCGCACGGTCGGTCCGGCGTCCCGCATGGCGACGGAGGCGGTGGTCTTCGCCGGGACGGCCGCGGACGTGCGGCACACCGTCGTCGGCGGCCGGCACGTCGTCCGGGACGGCGTGCACACCACCGTGCCCGACGTACCCGGGGTCCTCGCCGAGGCCGTCGCCGCGGTCACCCCCTGAGCACCGGGCCGCCGACCCGGCCCCGCACGCGCCCACACCGCCACCAGGAGAGCCACCCCATGAGCGACACGACCCTCATCCACGACATCGGCACCCTCGTCACCAACGACCCCGCCCTGGGAGAGGGGCCGCTCGGCGTGATCGAGAACGCCGCGCTCGTGACGGAGGGCGCCCGCGTGGCCTGGGCCGGCCCGTCGGCCGCCGCTCCCGCGGCCGACCACGCCCACGACGCGGCGGGCCGCGCCGTCCTCCCCGGGTTCGTGGACTCCCACTCCCACCTGGTGTTCGCCGGCGACCGCACCCGGGAGTTCGCCGCCCGCATGTCCGGAAAGCCCTACACGGCCGGGGGCATCCGCAGCACGGTGGCGGCGACCCGCGCCGCCACCGACGCCGAACTGGCCGCCAACCTCGCGCGCTACCTGCGCGAGGCGCTGCGCCAGGGCACCACCACGCAGGAGACCAAGTCCGGCTACGGCCTCACCCCCGGCCAGGAGGCACGGGCGCTGCGGATCGCCGCCGAGCAGACCGAGGAGGTGACCTACCTCGGCGCCCACATCGTCGCTCCGGAATTCACCGACGATCCGAACGGCTACGTCGAGCAGGTCACGGGAGAGATGCTCGACGCCTGCGCGCCGCACGCCCGCTGGGTGGACGCGTTCTGCGAGAAGGGCGCCTTCGACGGGGACCAGGCCCGCGCCATCCTCACCGCCGGGAAGGAACGCGGGCTCGTGCCGCGCATCCACGCCAACCAGCTCTCGCACGGCCCCGGCGTGCAGCTCGGCGTCGAACTCGGCGCCGCCTCCGCCGACCACTGCACACACCTCACGGACGCCGACGTGGACGCCCTCGCCCAGGGCTCCACCGTCGCCACGCTGCTGCCCGGCTGCGAGTTCTCCACCCGCGCCGTCTACCCGGACGCGCGGCGCCTGCTGGACGCGGGCGTCACAGTGGCGCTGTCCACGGACTGCAACCCGGGCTCGTCCTTCACCTCGTCCATGCCGTTCTGCCTCGCCATCGCGGTGCGCGAGATGGGCATGACGCCGGACGAGGCGGTGTGGTCGGCGACGGCCGGAGGGGCCCGCGCGCTGCTGCGCGACGACGTCGGGCGGCTGTCACCCGGCGCGTACGCCGACCTGACCCTGCTGGACGCCCCGTCGCACGTGCACCTCGTCTACCGGCCGGGCGTCCCGCTCGTCGACGCCGTGTGGCGGCGCGGCGTCCGCGAGGTCTGAGCACCCCGCACGGACGGCTGGAGGTCCCCGCACCCGGTGCGGGGACCTCCAGCCGTCCGTGGGGGCGGGTGGTGCCGCCTCACTCCTCGATCATCAGGCCCTTGCGGAGCCTGCCCAGGGTGCGCGCGAGCAGCCGGGAGACGTGCATCTGCGAGATGCCCAGCTCCTCGCCGATCTCCGACTGGGTCATGTTGGCCACGAACCGCAGCGAGAGGATCCGGCGGTCCCGCGGCGGCAGCTCGGCGATGAGCGGCTTGAGCGACTCGACGTACTCGATGCCCTCGAGGCCGTGGTCCTCGTAGCCGATGCGGTCGGCCAGCGCGCCCTCGGAATCGTCCTCCTCGGGCTGCGCGTCCAGCGAACTGGCCGTGTACGCGTTGGAGGCCGCCATGCCCTCGACGACCTCGTCGCGGGAGAGGCCGAGGCGCTCCGCCAGCTCGTCGACGGTGGGTGCGCGGTCCAGGCGCTGGGCGAGCTCGTCGCCCGCCTTCGCCAGGTCCAGCCGCAGTTCCTGGAGCCGGCGCGGCACGCGCACCGACCAGGAGGTGTCGCGGAAGAAGCGCTTGATCTCACCCACGATCGTCGGCATCGCGAAGGTCGGGAACTCCACGCCCCGGTCGAGTTCGAAGCGGTCGATGGCCTTGATCAGGCCGATGGTGCCGACCTGGACGATGTCCTCCATCGGCTCGCTGCGGGAGCGGAAACGGGAGGCCGCGAACTTCACCAGGGCGAGGTTGAGCTCGATCAGGGTGTTCCGGACGTAGGAGTACTCGTGGGTGCCCTCCTCGAGACCGGTCAGTCGTTCGAAGAGGGTCTTGGACAGTGCTCGCGCGTCGACGGGCCCCACGTCCTCGAAGAGGGGGAGCTCCGCCACATGCAGCTGATCGAGGATCTCCTCGACGACAGCCTCCGGGGCGTGTGCGTCTGCCTCGGGTGCGTGAGCGACGGCGTCCGGGCTCGTGTCCTGGCCGAGCTGGGCCGGGATGGCCGGGCCGGCGATGTCCGCTATCCCGTTGTCGAGCCGGGGTGACATGGTGTCCTCCGTGATTCTCGGCGTATGGCTGCCGAAGCCGTGACGTGCACTGCGGTGTGCGGCGCCTCCGAGCCGACGTGGTTTCGAATGTCCCTATAGGTACTACCGGGACATGCACGTGCATGGCAAGTCTGCGATGGTCGCTTTGTCCGGATGTGAGCCCTCTCCGGCTACCGTCGGCGACGGTGAGGGCGTAGGGTTCGAGTGGCGCGCCACCGGGTAGCGGGGGTGGGCTCATGTCACGCGAACGGAAGGGCTGTTCATGGACCGCGGGATGCCCGGCAGTACGAGCGGGCGTCGGCTGACGGTCGACGTGCGGACGATGGGCGCGAGCGCCGTGCTGTCCCCCAGGGGTGAGCTTGATCACCACACCGCGGATGTGCTGCGTGAGCCGCTGGACCAGTGCCTGGAGGGTGGAAGCAGTCACCTGGTGGTGGATTGCACCGCCCTGGATTTCTGCGACTCCACCGGGCTGAACGTCCTCCTCGGTGCCCGCCTGAAGGCCGAGGAGGCAGGCGGGGGCGTTCACCTCGCCGGCATGCGCCCGGCCGTCGCCCGGGTCTTCGAGATCACCGGTGCCGACGCCGTCTTCACCGTGCACCCCGACCTCGATGCGGCGCTGTCGAGCGTGGCCGGAGCGTAGTCGCCACCGCAACAGAGGTGTTATCCGTTCGTCATGCGCCGCTCACGGGCTCGTCGCCGTCGTGAGTTGCGCGCATCACACCAACCCGTCCGAATCCGTGGGTGTTCTCACCGTCCGGCAGGGCAGGAGACTGAAGAATCTTTCAGGTAACCGGTGAGGTGAACCACTGATGAGCACCATCCGGCCGTTTCCGGCGGATCGCGGCAAGGAGCCCGAAGGCGCCGCGCTGTCCGCTGCGATGCCGGAGGCCGAGCGGGAGCGGCCGCTGAGCCAGGTGCGCAGACTGCGTCTCGTCGGTGCCGGCGGCAGTGTGTCGCGCGCCCGGGACTTCACCCGTAAGGCGTTGCAGGACTGGGGCTGGCTGCCGGCGGCGACCGCGGACCAGCGCGCGGCGGCCGAGGACGTCCTGCTGGTGGTCTCCGAACTCGTCACCAACGCCTGTCTGCACGCCGGGGGCCCCGAGGAGCTGCGCATCGGCAGCGGAGCCAAGCTGGTGCGGCTGGAGGTCGTGGACGCCGGGGCCGGCGACCCCGCGGCACGTACGCCGCACCGTGCGGGACGGCCCGGCGGGCACGGCATGTTCATCGTCCAGCGGCTCTGCCTGGACTGGGGCGTGGTGCGCGGCGGCGACGGCCACGGCAAGACCGTGTGGGCGGAGCTCGCCGCCCCGGTCTGAGGTCCGCGCCGTCGCGCCGCACCGGTCCGGCCCGTTTCGCGCGCCCGGCTCTCCCCGGGAGTCCCTGCCGGCTCCTGACCGCCTTCCGAAGCGCCTTCCGCGGCGCAACGCACGGTGTCCCGGCCGGGAGGATCCCCGGCCGGGACACCGTGTGCGTCCGTGGGGCCGCGTCAGTGGACGTCGCCCATCAGCCGGATGACCTTCTTGCGGTTCAGCAGGAAGGCGACACCGGCGACGACGGCCAGGGCGCCGATCGCGCCGAAGTAGGCCGACGATCCGGTGGCCTCGCCGAACACCAGCGCCGAGATCGAGGCCAGGCAGTTGCCGGCCGTGACGGCCAGGAACCACAGGCCCATGACCTGGCTGGAGTACTTCTCCGGGGCCAGCTTCGTGGACACCGACAGGCCGACCGGCGAGAGGCACAGCTCCGACACGGTCATGATCAGGTAGACCGTGGCGAGCCACAGCGGCGAGGCCTTCTCGTCGCTCGCGGCGACGACGCCCATGGCGAGCATCATCAGACCGAACGACAGGCCGATGCCGGTCAGGCCCATACCGAACTTCGTGGTGGTCGTCGGGTTGCGGCGGCCCAGCTTCACCCAGAGGGCGGCGAGGACCGGCGCCAGCGCCATCACGAACAGCGGATTCAGGGACTGGAACCAGCTCTCCGGGAACGCCAGGCCGAACAGCGTGGAGGAGGTGCTCTCCTTCGCGAAGACGGTCAGCGTCGAGCCGGACTGGTCGAAGATCAGCCAGAACAGCGCCGCGGCGATGAAGAACCAGATGAACCCGGTCATCTTCTTCTTCTCGTCCGCGGTGACGTCCTTGTCGCGGCGGATCCGCGCGAAGTAGAGCGCGGGCAGCGCGATACCGGCGATGGAGATGGGCCACAGCACCCAGTCGATGCTGAAGATGCCGGCGACGGTCAGCGTGCCGTAGAACACCGTGGCGATCGCGACGCCGATACCGGTCTTCTTCAGTGCCTCCCTGCGCTCCTCCGCGGACAGCGGCGAGGGAACCATGCTGCTGCGCTCGGCGAGGCTGCGGGTGCCGACCAGGAACTGGATGAGGCCCAGGCCCATGCCCACGCCGGCCATGGCGAAGCCGAGATGCCAGTTGACCTCCTGGCCGACGGTGCCGATGACGAGCGGCGCGAGGAAGGCACCGATGTTGATGCCCATGTAGAAGATGGTGAAGCCGCCGTCACGGCGCGGGTCGTTCGGCCCGTCGTAGAGGTGGCCGACCATCGTGGAGATGTTGGACTTCAGCAGTCCGGAACCGGCCGCGATGAAGACCAGACCCACGAAGAACG
The DNA here is from genome assembly GCF_047200695.1 of Streptomyces callyspongiae. NCBI lineage: Bacteria > Bacillati > Actinomycetota > Actinomycetes > Kitasatosporales > Streptomycetaceae > Streptomyces > Streptomyces callyspongiae. The sequence goes on from NZ_JBJZOM010000023.1 coordinate 11,651, forward strand.
ATGCCTCGAAGGGCACGGCCAGCAGGAAGTGGCCGGTCATGATGATGCAGCCGGCGACCGCCGTCGTCCGGCGCGGTCCCCAGACCCGGTCGCCGAACCAGCCGCCCGGGACCGCCAGCAGGTAGACGGTGGCGTTGTAGACGGCGTACAGCGCGGTCGCGGTGGAGGCCTTCATGGCCAGACCGCCGTCCGCCACCTGAGCCGTCAGGTAGAGGACCAGCAGGGCCCGCATGCCGTAGAAGCTGAAGCGCTCCCACATCTCGGTCATGAAAAGGGTGGCCAGACCGCGGGGGTGGCCGAAGAAGGTCCGTTCGCCGGTGGTGCCGGCTCCGGCCTTCGTCAGGCTGGACGCCATGGTGGTGGCTCCTTGCTCGCTCGGGACGCGCGGCGAGAAGGGCCGTGTGCGCGCCCGGTGGGGGGATCGCGGGTCCGGGCACAGCCGGTCCCGCACGCCGAGCGGCCCCGGCCGCACCAGGGCAGGGGGCATCGGCGTCGACTTGCAGAATCGAGCACACCTTACGGCAGGGACCTGCCTGTTGTGGAAGTGAATGCGATGCAGATCACAGGTGAAACCGGAAACCTTCCGTGCAACCGAAGGTAAAGAAGAGGTTACGTCGGTGATTCCCAGCACCTCTCCGACTATCGGGCGTCCCCGTCCGTCGCCCGCCCGGGGCCGTCCGACGGGGAGCACGGTCCCGGACCCGGGGACGCACACCGCCTGTGGTGCGAGGACTACCATCGGCCCATGACCCGTGTACTGCTCGCCGAGGATGACGCGTCGATCTCGGAACCCCTGGCCAGGGCGCTGCGCCGGGAGGGATACGAGGTCGAGGTCCGTGAGGACGGCCCGGGCGCCCTGGAGGCGGGGCTGCGGGACGCCATCGACCTGCTCGTGCTGGACCTGGGCCTGCCCGGCATGGACGGCCTGGAGGTCTGCCGGCGGCTCCGCAACGAGGGCCACGGCTTCCCCGTCCTCGTACTGACCGCCCGCGCGGACGAGGTCGACACCGTCGTCGGGCTCGACGCGGGCGCCGACGACTACGTGACCAAACCCTTCCGCCTCGCCGAACTCCTCGCACGGGTACGGGCACTGCTGCGCCGCGGCGCGGTCAGCGAGGCGGCCGCACCGCCCGCCACCCACGGAGTCCGCATCGATGCCGAGTCCCACCGGGCCTGGATGGGCGACGAGGAACTCCACCTCACCGCCAAGGAGTTCGACCTCCTCCGCGTCCTCGTGCGCGACGCCGGCCGCGTCGTCACCCGCGACCAGCTGATGCGCGAGGTCTGGGACACCACCTGGTGGTCGTCCACCAAGACCCTCGACATGCACATCTCCTGGCTCCGGAAGAAGCTCGGGGACGACGCCGCGAACCCGCGCTACATCGCCACCGTGCGGGGCGTCGGCTTCCGCTTCGAGAAGAGCTGAGACCCACCGTTCCATGCGCCGCCGCCTGATCCAGTCCACGCTCGCCGTGGTCCTCGTGGTCCTCGCCGTCTTCGGGGCCTCCCTCATGCTGGTCGAGTCCCGCACCATCGAGGAAAGCGCCCGGGAGAGCGTCCGGTCCGAGGCCGTGCGGGTGGCGTCCGTCGTGGAGAGCCGGCTGGTCGCGGACGAGGCGGTGTCCGCCAGGACGCTGCGCACCACCGTCGAGGGCAACCGGTACGTCCGCATCGACGTGCCGGGACGCGCACCGATCGTCTTCGGCGACCGCCCCGGCGGCGACGTGATCGAGGCCCGGCAGACCGGTGCCCACGGCGAGCAGGTCCTCGTCCAGCAGTCCGACGAGACGGTGCGGGACGAGGTGGGCCGCATGCTGCTGATCATCCTGGCCGTGGCGGTGCTCGCGATCATCGCCGCCGCCATCCTCGCCGTGCGGCAGGCCCACAGGGTGGTCTCCCCTCTCACCGACCTGGCCGAGACGGCCGAACGGCTCGGCTCCGGCGACCCGCGCCCGCGCCACCGCCGGTACGGCGTCCCCGAACTCGACCGCGTCGCCGACGTGCTGGACGCCAGCGCGGAACGCATCGGCCGCATGATCACCGCCGAGCGCCGACTCGCCGCCGACGCCTCCCACCAGCTGCGCACCCCGCTCACGGCGCTGTCGATGCGGCTGGAGGAGATCATCGCCACCGCCGACGCCGAGGCCCCGGAGGACCGCGCCCTGGTCACCGAGGAGGCCACCATCGCGCTCGCCCAGGTCGAGCGGCTCACCGACGTCGTGCAGCGGCTGCTCACCAACTCCCGCGACCCCAAGTCCGGCTCGGCGGTCGCCTTCGACCTCGACGACGTGGTCAAACAGCAGACGGAGGAGTGGAAGCCCGCCTACCGCGTCGAGGGCCGGGCGATCGTCCGCTCCGGCAGGACCGGCATGCGGGCGATCGGGACCCCGGGGGCCGTGGCGCAGGTGCTGGCCACCTGCATCGAGAACGCCCTGATGCACGGCGGCGGCACCGTCGCCCTGCGCACCCGCGCGACCGGCAACCAGGTCGTGGTGGAGATCAGCGACGAGGGCCCGGGCGTCGACTCCTCACTCGGCTCCCGCGTCTTCGAACGCACCGTCAGCGGGCACAACTCAACGGGCCTCGGCCTCGCCGTGGCCCGCGACCTCGCCGAGGCGGACGGCGGCCGGCTGGAACTGCTGCAGCTGCGCCCGCCCGTCTTCGCCCTCTTCCTGAGCCGCGACACCGACCAGGCCACCTGACGCATCCGGCCGACCCTGCACCGGGACGCCGAACCGGGCCCCGCCCGACCCGGCGGCACCCGCGGGCGCCTCGTCGGCGAACACCCAGGTGCGGTAGGACCAGAAACGGAAAGCCGTCCCGAGGCCGAGGCCGACGACGTTCTTGGCGAGGTTGTCCGCCATCGCCGAGGTCAGGTCCAGGCCGTAGCGGGACAGCGCCAGCATGCCGTTCTCGATCACCATGCCGACGCCGCTGAAGAAGAGGAAAAGCGACAGCTCGCGCCGCACCCGACGCTTGTCCGCGTGCCGGTACGTCCAGTACCGGTTGCCCACGTAGTTCGTGCCGATCGCCACGCTCGTCGCGAGGACACCCGACAGCAGGGGCGCCAGGCCCAGCCCTCCCCGGCACAGGTTGAACACCGCGACGTTCACCAGCACACCGCAGGCGCCGACCGTCCCGAACTTCGCGACCTCGCGGATCAGCTGTCGCAGGCGAGCCGGAACGCCACGCCCTTCACCCATAGTGATCGCTCGGTCCCCGTTCCTGGTCGGCGTCCTCCGGCGGAGGCGGTCCGCGCCTCATGCTAACCAGCGGCGCTTCCCGCCGCAGGATCACGGCGAACCCGGGGCGGCGGATGCCCGTGACACGGGCCGTGCGGCGGGCCGGATAGTCTGGACGGCGTGACGTTCCCGGTAGTCGGCATGGTCGGCGGCGGACAGCTCGCTCGTATGACACACGAGGCGGGCATCCCCCTCGGCATCAGGTTCAAGCTCCTCTCCACCACCCCCCAGGAGTCCGCCGCGCAGGTCGTCGGCGACGTGGTCCTCGGCGACCACCGCGACCTGGGCACACTGCGTGAGTTCGCCCGCGGGTGCGACGTGGTCACCTTCGACCACGAGCACGTGCCCACCGAGCACCTCCGCGCCCTCGAGGCGGACGGTGTCCCGGTGCGCCCCGGCCCGGACGCGCTGCTCCACGCCCAGGACAAGGGCGTGATGCGGGCGCGCCTGGACGCGATCGGGGTGCCCTGCCCGCGCCATCGCCTCGTCGCCGACCCCGCGGACGTGGCGGTCTTCGCCGCGGAGGGCGACGGTTTCCCCGTCGTGCTCAAGACCGTGCGCGGCGGCTACGACGGCAAGGGCGTGTGGGTGGTCGGCAGCGCCGAGGAGGCGTCGGAACCGTTCCTCGCCGGTGTCCCGGTGCTCGCCGAGGAGAAGGTCGAGTTCGCCCGCGAGCTGGCCGCGAACGTCGTGCGCTCCCCGCACGGGCAGGCCGTCGCCTACCCGGTTGTGGAGTCGATCCAGGTGAACGGCGTGTGCGACACCGTGATCGCGCCCGCACCCGAGCTCGACGCCGATCTCGCCGCGGCCGCGCAGGAACTCGCGCTGACCGTCGCCGAGGAACTCGACGTCGTCGGGCACCTGGCGGTGGAACTCTTCGAGACCCGCGATGGGCGCGTCCTCGTCAACGAACTCGCGATGCGTCCGCACAACTCCGGCCACTGGACGCAGGACGGTGCCGTGACCTCCCAGTTCGCCAACCACGTCCGCGCCGTCCTCGACCTGCCGCTCGGCGACCCGCGCCCCCGCGCCCGGTGGACCGTGATGGCCAACGTCCTCGGCGGCGACTACCCCGACATGTATCCGGCGTACCTGCACTGCATGGCGCGCGATCCCCAGCTGAAGATCCACATGTACGGCAAGGGCGTGAAACCGGGCCGGAAGGTCGGCCACGTCAACACCTACGGCGACGACCTGGCCGACGTGCGCGAGCGCGCCGCCCACGCCGCCGGCTACCTGAGAGGGACGATCACGGAGTGACCGCAGCAGCCGCACAGCCCGATCAGTCCTCCGTCGCGCCGCGGGTCGGCGTCGTCATGGGCTCGGACTCCGACTGGCCCGTCATGGAGGCCGCCGCGAAGGCACTCGACGAGTTCGAGGTGCCGTACGAGGTGGACGTGGTCTCCGCCCACCGCATGCCGCGCGAGATGCTCGCCTACGGGGAGGAGGCCGCAGGGCGCGGACTCCGTGCCGTCATCGCCGGAGCGGGCGGTGCCGCCCACCTGCCCGGCATGCTGGCCTCCGTCACCCCGCTGCCGGTCATCGGCGTGCCCGTGCCGCTGAAGCACCTCGACGGTGTCGACTCGCTCTACTCCATCGTGCAGATGCCCGCCGGCGTCCCCGTGGCCACCGTCTCCGTCGGCGGCGCACGGAACGCCGGACTGCTGGCCGTGCGGATGCTCGCCGCGCACGACCCCGACCTGCAGGAACAGATGACCTCCTTCCTCACCGACCTGAACGAGAAGGCGACCGAGAAGGGCCGCAGGCTGCGCGCCAAGGTCGCCGCCGCGGACGCCGGCTTCGGCTTCGGAGGGGGTGCCCGATGACCGACGCCGCCTCGCACCTGGACCGGGCACGCGCCCTGCTCGCCGAACACCCCGTCGTCGACGGGCACAACGACCTCCCCTGGGCGCTGCGCGAACAGGTCGCCTACGACATCGACCGCCGCGACGTGGCCACGGACCAGTCCGCCCACCTCCACACCGACATCCCGCGGCTGCGGGCCGGCGGCGTCGGGGCGCAGTTCTGGTCCGTCTACGTGCGCACCGACCTCTCCGGCGACGCGGCCGTCAGCGCCACGCTGGAGCAGATCGACGTCGTGCGGCAGCTGCTCGACCGCTACCCGGGCGACCTGCGCTTCGCCGGCACGGCCGACGACATGGAGACGGCGCGCGCCGAGGGCCGCATCGCCTCGCTCATGGGCGCCGAGGGCGGACACTCCATCAACAACTCCCTCGGCACCCTCCGCGCCTTCCACGACCTGGGCGTCCGCTACATGACGCTCACCCACAACGACACCATCGACTGGGCGGACTCGGCGACCGACGAGCCCCGGCACGGCGGCCTGAGCCGCTTCGGCGAAGAAGTCGTCCGCGAGATGAACCGCTGCGGCATGCTCGTCGACCTCTCGCACGTCGCCGCCACCACGATGCGGGACGCGCTGCGGGTCTCCGAGGCCCCGGTGGTCTTCTCCCACTCCTCCTCCCGCGCGGTCTGCGACCACCCGCGGAACATCCCCGACGACGTGCTGGCGAGCCTCCCGGCCAACGGCGGCGTGGCGATGGTGACGTTCGTGCCGAAGTTCGTGCTGCCCGAGGTCGGCGCCTGGGTCCTGGCAGCCGACGAGAACATGCGGGCCCACGGCCTGCACCCGCTGGACGGCACCGCGGAGGGACGCAAGGTCCAGCAGGCGTACGAGGAGGCCCACCCGCTTCCCGTCGCCACTGCCGCCACCGTCGCGGACCACCTCGACCACATGCGCGAGGTCGCCGGCATCGACCACATCGGCATCGGAGGCGACTACGACGGTACGCCGCTCACCCCCTCCGGCCTCGACGACGTCGCGGGCTACCCCAACCTGGTCGCCGAACTGCTCCACCGCGGCTGGTCGGACGCCGACCTCGCGAAACTGACCTGGCACAACGCCGTCCGCGTGCTGCGCGACGCGGAGTCCGTCGCCGCCGACCTGCGGCAGCGCCGCCGCCCCTCCGTCGCGACGATCGGCACCCTCGACGGCTGACCGCAGGCCCGCCCCGCCCCGCCGCCACCCCCGCGGCGCGGCGGGCGCGCCGCACGCCGGGTTCAGCCGTGACCGTGCAGCACCAGCGCCCACGCCAGGCAGCCCAGAGCCGCCGTGCTCAGCACCGTGCGCACGTGGTTCCACCGCACCCACCGCGACTGGAACCGCGCCCGCGCCTCACCGGGCTCCACCTCGTCCGAGTCGAGATGGTCGTTCAGCGGCACGTTCACACGGAAGGTGATGCCCAGCGTCAGGGCGTACAGCAGGAAGGCGGCCAGCGTCCAGAACACGAGCCGGGTGTCGTCGCCGTCCAGGTGCAGCGCACCGGCCACCAGGATGAGCAGCGGCGCCCCCGCGAACGCGAGGCCGAACCAGGCGTTGAGGATCTTGTCGTTGACCGACCGCATCGCCTCGACGTACGTGCGGTCCTCGCACGCCGCGAGTCCCGGCATCACCGCGATGGAGAAGGCGAAGTACAGCCCCGCCATCACCCCGGTGAGCAGCGTTGCTCCCACCAGGGCGATCCCCTGCCACATCTCCAGCACTGCACTCCTCCTCGAAGCGGCGGCGTGAAACGGCCCTTCCCCCGTCGAGTCAATCCGAACGAGCCGCCGGGTGCCACCACAACGCCGCTGTCTTCTCGACACATCCACCTCGGAGGCGGTTCCGCGCGGTACCGCACACACGCGCACGGCGAGCGGCCCCGGCACGTGCCGGGGCCGCTCGCCGTGCGCGGTGAGGTTGGGTCGTCAGGGCAGGTTGCGGGCCATGACGATGCGCTGGACCTGGTTGGTGCCCTCGTAGATCTGGCAGATCTTCGCGTCGCGCATCATGCGCTCCAGCGGGTAGTCGCGGGTGTAGCCGTACCCGCCGAGGAGCTGGACCGCGTCGGTGGTGATCTCCATGGCGGCGTCGGAGGCGTAGCACTTGGCGGCCGCACCGAAGAAGGTGAGGTCCTCCTTGTTGCCGCCGAGCGCGACGCGCTCGGACTTGGCAGCGGCCGTGTACGTCAGCTGGCGGGCGGCCTCCAGCTTCATCGCCATGTCGGCGAGCATGAACTGCACGCCCTGGAAGTCGCCGATCGGCTTGCCGAACTGCTGGCGCTCCCGGACGTAGCCCTTGGCGTAGTCGAGGGCGCCCTGGGCGATGCCGAGGGCCTGGGCCGCGATGGTGATGCGGGTGTGGTCCAGGGTCTTCATGGCCGTGGCGAAGCCGGTGCCCTCTCCGCCGATCATGCGATCGGCGGGGATGTGGACGTTGTCGAGGTAGACCTCACGGGTGGGGGAGCCCTTGATGCCGAGCTTCTTCTCCGGCGCGCCGAAGGAGACGCCCTCGTCGCCCTTCTCCACGACGAACGCCGATATGCCGCCGCGGGTCTTCTTGTCCGCGTCGGTGACGGCCATGACCGTGTAGTACTCGGAGACCCCGGCGTTGGTGATCCAGCGCTTCACACCGTTGAGGACGTAGGAGTCGCCGTCGCGGACGGCGCGGGTCTTCATGCCTCCCGCGTCGGAGCCGGCGTCCGGCTCGCTGAGGCAGTAGGAGAACATCGCGTCGCCCTTGGCCAACGGCGCCATGTACTTCTTCTTCAGCTCCTCGGAGCCGGAGAGGATCACGGGCAGCGACCCGAGCTTGTTGACCGCCGGGATCAGCGACGAGGACGCGCAGACCCGGGCGACCTCCTCGATGACGACGACCGTCGCGAGCGCGTCGGCGCCCGCGCCGCCGAACGCCTCCGGGACGTGGACGGCGTGCAGGTCGTTCGCGACCAGTGCGTCCAGGGCCTCCTGCGGGAAGCGCCCCTCCTCGTCCACCTCCGCGGCGAACGGGGCGATCTTCGCTTCGGCGAGCGCGCGCACCGAGTCGCGGAGCATGTCGTGCTCCTCGGACGGCCGGTAGAGGTCGAAGTCGGCAGTTCCTGCCACGGTGTCTCACTCCCGGGATGCTAATGACCGTTAAGTAACTCCCATGGTAGGGCCGGAAGCCGTGCCCGGCCTACGTGAGCTACATCTCCGGACTGCCCCCGATATGCTGCGGGCACGCGCTCGGTCCCGCATCGTTTTGGAGTAGTCCATGGCCCCTCCGGCATCGCCCAGGATCACTGTGATCGGCACCGGGTACCTCGGTGCCACACATGCGGCCGCGATGGCCGACCTCGGGTTCGAGGTGCTGGGTGTGGACGTGCTGCCGGAGAAGGCCGAGATGCTCGCGCGCGGTGAAGTGCCGATGTACGAGCCGGGGCTGGAGGAGCTGCTGCGCAGGCACGTCGCCGGCTTCGAGGGAGCCAGCGGCCGCCTGCGGTTCACCACCTCCTACGAGGAGGCCGCGGAGTTCGGCGACGTCCACTTCGTCTGTGTGAACACCCCCCAGCGGCACGGCGAGTACGCCGCCGACATGAGCTACGTGGAGGCCGCGGTCGAGTCCCTCGCGCCGCTGCTGCGCCGCCCCGCTCTGGTGGTCGGAAAGTCCACCGTCCCCGTGGGCAGCGCGGAGCGGCTGGCGGCCCGGCTCGCCGAGCTGTCCCCGGCGGCCGAGGGCGAGGTGGAGCTGGCCTGGAACCCGGAGTTCCTGCGCGAGGGCTTCGCCGTGAAGGACACGCTGCACCCCGACCGCATCGTGGTGGGCGTGCGCAGCGAGCGGGCCGAAGCCCTGCTGCGCGTGGTGTACGCGCAGCCGATCGCCGAGGGCTCGCCGTTCGTGGTGACGGACTTTCCGACCGCCGAGTTGGTCAAGGTCGCGGCGAACTCCTTCCTCGCCACCAAGATCTCCTTCATCAACGCGATGGCGGAGGTCTGCGAGGCGGCAGGCGGCGACGTGGCGAAGCTCGCGGAGGCGATCGGTCACGACGACCGGATCGGGCGGAAGTTCCTGCGCGCCGGGATCGGCTTCGGCGGCGGCTGCCTCCCCAAGGACCTGCGGGCCTTCATGGCGCGCGCCGGTGAGCTGGGCGCGGACCAGGCTCTGACGTTCCTGCGGGAGATCGACTCGATCAACATGCGCCGCCGCAGCCACATGGTCGAGCTGACGCGGGAGGCCGTGGGCGGGGCGCTGCTGGGCAAGCGGGTGGCGGTCCTCGGCGCCACCTTCAAGCCCGACTCGGACGACGTGCGGGACTCGCCGGCGCTCAACGTGGCGGGCCAGCTCCACCTGCAGGGCGCCCAGGTCACCGTCTACGACCCCAAGGGCATGGAGAACGCCCGCCGCATCTTCCCGACCCTGGGCTACGGGAACAGTGCACTGGAGGCCGTGCGGAGCGCGGATGTGGTGCTGCACCTCACCGAGTGGCGCGAGTTCCGCGAACTGGACCCGGCCGTACTGGGGGACGCGGTGGCCGTGCGCCGCATTCTGGACGGCCGGAACACGCTCGACGCGGAGCTGTGGCGCAAGGCCGGCTGGGCCTTCCGCGCGCTGGGGCGGCCCACGGCCTGAGCCGGAACTCCCCCTCCGGGGCGCGTGCGACGGGACCGCCCGTCAGAGCGTCGTCCCGTGGCCGGTCGTGCGCCGCCGGTCCCGGTAGGCGCGCATCTTCGCCCGGCTGCCGCACACCTGCATCGAGCACCAGCGGCTCCGCCCCGCGGGGCTGCGGTCGTAGAAGACCCACCGGCAGTCCTCCGCCTCGCAGGCCTTGAGTCGCTGCCAGGTGCCCTCGGCCGCCGCTGCCGCGATGTCGGCCGCGATCCGGGAGGTCAGCCGGCCGGCCCCGGCCGTCCCGGGGGCGGGCACCAGCCGGGCGCGGCCGTCGGGCGCGGTCCGCACGACCAGCGGCGCGTCCGCCAGGAGCCGGTTCAGCCGCTGCACGGCGGTGGGGTCCGGGTCGTGTCCGGCGTGCGCGAGGCAGGCTCCGCGCAGCGCCTCGCGCAGTTCCCGTACGGCGGGCAGGTCCGCGGTGGCCGGGCCCGGTTCACCGAGCCCGTGCGCGGTGAGGAACGCGGTCAGGGAGGGTCCGTCGACGAGCGTTTCCCGCTCGTCCTCGACGTCGTAGGTGTTCACCAGGTCCTGCACCAGAGCGAGCGGCTGCGGCGCCCTGCGGTTCGGCATGCCGTCAACGTTACCCATGTATGGGGTGATGCGGTAACGTCGTTACCGCATCACCCCATGAAGCAGTAACGCACAGCGAAAGGAACGCGTCATGGCTCTCGCGACGCTCGGCGCCACCGTCCTCGACTGTCCCGACCCCCGCGCACTCGCCGAGTTCTACGCCCGCGTGCTCGACCGGACGGTCGAGGGCGGCGACGACTGGTACGAAGCGGTCGGCCCGGACGGCCGGCGGCTCGCGTTCCAGCAGGTCGAGGGATACGTGCCGCCGCAGTGGCCGGGAACCGGGGGATCCCAGCAGTTCCACCTGGACCTGGACGTGCCGAAGGAGCGCATGGCCGAGGCGGAGGAGGAGGTCCTGGCGCTGGGGGCACGCCTGGTCCAGGGCGACGACGGAGGGAAGCGCGGCTTCCGCGTGTACCTGGACCCCGTGGGCCACCCCTTCTGCCTGTGCGCCTGCTGAGGGGCTCCCTCTCCTCCGGTCGGGACCGGGGGAGGAGGGGCGGGCGCACGGCGAGGGGCCGCGGAGACCTCACGTCTCCGCGGCCCCTCGGCCCGTGCCCGGGTGCGGTCAGGGGCGCCCGCCGGGGACGGTCACCTTCTCGCCCGCCTGGATCTGGCCCACCAGCTGCTCGACCCGCGCCATGTCCCACTGGAGGGAGCCGCCCGGGGCCGGTGTGTTGGTCAGCGGCATGTTCATCGACCGGCCGCCGCTCTCGCCGCCCGAGATGCCCTTCATCGCCCAGAACATCTCCATCAGGTCGAACAGGCTCATGTCCTTGTCGACCTTCAGCGTCTCCAGGCCCGCACCCATCGTCGGGTACAGCTTGAACGGGTTGAGGAGCGTGGAGGGCGTGGCGGTCTGGTCCGCCAGCGCGGACAGGAACTTCTGCTGGTTCTTCGTGCGCTCCAGGTCGCTGCCCGCCTCGTAGCGGTTGCGGACGAAGGCCAGGGCCTGCTTGCCGTCCAGCGTCTGCTTGCCCTTGCGGAAGTCGGAGCCGGAGTTCTTGTCCTTGATGTCGCGCGGGATGTCCATCTCCACTCCGCCGACGGCGTCCACGATCTTCGCGAAGCCTCCGAAGCCGATCTCCGCGTAGTGGTCGATCTTCAGCCCCGTGTTGTACTCCACGGTGCGGACCAGCAGCGTCGGCCCGTCGTAGGCGTAGGAGGCGTTCAGCTTGCTGCCGCCGCGAGCGGGGTACTCCTTGCCGCTCTCGGAACCGGTGAAGGAGGGGATCGTGACCCACGAGTCGCGCGGCAGCGACACCAGAGTGTCGCCCTCCGGGCCGACGTGCAGGATCATCATGGTGTCCGTGCGGCCGCCGTCGCTCGGGCCGCCGGTGTGGAGGTCCTTCATCTCCGCGTCGCTCATGCCGTCGCGGCTGTCCGAGCCGACGATCAGGTACGTGGTGCCCTCCGCGCTCTCCGGGCGTTCCTGCACGATGCCGAGGTCGACCTCGCGCCGGAGCTCGGAGTCCGCCCAGAAGTAGGTGCCCGTCACCCAGACCAGGGCCACCACCAGCACGGTCACGCATATGCGCTTGAACCGGCGCCCCGCGGACGGCCGGGGGCGCCCCGGGGCGGCACCGTAGGGGTCGTATCCGCCCGGGCCGCCGTGGCCGCCACCCCGGCCGCCGTAGACCTGGCCCTCGTTCCAGCCCGAGTCGTAGCCGGAGTCCGGATGCCCGGCGTAGGCGTCGGCGTAGCCGCCTCTGTCCTGCGGGGGGACGGAGGGACGCTGCCGCACGTGCGGCATGGCACGCGCACCCTCCGGGGTGGGCGCGGCGCTGCCGCGGCCGTACCGGTCGCTTCCTCGGTCGTACGAGTCGGGCCACTGGTTCATGCACGGAAGTGTGCACGCCCCGGGTACCGGACACACCCCCGGGGTCGGACTCGCAGCAAGGCTGTAGCAGAGCTGTCGCAAAAGCGCCTGGTCGAGGCGGCCGGAATGTCCGGGCTTAGGCTTGCGGGCATGACCGATCAGGCCCCTCCCGCCGCGGACGGTGCGATTCCGGGCAAGCCGACGGCTGCCGCACGCACCACTCTCAGCCACATCATGACCGCCAACGACACCAACCTCCTCGGCACCGTCCACGGTGGGGTGATCATGAAACTCGTCGACGACTCGGCTGGAGCTGTCGCGGGCCGGCACTCCGGCGGTCCCGCCGTCACCGCCTCGATGGACGAGATGGTCTTCCTCAATCCCGTGCACGTCGGAGACCTGGTGCATGTGAAGGCCCAGGTGAACTGGACCGGCAAGTCCTCCATGGAGGTCGGTGTCCGGGTGCTCGCCGAACGCTGGAACGAATCGACCCCCGCCGTCCAGGTCGGCAGCGCCTACCTGGTGTTCGCCGCCGTCGACGAGAACGGCCGGCCCCGTCCGGTGCCGCCCGTGATCCCCGAGACCGAGCAGGACAAGCGCCGCTACCAGGAGGCGCAGATCCGGCGCACCCACCGGCTGGCGCGCCGCCGTGCCATCAAGGAGCTGCGCGAGAAGCGTGCCGCGGAGGGCCTCGACGACTGAGACCCTGCCGTCCGAGAACGCCGGGCAAACGACGACGGCCCCGGCATCCCGCTCGCGGCGGGGTGCCGGGGCCGACTCGTCGGCCCAGCGGGACGCGGCGCTCAGAGCGCCGCGGCGTCCCTGCCCTTGGGGACCGAGGCACGGCTCTCCTCGCGCCCGCCGTCGTCGTGGCGCATCCAGACGGTGCGCTGCTGGAACGGGATCTCCACGCCCGCCTCGTCCAGGTTCAGCTTCACCCGGCGGCGCAGCTCGCGGGTGACGCCCCACTGCTGGAGCGGCTGCGTCTTCACCGCCATCCGCACCACGACGGCGTCGGCGTCCAGCGACTGCACGCCCCAGACCGACGGCTCCTCGAGCAGCAGCGCGCCCTGCTCCGCGTCCTCGTGCAGCTCGCGGCCGGTGCGCTCCAGCACCTCGTAGACCGTGTCCAGATTGGACTCGTAGGCCACGCCGACGTCCAGCACGGCGCGCGCCCAGTCCTGGCTGTGGTTGTTGACCCGGCGGATCTCGCCGTTGCGGATGTGCCACAGCCCGCCGTTCAGGTCGCGGACCTGGGTGAGCCGCAGCCCGATCTGCTCGACCTCGCCGACGGCCTCGCCCAGGTCGACGATGTCACCGACGCCGTACTGGTCCTCGACCATGATCAGCAGGCCGGACAGGTAGTCGGCGACCAGGCTCTGGGCACCGAAGCCGATGGCCAGCCCCACGACACCGGCGCTCGCCAGCAGCGGCCCCAGCGCGATGCCGACCTCACCGAGAATCATGGCCAGGGCCATGATCGCGATGACGACCGACGCGATGCTGCTCAGGACCGCACCGATGGTCTTGGCGCGCTGCTCGCGCCGCTCCTGAGCACGGCCGCTGTCGCGCGCGAGGACGGCCGGGCCCAGCCCGTTCCGCCGCTCCCCGCCCTCGCCGTCGGACGGCTGGAGAATGCGGTTCACCAGTCGGGTGATGGCCCGCTTGGCCAGTGCGCGGACGACGAGCGCCCCCACGAGGATGAACAGGATGCTCAGGGCCCCGGCGGCGATGTCGCCGGCGTGGTCCCGGAGCCAGCCCGGCACCTCCAGCGCCATGCTGGTCGGGTCCGCAAGCACGTGTGAGGCGTGCGCTTCCACTGGGATCTCTCCACTCCATCGACGGAAAACCGCTCGGTCGGAGCCTCCGAACGTACTCGGGGCCCATTTGCACGGTCAAAGCCCGGCGTCAACCCGACGCCTGCGCCCGACCGCGCCCGGCAGGCCGTTCCCGCCGAGGAGACGGGTACTCACGCCGATCTGAGTACCCGGACGGGTACCGCGACGGCGGCCGGTGCGCCACGCTCCGTCCCATGACGCACCGCACCCCGTCCGGCTGGTGCCCCGCCTGCGGCCGGCCGCTGCCCGACACCCACCCACCCGTCGCGCACTGCCCCCGGTGCGGCCTGCCCGTGACGGGGCCCGTCGCGGACCGGCTCCGCCACGTCGAGGCGGAACTGCACCGGCTCGACGCGCGACGCGGTGCGCTCGCCGCGCAGCGGGGCTCACTCCTCACCCAGCTGCGGGCGGCGGCTGCGGCGCCGGCGGGCTCCGCACACCCACCGGGCGCGCCGCCCCTCCCGCCGCCGTGGCCGCCCACCGCGCCCCCGCGTCCCCGCGAGGCATCGCCGCACACCGCGCGCAACGTCCTCCTGACGCTCGGCGGCGTCCTGCTGACCGTCGCGGCGCTCGCCTTCACCCTGCTGAGCTGGGGAAGCATGGGCATCGGCGGCCGGGCGGCCGTGCTGGGCACCGTGACCCTGCTGGCCGTCGCTCCGCCCGCCCTCCTGCTGCGGCGGACCCTGCACGCCACCGCGGAGGCCGTGGCCTCGGTGGGACTCGTCCTGCTGCTCCTCGACGCGTACGCCCTGCGGCAGGTGAGCCTCCGGGACACCGACCTCCTGGGGTACACGGCCGCCGCCCTCGCGGTGATCGCCGCCCTGTGGGCCGCGTACGGGCTGCTGCTCCCCCGGCCGCGGGCCGAACTGGGCGAACGGGGCCCGGGCCTGCGCCTCCCGCTGCCCGCGGCGGTCGTGCTGGCGCAGCTTCCGGTGCCGCTCCTGGCGGCCGCGGAGGGGGCCGGTGCGACGGGCCTGGCCTGGGCCCTCACGGCGACCGCCGGGGCCGACGCGCTGCTCGCTGTGGCGCTCGGCGGGCGGCGCCCGCTGCGTGCCGTACGGATCACCGCCGCCGTCGCGGGCCTGGTCGCGGCCGTGCCGGCACTGGCACTCACCGGCTGGTTGTCTGCGACGGCCCCCCACTTCCCGGCGGCGCTCCGGACCGGCGCGCTGTTCCTGACCGGCGCCGCCGTACTGCTGCTCGCCGCCCGGCGGGAACGCCGCCTCGCCGCGCCGCTGGGCAGCGGCGCCGGCCTGCTGCTCATCGCGGCCTCCGGCGGCCTGCTGCGGACGCTGGTGCCGGAGGCCACCTGGGTGATGCCCGGGTACCTGCTGTCCGCCGCGGCGCTGGCCGGTGCCCTGGCCGCCAGGACACCCGCCGTCCGCCGCCTCCGCCGGCGGTCCACCACGACGGGCCTGCTGCTGGCCGCGGCCGCGGTCCACGTCCTGGCCCTCGTGACCGCGGTGCCTGCGCTGGGGCAGGCCCTGCTCCAGCCGATGGCCCGGGTGGCGACGCCCTGGCAGGGCGCGCCGGCGGGAGCGGCCGGCGCGACCCTGCTGCCCGGATGGCCCTGGGCGGGGGATGCCGGAACCCCCGTGCTCCTCGCGGTTCCCGCCCTCGTTCTGCTGGCGGCCGCGCGTCTCCTCGCACCCGGAGCACCGCGGCGCACCGCGACCGCGGGCGCGGTGGCGCTCGCCGGCGCCACCGCGGTCGTGGCGCCACTGGCACTGGGGCTGTCCGCTTCCGCCGTGACGGTCTGGCTCGCCGCCCTGGTGGCGGTGCTGGTGGCGTTGCCGATCGTCGTGCCGGGCGAGGGCGTGGCGTTGACGGCGACGGTCGCGGCGGTCGTGGTCGGCGGCTCCGTCACCGGCTGGGCGCTGGCGGACCGCACCGCCACCGTGGTGGTGCTCGCCGTCCTGACGTGCGTCTTCGCCACCGCTGCCGGACTGCGGACCCGGCCGGCGGCCCGCACCGGGAAGGGTGCGACCCCGGCCCGGCCGGCCGGAGCCGTCGGCGCGGTGTGCGCCGCGACCGCCGTCCTCGCCGCGGCGGGCCTGGCGCGGGCGCTGCCCGCCGCGGCGGGAGCACCGGCACCGCACGCCGCGTTCGCGGTGCTGGGTGTCGCGGCACTCACGGTGCCGCTCGCGGCGCGGCTGCGCACCGTGCAGGCCCGCGACGGCGCAGCCCGCACGGGCGGAGACCACGCCGTCGACGCGCTCGCCGTGGAGTGCACCGGCTACGTCGCGGCGGGCTGGGCGGTCGTGCTGACGCTCGGCCGGCCGCCGCTGCTCGCGCTCGCCCTCGCCCTGTGCGGCGTCCTCGCCGGTGCCGTGGCGCTGCGCGCGGACCGCCGCCCGGCGGGCTACGCCGCAACCGTGCTGTTCCTGCTGGCCACATGGGTGCGGCTGTACGCGTCCCAGGTGAGTCTGCCGGAGGCCTACACGCTTCCGCCGGCAGCGGTCGCGCTCGGCGTCGGTGTGCTGCGGGCCCGCGCCGTGCCCGGGCTGTCCTCGTGGACGGCATACGGCCCTGCTCTGTCCTGCGCCCTGCTGCCGAGCCTGGTCGCCGTCTGGGGTGACCCCCACTGGCTGCGCCCGCTGCTCCTGGGCGCAGGCGCGCTGGGCGTGACGCTGCTGGGGGCGCGCCTGCGGCTGCGGGCGCCGCTGCTGGCCGGCGCTCTCGTGCTCGCCCTCGTCGCCGGGCACGAGCTCGCCCCGTACGTGACGCAGGTGATCGGTGCCCTGCCGCGGTGGCTGCCGCCCGCCCTGGCGGGAACCCTGCTGCTGGGCGTCGGCGCCACCTACGAGCAGCGGATGAGCGATGTCCGCAGGGTTCGTTCGGCCTGGCGCCGACTCGGCTGACCCCGGGTGCCACCGGGTGCCACCGGGTGCCCGGCCCTCCCCCCGGGGTGCGCGGGGGGAGGGACACGCCGCCGCCCGACCGCCCCGGCGTGCGCGCTGCAGGGCTTCCGTGGAAGCTGACGGGGACGGGCGTGACGACGACGGGGGTGCGAGGAGCGTGGGAGATGGCGAGCACGCCGGAGACGAGCGCCGCGGAACGGGCCGTGGTGGAACTGCGCAGGTGTGTCGCGGCGTTGCGTGACCGCTACGGGGACGTGCGTGCCGTGCAGCGCCTGACGGACGACGTGGAACGGATCGGTCTGGACCTGGCCGACGTGGTCGAGCTCGCACCGCGCACGGACGAGGGTCCGGCCGCGCGGCAGGACATCGTCGAGGTGCCCAGCGCCGCCTACGACGAGCGGATGTGGCGCGGTGGGGACGACGAGGGGGTCGGAGGCCCGCACGGCTGACGCCGGCCGGAACGCGCTTCCGGCCTCAGTCGCAGGTCACCTCGTCGCCGGTGACGGCTTCGAAGTCCTTGCCGTCGCCGTCGCTCGCCGCGGCCTGGAACGGGTCCGCGGCGCGCACCGGGTGGACCGCGGAGAACCGCTTGCCGAGCGTGACCTCCATCAGCGGTCCGCGACCGGCGTCCTTCACCAGGCGCGCTCCGGGGAAGGCGGCCGCGACGGTGCGCACCGAGCGGTTCCAGCGCGGGTCGTAGCTGATGACGGTTCGCCGCACGTCCTGCCGCTCCGCGTTCCGCGGCACGCCCGTGGTGCGGAACCCGGTGCCTCGCAGCGCCCGGTCGGTGCGGCCGGCGAGACCGGTGCGCGTGGTGCCGTTGAGCACCTGGACGTCGACCTGTGCGGGCGGGACGTCCACGGGGGTGGCGGAGCGCTTCCCGGTTGTGGCGCCGCCGCCTCCCGGGCCCGTGCCGTCCTTCGTCCCGGAGCCATCGGTGAGCGGCCGGTCGCGGCGCAGCGCTTCGAAGAGGTGCGACGCCCGTTTGCGGTCCCACCGCACCGTGGACCCGACGCCGTCCACCCGGTGGTCCGCGTCGGCGACCGGCACCGAGACGAACTCCGACGACGACGGGGAGACGCCGCGCATGGCCTGCGCGAGGGCCATCATCTCGTCGCTGCCGAAACCCGCGTCGGCGCGCACCGAGCCGAGGAGGGTGGAGGTCACCCTGCTCAGCTTCACCGGGTTGGTCAGCACGCCGGTGGCGGTGGCCTTCCCGATGAGGGCGGCCAGGAAGCGCTGCTGCCGGTGCATGCGGCCGAAGTCCGAGCCGCCGTCGACGTGCCGGGCGCGGACGTAGGACAGCGCCTGCCCGCCGTCGAGCCGGGAGGTGCCGGCGGGGAGGTCGAGGCCGGAGTAGTCGTCCTGGAGCGGACGGACGGTGCACACCTCGATGCCGCCCAGCACGTCGACGGTCTTCATGAAGCTGGCGAAGTCGACCTCGAGGTAGTGGTCGACGTGGACTCCGGTCGCCTTCTCCACCGTGCTGACGGTGAGATGGGGGCCGCCGTGCGCGTACGCCGAGTTGATCTTCGCGGGCAGTGCGCGGTGGCGTTCGCGGGTACGGCCGTCGGTGTGAGGGGGGAGCTTCACGTACGAGTCGCGCGGGATGCTCACCACGCTCAACCGCTTCCGGTCCTCGGAGACATGGACCAGCATCAGGGTGTCCGTGCAGTCGCACGAGGTGCCGCCCAGCCGGTTGTCCCGGCGCTGCCGGTCGGTCAGCCCGGTGCGGTCGTCGATGCCGACCACGAGGAAGTTGAGGCCGTGCCCGGTGGCCTTCGGCCGGTCCGTGAGTCCCAGGAAGGGGTCGATGCGCCGCAGGTCCCCGGCGAGTCCGGTCACCAGGGCGTGTCCCACTCCGCTGGTCGCCAGGACCAGGACGGCCAGTCCGACCGCCAGGCGGAGGCCCCAGTTGGGCCGGCCTCTGCGCCGCCGTCCGCCGGAAGCGTGCTCGGACACGGCTGACCGCATGCGGGAGCGGGGCGGCAGGGGCAAACGGCACCTCCACGACGGCGGACAGGATGTCCGGATGATGACAGTAAGCACATACGATCAGCGGGCGGGTGGTCACACGCCGCAGCACGCGTTCGGACGCACCCGGTCGGAGTGCGGGACGGTCCCTCGTACGCGGTAACGTGACCGCTGTGACTCCCTCCGTTCTCCCCGCAGTGTCCGTGATCATGCCGGTTCTCGATGAAGAGCGGCATTTGCGTAACTCCGTCCGGCACATCCTGGAACAGGAGTACGAGGGGGAGCTGGAGGTCGTCATCGCCCTGGGGCCGTCCACGGACCGCACGGACGAGATCGCCGCCGAACTCGTCGCGGAGGACTCCCGGGTGCACACCGTCCCCAACCCCACCGGCCGGACGCCTGCCGGCCTCAACGCGGCCATCGGGGCGTCCCGGCACCCCGTCGTCGTCCGCGTCGACGGCCACGGCATGCTCTCCCGGGACTACATCGCCACCGCCGTCCGGCTGCTGGAGGAGACGGGGGCGGCCAACGTCGGCGGCATCATGCACGCCGAGGGGGAGAACGACTGGGAGCACGCCGTCGCCGCGGCGATGACGGCGCGGATCGGCGTGGGCAACGCCGCCTTCCACACCGGTGGCCGCGCGGGGCCCGCCGACACCGTCTACCTCGGCGTCTTCCGCCGCGAGGTGCTGGAGCAGCAGGAGGGGTACAACGAGGAGTTCCTCCGCGCCCAGGACTGGGAGCTGAACTTCCGCATCCGCGAGGCCGGCGGTCTCGTCTGGTTCTCGCCCGACCTCCGCGTCTCCTACCGCCCCCGCCCCGACGTCCGTGCGCTGGCCCTGCAGTACCGCAACTACGGCCGCTGGCGGCGCGTCGTCGCCCGCTACCACGCGGGCTCGATCAACCTGCGCTACCTCGCGCCGCCCGCGGCGGTCTGCGGCATAGCCGCCGGGCTGCTGGCCGGCGCGACCCTCACTCCCTGGGCGTTCGCCGTCCCGGCCGGATACCTGGCGGCCATCACCGCCGGGTCACTGCCCGCCGGCAAGGGACTTCCCCTCGGGGCGCGCGTCCGGATACCGCTGGCGCTGGCGACCATGCACATGTCCTGGGGCTGGGGCTTCCTCACCAGCCCCCGTGCACTCGCCCGCAGGGTCATCGCCTCGCGCCGCCCCGCGAAGTCCTCCGCCGCGGGCTGAGAAGCACGGCGGCCGAGGCCGTCCGGCCCCGGCCGACTCCGGTGGAGGTCACCACCGGTAGGGCTCGTAGACCTCCATGCAGGCGCCCCGGTCGGAGCCGTTGAGGGAGTCGGCGCTGTCCGGGATCGAGCCGGCCTCGGGGGCCGAGTAGTACTCGCCGGAAGGCCAGTCGGCGCCGACGACCAGGGTCACCGACTGCACTCCGGCCGAGGCCTCCACCGATGCCTTCGGGAAGCCCAGGGCCTCCGCGACCGCCTGCGCCTCGCTCCGTGCCTGCTCCCCGCCTGCCTCAGGGTAGGAGAGGGTCGTCTCCTCCTGCGGCTGCTGTGCGGCCAGGGCCACGGCCCGGGCGAACCCCGCGCCCTGCAGGTGTGCGGTGACCTCGGAAGCACGGCCGTCGACGGCCTGCCCGCCGCCCCCGGCGGTGCCGTTGAGGACGCTCACCGGAACGGCGCCCGCGGTGCGGGCCCCGTCCGCGGGCGACGCCGACGCGGAAGGTGAAGCGGAGGCCTCGTTCGCCGGACCGGGATCGGTGCTCGACGTCCCGTCGGACCCTCCGTCGCCGTCCTTCCCGTTGGAGTCCAGCGGCACGTCCTCCTGCAGCATCGACCAGATGCGCGACGCGCCGGGCCCGGGGAGGAGGTGGTTGGCGTTCGCGGGATCCTGCACCGTCGGCATGGTGGCGCTGGTGACGCGGTCGGTCGGCACCGTCCTGAACTGCCGGCCGAGGTCGTACAGGGCGTCGACGCTGCCGATCTCCTGCGAGACGGTCAGGGACTTCGTGGCCGCCTCCGCCAGGTCCAGCAGACGCCCGGTGTCGGTGAACACGCTCTGGGACTTCAGCTTGCGCAGCATCGAGTTGAGGTACATGTGCTGCGCCTTGGCGCGCCCGAGATCGCTGTAGAAGGCGTGCCGGGTCCGCAGCCACTGCAGGGCGGTCCGCCCCTTCACCGAGTGCGTACCGGCCGTCAGTTTGAGGCCGGAGCCGCCGGGCACGCCGGGCAGCGCCCGGTCCCAGACGTTCTGCTTCACGCAGACGTCCACCCCGCCGACGGCGTCGGCCATGGCGACCACGCCCGCGAAGTCCACGGTCACCCAGTGGTCGATGTAGACGCCGGTCAGTTTCTCCCAGGTCGCCAATGTGCAGCCCGGACCGCCACGTCCGAGGGTGCTGTTGATGAGGCCGTTGACGGCCGGGTAGCTCTGCCCCGTCGCGGCGTCCGTGCACTCCGGGATGTCCACACGGGTGTCCCGGGGGATGCTGACGAGCGAGGCGTTGCTCCGGTCGGCGGAGAGGTGCAGCAGCATCTGGACGTCGGCCAGGGGCTTCTGCCCGACGCTGTCCCGGCTGCCGCCGAGGTCCAGGTTCTTCTCGGAGTTGCGGCTGTCCGAGCCGATCACGAGGACGTTGAGCGGCGTGTTGCCCAGGGCGTCGGGTTCCGGGGCCTCCAGTCCTCCTTCCACGGCGCTGCGTTCGCCGGTCTCCAGGTTCCCGTTGAGGTGCCGGAACCAGAGGTAGCCGCCACCGGCGGCCGCGAGGAGAAGCAGCGCCAGGACCACGGATATCCAGCGGAATATGCGGCGACGGGGCCGTCTTCCCTGCGCCGGCGGCGCAGTGTTCCCGGGGTCCGGGCTGCCGGGGGCGTCGGACGTCGCGGTGTCATGGGCCCCGCTCCGCGGTTCCGGGGGTCGGGTCCGTTCGGCGAGAGCGCCGTTCGGCCCCGCTCCGCCGGCCGAGGGCGCACCGGTGCGTCCCTTGCCGCCCCGGATGTCGTCCTGTTGCCGCACGGGGCCTCTCCATCCTGATGTCTGCGCCGTCCCGGCCGCGGAGTGCGGCCGGGACGGCGGCGGGTTAGTCGGCGCAGAGGCTCTTGTCGTCGGCTTCGACCTTCTTGACGTTGTCGGGCAGCTTCTCCGGTGCCTCCAACTTCTGCCCGGGTTCGACGAAGTCGTTGCCGAGGGTGAGTGTCATGGCCTCCTGCGGACCCGCGTCCTGGGAACTCCGTTCGAGTGCCGAGGCCGGCAGGCCCATCAGCTCGGCCAGGGTGGCCGCCTGCGAGGCCTGGTCGGGCGCGTACTCCAGCCGTGTCTTCGCGATCTCCTGCGGGGCGTTCCCGGCGTTGGTCGACAGCGGCATGCCCTGCTCGGTCTGCATCCAGGTCACCGTCGTCTGCGCGGATCCCGTCGGCGCACCACCGTTGAGGATGTCGACCCGGACCTCGGAAGCGGGGGCCTGCTCGACCTTGTCCAGGTCGGACTTCTTCGCCTTCCCGCCGCCCTTCTTGCCCGTCTTCGTCAGGGACTTGTCCTGCTGGAGCATCTGGAAGATGGGCCGGGCCTTGGCCTCGTCCTGTATCACCGTCGCCGGATCGTCCGGATTGTCCAGCACGGGCACGGTGAGGAACGAGATGTTCTTGGTGTCGATGCGCCGGAGGTCCTTGGCGAGATCGGTGAGGTCCGAGACGCTGGCGATCTTGTCGTCCACGGTGAGCGACTTGGTGGCCACCTGTGCCAGGTCCAGCAGCTTGCCCGGGTCGGTGAGCGTGTCGCTGGACTTCATCTTCCGGATCATCGAGGAGAGGAACTGCTGCTGCAGTTCGATGCGGCTCAGGTCGCTCCCGAAGCCGACGGAGTGGCGGGTGCGGACGAAGGCGAGCGCGTCCTCTCCCTGGATCGTGTGGCGCCCCGCGCTGAGTTGCAGGTGCGACTTCGGGTCGTCTATGTCGTGGGCCAGGCAGACCTCGACGCCGCCCACCGCGGTCGAGAGGTTCTTGACGGCGTTGAAGTCCGCCATCATGAAGTGGTTGATCTCCACGCCGGTCAGTTCCTGGACCGTGCGCCAGGTGCACGTCGGGTCCCTGCCGTTCTGGCCGAGGCTGACGTTGAAGCGCTGGTTCTCGGTGCCCGGGACGACCTCCTTGGAGCCGTCGTCCTGGTAGACCGGGCAGTCCGGGATGTCGACGATCATGTCGCGGGGGATCGACAGGACGGTGGCGTTGGACCGGTCCTTGGAGACGTGCAGCAGCAGCGAGGTGTCCGCGTGCCCCACGCTGCCGGTGTCGCCGTAGCCGGTGTTGCCCTCGCCCGTCCGCGCGTCGGTGCCGAGCAGCAGGATGTTGAGCGGCCCGTCCGACGTCGCGGGGTTCGTCAGGTCCCCGGCGTTGACCTTGTTGATGTTGCCGTTGAGCTCGTGCAGGAGCCAGGCGCCGCCGACGCCGGCGACGAGCACCAGCAGGCCGAGTATGCCGCCGCTCCACTGCAGGGCACGCTTCTTGCCGCTGGCCTTCGGGCGCGACTTGCGGCGGCCGTTGCCGCCGCGCGGGCTGCCGGGGTCCTGTGGGCCGCCCTGGCGCCGGCGCCCCGTCTCGGTGGCGCGACGGCCGCGCTGCGGCGGCACGTAGCCGTCGGTCTCCGCGCGTTGACCGTGTGTGCGGCCCTGGGAGGCTGCTGCTCTCTGCCGCGGCGCCGCCCTGCGGTCGGCGGTGGCGTGCGTGTTGCGGTGGTTGTCGGCGGCAGGCTGCGACCGGAATTCGTAGGTGCCGGTGGTCGGGTCGAACACCCACTGATCGGCCGGGTCGATGTCGCCTGCGTGTCGCCGGCCTTGCGCGTCCACGGTGCGAGAGTCCTCCATTGTGCGCCTGGCGCCCCCGCAGGGGCGGACCGGATCGCTCACACTATCCGGCGGTTCCCCGAATCGGCGATGACGGTGGCCGAGGCCACTGCGTGCATATCGGGGCATTTCCTCCGAGTTGCTCCCTTGTCGGGAACGCGGAGCCGTCAGCGTGAGTGGGCTCACGGTATGCGGAACCGTCCTGTCGGGACGAGACGGTTGTCGTGCACGGTGCTGTGCTGTGCATCACCCTTACGAGGAGTTGATCGTACACGTCTGCCAACGGCGCCTCTGGGCGGTCTTGCAGGGATCGAGAAGGATGTGAAGTCCGTGCGGTGGCGTGTTCCCGCACGGATCCCGTTGTCCTCCACGAGCCCTTCGTGCCGCGCGGCGGGAGCCGACTCTCCGGTGCGGTGCGGGCCCGCCGCGGAGGCGTACGGACACCGCACACCCGGTCGGACGAACGAGGGGCGGAGAAGGTTGCAGGTGGCATCGGACCGGGTCGCTCGCCGGCGTCACTCCGCGAGGTGCGTCACGCGTTCGCTCTCGCGCCGCTTCTCCAGTGCCGCCTCCTCGAGGTCCTCCGCGTTCCGGCAGAGGACGACCGACCCTCCCGCGGTCAGCGGGGCGAAGAGTCCGGCGGACACTCCCGCCCAGTCGGCGAACGGGCGCCGGGTCAGCAACCGCGAACCCTTCTCCAGGCCGCGCCGGGCGGCGTCCTCGGTGGCCCGGGCCACCACCTGTGCCCCGCTCAGTTCCTCGCCGCCGGGCAGGCCGAGGGCCGGCGCCTGAGGGTCCACCGGCGCGAAGGGGGAGAAGCGGTCCCCCTGCCCGGGGACTTCGACGGCATAGTCGAGGAAGCCCTCCGGTGGTTGAGGGAAGCGCACTCCCATGGGGCGCAGGCCGAGTGCGACCCGCTCGCCCCGGCAGGCCCGCGCCGCCTCCAGCGACTCCGGGCCGGAGACCACCAGGTCCGCCCGGGCCGGATCCCCGTGCAGGTCGGCCGTCACCCCTGTGGCGGAGCAGGCCAGTAGCCACACGGTCGTCTGCCAGTGCGCCGGCAGCAGGAGCGCCAGCCGGTCGCCCGGCTCGGCGGAGAGGTCGCCCTGCAGCAGGTTGGCGGTCTTCGCCACCCAATTGGCCAGGGTGGCGACGGACAGTTCGACACGTTCACCGGTGGCGTCGTCGTAGAAGGTGACCAGCGGGCGGGCGGGGTCCTCGGCGAGCGCGGAAGACAGCAGGTCGGCGGGGGTGCGGTCGGCGGTGTTCATCCGCGCCAGGGTACGCCCCGGACGGTGCGTCACCGGGGCGGCCGCACGGGCGGCGGCCCCGCGGCAGGGCGACAGGGCGTCAGTTCCCGAATGGACAGAAACCACCAAAGCTGCACATTGTCATATGTATGCGTGCACTTCTTGTCACTTCGCTCGGTGTGCTCTCCACCGCGACTCTGATGCTCTCGCCCGTCGCCGCGGCCGCCCCCTCCGGCGCCCCCGGCACTGCCGAGAAATCCGGCTCCGCGCACCCGAACCTCCCGCACGGTGCCGCAGCACGGGAACTTCCCGGACGCACCCAGTCCCTCCCGCTCGCCCCGGCAACGGCCCAGGAGACGGCACCGGCGACCGGAACGCGGGCCGGGACGGACGCGGCCGGAACCGGAGACGCGAGCACCACCCCGTCAGCATCCCCGGGGTGGGCGCCGGCGCTGTCCCGGCACAGCGTCCACCCCTTCTCCCTGGTCGGCATGGTCTGGGACGACGCGTCCGAGCAGCTCGACACCGAGGTGCAGTTCCGCACCCGGCGCGCCGCCGACGGCACCTGGTCGCGCTGGCGCACCCTGGAGAGCGACCCCGACCACGCCCCCGCCTCGACGGCGCACGTCGACGGCGAGCAGGTGCAGCGCGGATCCAGCGCCCCGCTGTGGGTCGGACGCTCGGACGCCGTCCAGGTGCGCGTCCCCTCCGCCGGCTCCCTCCCGCGCGGCCTGCGCCTGGAGTTGGTCGACCCCGGCCGCTCCCCTGCGGACACCGCCGTCTCCCGGACGCCCGCGGGCGGACCGCGCGAGGCGGGCTCCGGGACGTCCGGCGACACGTCCGCCGCTGCGCCCCGCGCCGCACTGCCCGAACTGACCAAGGAGGAGACGACCGAACTCGCCCGGCAGGAGGGGTTCGCCCCGCTCGAGGCCGACACCCGAGCGGACGGCGGGCCGTACGTGGGTCCCCGCCCGGGCATCGTCATCCGCCGGGGCTGGGGCGCCGACGAGAGCATGCGCGAAGGCGGCTACGCCTACGGCAGCGACGTCAGGATGGCCTTCGTGCACCACACGGCGGGCAGCAACAGCTACTCCTGCAAACGGGCCCCGCGCATCATCCGCAGCATCTACCGCTACCACGTCAAGAGCCTCGGATGGCGGGACATCGGCTACAACTTCCTGATCGACAAGTGCGGAACCATCTACGAGGGCCGGGCCGGCGGGGTGACCGAGACCGTGCGCGGTGCCCACACCCTGGGTTTCAACAGCAGCAGCATGGGAGTGGCCGTCCTCGGGGACTTCGGCAGCAGGGAACCGTCGAAGAAGGCCACCGACGCGATCGCCAAACTCACCGCCTGGAAGCTCGGGCTCTACGGCGTCAACCCCCGGGGCCGCACCCGGGTGACCTCCGAAGGCGGCAAGTGGCACAAGGGCGCGCGGGTACGGATGCGCACCGTCTCCGGGCACCGGGACGGCTTCGCCACCGAGTGCCCCGGCGAGCAGCTCTACCAGGAGCTGCCCTCGATCCGTGCGCTCGCCGCCGACCTCCAGGGCCGCTGACCTGCCCGTCCTGCCTCCGGTCGGTGTGCCGGTCGCCCCACCGTCGGCACGGCCCCTCGGCTTAGACTGGCCGCCGACCACCCGGAGGGGGCCAGGGCGCGTCCGGAGCAGGGGGCACCGCGCCCGCACGCCTCTCCCGTTGCGAGCGGACGGCACCGCACGTGTCCCGTGCCGGCGACGCGGACGGAGCCGGCGTGGCGACACGATCCGGTCCCGGCAGGAAGCAGAGACGACAAGGTGACAGAGGCGATCCTCCTGGTCGGAGGCAAGGGCACCAGACTGCGGCCCCTGACCGTGAACACGCCGAAGCCGATGGTCCCGGCCGCGGGGGTGCCGTTTCTCACCCACCAACTGGCCCGCGCACGGGCCGCAGGCGTCGACCACGTCGTCATGGCCACCTCCTACCTCGCGGAGGTCTTCGAGCCCCATTTCGGGGACGGCACGGACCTCGGCCTGCATCTGGAGTACGTCACCGAGGAGGAACCCCTCGGCACCGGAGGCGCCATCCGCAACGTCGCCCCGCGCCTCTCGGCCGGCCCCGACGAGCCGGTGCTGATCTTCAACGGCGACATCCTCACCGGCCTCGACATCGGGGAGCTGGTGCGCAGGCACGGCGACACCGGGGCGGACGTCTCCCTGCACCTGACCCGCGTGGCGGATCCCCGGGCCTTCGGTCTCGTCCCGACCGACGCCGACGGACGGGTCACGGCCTTCCTGGAGAAGCCGCAGACGCCGGAGGAGATCGTCACCGACCAGATCAACGCCGGTGCGTACGTCTTCAACCGCTCCGTGATCGACACCATCCCCGACGACCGTCCGGTCTCCGTCGAACGCGAGACCTTCCCCGCCCTGCTCGCCCGCGGCGCACACCTCCAGGGCATGGTCGACTCCACCTACTGGCTCGACCTCGGCACCCCGCAGGCCTTCGTCCGCGGCTCCGCCGACCTCGTGCTGGGCCACGCCCCGTCCCCCGCCGTCCCCGGCCGCCGCGGCGAGAGCCTGGTCCTGGAGGGGGCGACGGTGGCCGAGGACGCGAAGCTGACCGGCGGCACCTCCGTCGGCCCGGGGGCGGTGGTCCGCTGCGGCGCATGCGTCGAAGGCAGCACCCTGCTGGAGGGTGCGGTCGTCGAGCCCGGCGCCCTGGTGCGGGACTCCCTGGTCGGCGCCGGCGCACGCGTCGGCGCCCGCACGATCCTGGACGGCGCCGTCATCGGCGACGGCGCCGAGGTCGGACCGGACAACGAGCTCCGGGACGGCCTCCGCGTATGGTGCGGAGCGCGCATCGGGGCCGGCACGATCCGGTTCTCCTCCGACATGTGAGGTGGTGCTCCGCATGAGCCGACGAGGCACCCGCCCGTCCCCGGCCGACGGGACGCCGCTGCCGCGGCCGCGGCCCGGGAGTTCCCCGGCCGGCCGGGAGGTCGGAGACGGCACGTGCCGGACCTGGGACCCGGGCGGACCCTACGCTCTCGCCGGCAACCTGCGCGTGCTGCGTCGCGGCCCGTACGACCCGACCTGCCGCACCGCGGCCGACGGCTCGGTGTGGCGCACCATGCGCTCGCCCGCCGGGGCCGTCACCCTGCGGATCGCCCACCCCGGACCCGTCGTCGAGGCGCGGGCCTGGGGGCCGGGCGCCCCTTGGGCCCTGGACCGGCTGCCCTCACTGCTGGGGGCCGACGACGACCCCGGCGCCTTCGTCGCGCACCACCGGCTGCTGCGGGAGGCGCACCGCCGCAACCCCGGTCTGCGGCTGGTCCGCACCGGACTGGTCATGGAAGCCCTGATCCCCGCGGTGCTGGAGCAGAAGGTGACCGCCGAGGAGGCGCACCGCTCCTGGCGCCGCCTGGTCCGCCGGTTCGGCGAGCCCGCCCCCGGTCCCCACCAGGACCTGTACGTGATGCCCGGCCCGCGCACCTGGGCGCTGGTGCCGTCCTGGGAATGGCACCGGGCGGGCGTCGACGGCAAACGCTCCGCCACCGTCCTGCGCGCGGTGCGCCGCTGGTCCCGGATGGAGGAGGCCGCGCGGATGGCGCCCGACGCCGCCCTCGCACGGCTGTGCGCCGTCCCCGGCATCGGGCCGTGGACCGCGGCGGAAACCGTGCAGCGCAGCAACGGGGACCCGGACGCCGTGACCGTCGGCGACCTGCACCTGCCCGGGATCGTCGGCCACGCGCTGGCGGGGCGACGGGACGCCGACGACGAGGAGATGCTGCGCCTGCTCGCCCCGTACGCGGAACAGCGGCAGCGGCACCGGGCGACCCGCCTCCTCCTGACCACCGGCCGGGTCCCGCCGCGCCGCGCGCCGAGGATGCCGCGGGTGGACATCGCCCGGTGGTGACGGCGCCCCGCCGGGGCGGCCGCCGTCAGCGCACCGCGACGAACTCCGCCACGGGCCGTGGTGCCCGCTCCCGCGGCGGCGACGCCGCCTGCCCGATCGCGACGGCACCCATCGGGTCCCAGTGCTCCGGCAGCTCCAGCACCTCCCGGACCACGTCGCGGCAGAACATGGTCGAGGAGATCCACGCCGAGCCCAACTGCTCGCCGGCCAGGGCCACGAGGAAGTTCTGGATGCCGGCGCCGTTCGCCACCACGAACATCTCGCGCTCCGCGGCGGCCCGCCGCGCGTCCGGGTAGCGGTGCGCGCCGTCCGCGACCAGGCACGGCACGGCCAGGTAGGGCGCGTTGCGCAGCACGTCGCCGCGCCGTATCCGCCGCGCGATGCTCTCCTCGCTCCTGCCGTCCGCCCGGAGGTCCGCGATCCAGGCGTCCCGCATGGCGTCCAGCAGCCGCACTCGCGCCCGAGGTGTCTCCAGAAGCACGAACCGCCAGGGTGTCGTGTGGTGGGGCGCGGGGGCGGTCAGCGCGGCGGCGACGGCACGCCGGACGGCGGCACCGTCCACCGGGTCGTCGGTGAATTCCCGGACCGTGCGGCGCAGTGTCACTGCCTCGCGCACGGCCTCCGAGGTGCCCAGGCGGAACATGTCGAGCCCGGCGTCGCGGACCAGGGCGCGGGCCGACGTCGCCGTGCCGCCGCCTTGCGCGGCGCCGTCCGGGGACACGTGCCGGTCGAGGCCCCGCACCACGGCGACCGGAAGTCCGTCGGCCTTGCCCTTCACCAGTTCGCCGGCCGCGGCCAGTTCGTCGCCGACCGCCGTCACCGTCACGCCGAGGGGGTTGCCGTGCGCGTCGGTGCCGCCCCGCAGGTCCTCCAGTACCCGGACCCCCGCGGCGCCGATCGCGACGTCGGTCTGGCCCTCGCGCCACGGGCGGCCGAAGGTGTCCGTGACGACCACGCCGACCTCGACTCCCAGCACGTCCCGCAGGCCGTCGCGGATGCGCTCCGCGGAGGCGTCCGGGTCCTCGGGGAGCAACAGCACCGTTCCGGCCGGGGTGTTGGAGGCGTCGACACCGGCCGCGGCCATCACGAAGCCGTGGCGGCTCTCGACGATGCGCGCCGGGCCGCGCCGCGCGACCACCCGTACGGTCTCGGCGTCGACGGAGGCCTCACGATCGTCGGCGGCGACGCAGCGTCCCTCCGCCTTGCTGACGATCTTGGAGGTGACGACCAGGACGTCCCCGTCCACCAGCCCGGGCCCCGCGGCGTCCGAGGCGGCGTCGGCGATGAGCCCGGCGAGGTCGTCGCCCTTGCGCACCTCGGGGATGCCGGGCAGGGCCCAGACCCGGTATCCGGGGCTCACGCGCGGACCTCCTCGGCCAGGGCGAGGGCTTCCCGCGCCATCGCTGCCGTCGCCTCGATGCCGGTCATCATCAGCGGCACGGCGCGGCAGCGGATGCCCGCCTGCTCCACGGCGGGAGCCGACGCCTCGTCGGCGGTGTCCACCAGCCAGCCGTCCAGCAGCCCGGACCCGTAGTGGGTCGCGACCGCCTCGGCCGTGGACTCGACGCCGATCGCTGCCAGCACCTTGTCGGCCATGCCGCGCACGGGGGCGCCGCCCACGATGGGGGAGAGGCCGACCACCGGCACGTCCGCCTCGGCGATGGCCTCCCGGATGCCCGGGACGGCCAGGATCGTGCCGATGCTGACCACGGGGTTCGACGGCGGGAAGAGGACGACGTCCGCTTCGGCCAGGGCTTCGAGAACGCCGGGGCCCGGCTTCGCGTGTTCGGCCCCCACCGGGACGATCGCCTGCGCGTCGAGCGAGGCGCGGAGCCGGATCCAGTACTCCTGGAAGTGGATCGCCCGGCGTTCCCCGTCCTCCTCGACGGCCACGTGGGTCTCCACCCGGTCGTCGGTCATCGGCAGCAGTCGTACGCCCGGCTGCCAGCGGGCGCAGAGCGCCTCGGTGACCTCGCTCAGCGGATAGCCGGCGGCGAGCATCTGCGTGCGGACGATGTGGGTGGCCACGTCCCTGTCGCCGAGGCCGAACCACTGCGGCTCGACGCCGTACTCCGCAAGCTCCTGCTTCACGGCGAAGGTCTCGCCGGCCCGGCCCCAGCCCTGCTCCTCGTGGATGCCGCCGCCCAGCGTGTACATCACGGTGTCGAGGTCGGGGCAGACCTTCAACCCGAAGAGATGGATGTCGTCGCCGGTGTTCCCGATGACGGTGATGTCCGCGTCGGGTGCGGCGGACCTCAGGCCGCGGAGGAAGCGGGCACCGCCGATGCCCCCGGCCAGAACCACAATGCGCTGCATGGGGCCAGTCTGGCAGTCGGAGGAGGGCAGGGGGAGCCGGGCCTCGGCGGGTGGGTGCCACGACGGCCGGGGAAGCGTGCCGTCCGCTGCGGGGACTCGGGGCGGGAGGAAAGGAGAGGGCGACGTCGGTGTCAACCGGGAGTGGCGTTCGGCGGGTCATGTCTCATCAGGACGAGTGGAGCTTCTCGCGGTGAGGTTTGTGCGTTCGGAAAGGGGGACACATGGCGCAGCGTCCGGGTGCGGGCGGCGTTGCGGATCCGTGATGCGAATGTGATCCATCGCGCTCCGCCCCGACCCCGGGAACATGATCGGCCGGCGACTCGTCACTCCGTGCGGAAGGGCCCACCGGGGTCCCTCCGGTGCACCTGTCATGTTTTGTGGAGATTTGAACACTTTCCGTAGGGGTGTGGTTCCGCAGGGTGAATATCGGGCTCAATGGCAGATCTCAGCTTGACCCTCCCGGATCGGCACACTTGTAATTTCACACGTGTCGATCGGGTGTGAAGGGTCACGACGGCATCACGGGGAAGCAAAGACGTCACGAGGGGCGCGTACATGACCGAGCTGGTGGAGCAACTGCTGGTCGAAGAATCGGACGAGGAACTCGGCTGGCAGGAGCGTGCGCTCTGCGCCCAGACCGATCCCGAGTCGTTCTTCCCCGAGAAGGGCGGTTCCACGCGAGAGGCGAAGAAGGTCTGCCTCGCCTGTGAAGTCCGTTCTGAATGCCTCGAATACGCACTCGCCAACGACGAGCGCTTCGGGATCTGGGGCGGGCTCTCCGAGCGCGAGCGCCGGCGCCTGAAGAAGGCCGCCGTCTGAGCGGGTCGGTGCACGAAGCCGCCCGAGTGGTACGGAGCCGTCAGGCCCTCCGCGACGAAGCATTAGTGTGGGCCCGTCCGCGACGCCGCCCCCGCACGAGCGGGGGCACGTCCACGCCGTCCACCCACACAGGGCTTGTACCTCGATGTCCGTGCACAGCCACTCGGCGGCCCCACACCAGGCAGCCACACCCGACTTCCCCCGGCACGTCGTCACCGCCGTGCTCGTCTCCCACGACGGCGCGCGCTGGCTGCCCGAAGCCCTGTCGGGGCTCGTCGGGCAGGAACGGCCGGTCCAGAACGTCGTCGCCGCCGACACCGGCAGTGCCGACGAGTCGGCCCGCCTCCTGGCCGAGACCCTCGGACCGGACCGGGTGCTCCACCTGGCACGGCGCACCGGTTTCGGCGCCGCCGTCGACGAAGCCGCCCGCACCGCCGGGACCCCCACCCCGGACGACCTGCCGTACCTCAAACGCCCCAGCGGCTGGGACCCGGTCACCCGTACCTGGCACGACGAGGCGTACGACATGCCCGAACTGCCGCACGGCGAGCCCGTGCAGTGGCTCTGGCTGCTCCACGACGACTGCGCCCCCGCACCCGACGCCCTCCACCACCTCCTGCGCGTCGTCGACGCCGACCCCTCCGTGGCGGTCGTCGGCCCGAAGCTCCGCAGCTGGTACGACCGCAGGCAGCTCCTCGAAGCGGGCGTCAGCATCGCCAACAGCGGCCGCCGTTGGACCGGTGTGGAACGCCGGGAACAGGACCAGGGGCAGCACGACCAGGTGCGAGCGGTCCTGTCCGTCTCCAGCGCGGGCATGTTGATCCGGCGCGACGTCTACGAGGCGCTCGGCGGCTTCGACCCCCATCTCCCTCTCATGCGCGACGACGTGGACCTCTGCTGGCGCGTCCACGCCGCCGGCCACCGGGTCCTGGTCGCACCCGACGCCCACATGCGGCACGCCGAGGCGGCCTCCCGCGAGCGGCGCCCGGTGGACTGCGTCGGCCGCGGCGGCGGAACCAGCCCCCACCGCGTGGACAAGGCCGGCGCCGTCTACACCCTCCTTGCGAACGCCCCCGGAGCGACACTGCCGTGGGTGCTGCTGCGGCTCGTCCTCGGTACGCTGCTGCGCACCCTGGCCTACCTGGTCGGCAAGGTGCCCGGCCAGGCACTCGACGAGGTCTCCGGTCTCGCCGGCACCCTGCTGCGCCCGCTCCGCCTGCTCTCGGCCCGCAGGCGGCGGGGCAAACCCGTCGTGGAGCGCCGTGCGTTGCGGTCACTGTTCCCGCCTCCCGGCGCCACCGTCCGCGCCACCCTCGAACAGGTCGCCAGCAACTTCGTCGGCCGCGCCGAACCCGACCGCTCCTCCGGCGGCCGCCACGGCGCCGTCGAATCCGGGCCGGGCGACGACGACGCCGATTTCTTCGAGGTCGAGCAGTTCGCCCGGCTCAAGCGCATCGCGCAGAAACCCGGCCCCGTCCTGTTCACCGTGCTCCTTCTCGTCTCGCTGATCGCCTGCCGCTCGCTGCTCGCCGGCGGGGCACTGGCCGGCGGCGCCCTGCTGCCCGCTCCGGCCGACATCGGTGACCTCTGGGCGCGCTACACCGACGCCTGGCACCCCGTCGGGATCGGAGGAACCCCGACCGCGCCTCCGTACCTCGCGGCCCTCGCCCTCGTGTCCACGGTCCTGTTCGGCAGCACCGGCCTCACCGTCACCCTGCTGCTGGTCTGCTCGGTCCCGTTGGCCTGCGTCACGGCCTACTTCGCTTCCCGGCCGCTCGTCGCCTCCCGACTGGTACGCGCCTGGGCGGCCGTCGCCTACGCCTTCCTGCCCGCCGCCACCGGCGCCCTCGCCGGCGGCCGCATCGGCACCGCCGTGCTGGCGATCGTCCTCCCGCTGCTGGCCCGCACCGCCGTCGCGGCGAGCGGACTGCGCGGTCGGGCCTCGTGGCGCGCGGTCTGGACCCACGCCCTGCTGCTCACCTTCGTCATGGCCTTCACCCCCGTGGTGTGGCCCGTCGCGCTGGTCCTCACCCTTGCCGCCGCGGTCTTCGTGCAGCGGCGCGGTGAGGGGACGGTTGGCACCGCGATGCGTGCCGCCGTGGTCGTCGGCACTCCCGTGCTGCTGCTGGCGCCCTGGTCCCTCTCGCTCCTCCTGGAACCGGCCCGCCTCCTCGAGGAAGCGGGCCTGCCCTACGGCGCCGGCTCCGCCGACGCGGTGGACCTGCTCACCCTGTCCCCCGGCGGCCCCGGCGCGGCAGGCGGGCTGCTGATGGCGGGTCTGGTCCTGGTGGCTCTCGCCGCGCTGCTGCGCGCGGACCGCACGACCCCGGTGCGCGTGGCCTGGGTGGCCGCCCTCGTGGCCCTGTCCTTCGCCGCACTGGCCAACACCCGGGCGTGGGCCGGGCCGGCAACCCTCGTCTACGGGGTCGCCCTGCTCAGCGCCGCTGCCGTCGGGGCGGAGGGCGCCCGCGACAGGGTGGCCTCGCAGAACTTCGGGTGGAAACAGCCCGTGGCCGTGCTGGTCGCCGCCGCGGCGGTCGCGGCTCCGCTGGTGGCCGCGGTGGGCTGGATGATCGGCGGGGCCGACGGCCCCCTCACCCGCCGCAGCCCCGTGCAGGTCCCCGCCTTCGTCGCGGAGGAGAGCTCGACCGCGGACCAGGCCCGCACACTGGTGCTCTCCGGCGAGGCCGCCGACTCCGTGAGCGCGACCCGCAGCGTCTCCTACGCCCTGGTCCGCGGCTCCGGCGCACGCCTCGGCGACGCCGACCTGGCGGCCGGGACGGACGGCGGCAGCCGCCTCGACGACGTCGTCGCCCACCTGATCGCCGGTTCCGGCGCCGACCAGACCGCCCGGCTCGCCGACTACGCCGTCGCCTACGTCCTGGTCCGCGACGACGCGCCGCGCCGCATGAGCCGCACCCTCGACGCCACCCCGGGACTGACCCGGCTCAGCCAGGAGGACGGCAGCGCCCTGTGGCAGGTGGACGCCGAGGTCGCACGCGTCACCGTCGTCCCCGAGGAGGGCGGCAGGGCCGGGAACGGCGCCTCGCAGCCGGTGCGTGTCGCGTCGGGCCCCGTCGAGGCGCACACCGACATCCCCGACGGCCCGGCGGGCCGTGTGCTGCGCGTCGCCGACCGCGCCGACGACGGCTGGCGCGCCACCCTCGACGGCCGCCCGCTGAAGCCGACCACCCTCGACGGCTGGGCACAGGGCTTCGCCCTCCCGGCCCAGGGCGGCCGACTGGACCTGACCTACGAGAGCCCCCTGCCGCACACCCTCTGGTTGTGGGCGCAGGCGCTGCTCACGCTCGTGGCCCTGG
The DNA here is from genome assembly GCF_047200695.1 of Streptomyces callyspongiae. Classification (NCBI taxonomy): domain Bacteria; kingdom Bacillati; phylum Actinomycetota; class Actinomycetes; order Kitasatosporales; family Streptomycetaceae; genus Streptomyces; species Streptomyces callyspongiae. Next base: position 46,850 of record NZ_JBJZOM010000023.1, read on the forward strand.
TACTCGCCCTTCCCGGCAGGCGCCGGGAGGTCGACGACGACCTGCCGCAGGCGGCAGGCGTCCCGGCGCAGCCGGTGCCGGGGGAGGGGCGCCGCGCCCGCCGTCTCCGGGCCCAGGCGGAGGCCGCCGGCACCCCGATGGCGGAACCGGCGCCTCCGCAGGACGACGTCGGCCCGGTACCGTCCGAGCACACCGGCGGGGCGACGGACCACGGCGCCTTCCCCGAGGCGCCCCCCGGGGCGCCGGGCCCGCCGCCCGCACCGCCCATGCCCGAGCAGGTGCCGTACGGCCAGTACGCCGGCTTCCACGGCGGGACCGAGGAGCCCTTCGACCCCGGTGAGGACGTCTTCGCCGAAGCCCCTCGCAGCACTCCCGGGCCCGACGGGTACGGCGCGCAGCCGTACCTCCCCGGGCAGCAGCCCCACGCCGGCGACCAGGACCCGTACGCACCCGGTCCGTACGGCTACGACCCCGCCGCCCACGACGTCCCCAGGTACGGCGACAGGAGCAGCGAGCAGTGAACCGCACCACCCTCTCCCTGATCGGCGCGTCCACCGTGCTGGCCGCGGTCACCGGCCTCACGGCGCTCACCGCACCGGACCCGCATGCCGGCACCGGCGCGCCGTCGGCGGCGCGGCTGCCGGTGCAGCGCTCCACCCTGCTCTGCCCCCAGCCGTCCGCCTCCGACCTCGCCGAGACCCGGTACACCGCGCACACCCCGCCGGACGACGTCACGGGGGAGGGGGAGGCGGCGCTGCTGCCGCTGGCAGAGAAGGACGACGGCCTCGGCGGGGACGAAAGCGGCCCGCAGGCCGGGGGCGGCAAGGAGGCCGAGCCCTTCCTGCCGCTGAAGAAGCCCGGCACACCCGTCACCGACACCGTCGGCACGGCGGACGCACCCGCACTCGCCGGATCCGCCGAAGGCCCCCTCGCCCCCGGCTGGACCGTGCAGCAGACCACAGTGGTCTCGGCGGGCAGCGGGCGCGGCATGTACGGCACCGGCTGTCAGGCACCCGACACCGACTTCTGGTTCCCGGGGGCCAGCACCGCCGAAGGGCGTCAGGACTTCGTCCACCTCACCAACCCGGACGACAGTGCCGCCGTCGTCGACCTGGGGCTCCACGGAGAGGACGGGGCGATCGAGTCGGACGCCGGTGAAGCCCTCACGGTCCCGCCCCGGTCCACGCTGCGGGTGCTGCTGTCGACCCTGACCGACGAGCCTGTCGCCGACCTCACGGTGCACGGCGTCGTCCGTACCGGCCGGGTCTCCGCCCAGGTGCAGGCAGCCGACGAGAAGACGGGCGGCGACTGGCTGCCGACCGCCGGCGTTCCCCGGCCCACCGCCGTCATCCCGGGCATCCCCGCCGACGCGACGTCCGTCCGGCTCGTGGTGCACGCGCCCGGGGCGAGCGACGCCGACCTCGCGGTGCGCCTGGCGACCCCCAGCGGCACCATCACCCCGGCCGGTGCGGAGACACTCCACGTCAAGTCCGGCACGACCAGCGCCGTCGACCTCGACTCTCTCACCCAGGGAGCGGCCGCCTCGCTCAGCCTCGCGCCCACGGACGACGGCGACACCGCACCCGTCGTGGCGGCCGTCCGCGTGACCCGGGGCAAGGGGGACGCGCAGGAGACCGCATTCATCCCCGCCACCACCCCGGTCGAGAAACGGGCGACCGCAGCGGGGAACCGCACGAAGGACAGCACGCTCTCGCTGCTCGCCCTCGGCCGCGGCGCCGAGGTCCGGGTGACGGCCTCCGCCGGAACCGACGGCGGGAGCCCGCAGAGCCGGACGTACACCCTGAAGCAGGGGACCACCACCGACGTCGAGGCGCCGCGGCCCGAGGACGGCAAGGGGCCCTACGCCCTCACCGTGGAGCGGGTGTCGGGCGGCGAGGTGTACGCCGCGCGTACGCTCGCCCGCAAGCAGAACGGTGTCCCGATGTTCACCGTGCAGGCCCTGCCCGACGACCGCGGCCGTGTCGCGGTGCCGCGGGCGTCCCAGGATCTGACGGTGCTGAACCAATGACCAATGATCGGTGACCGGTGACCGGCGAGCCCGTGAACCCGTGAAGTGCCGATTCCCGGGCCGCCGGAGTCCCGGCCGCCCGGGGGCGGCCTCAGTCCTCGCCGTACCGCGGGTCCACGGACTCCGGTGCCAGCCCGAGCAGTTCGGCGACCTGCTCCACCACCACCTCGTGCACCAGCAGTGCCCGCTCGTCGCGGTTCTTGCTGCGCAGTTCCACGGGGCGCCGGTAGACCACGACGCAGTCCGGGCGCCTGCCGTGCGCGGGGATCAGCCGCCCCAGCGGCACGACCCCGTCCGAGGCGTCCGCGTCGCCGCGCGGGACCTCCTGCACGGCGAAGTCCACGCCGGTCAGTTGCGGCCAGTGCCGTTCCAGCCGTTGCGCCGCGTCGCGCACCAGGTCGTCGAACGCCTCGGACCGGGTCACTGCGAGCGGCACCTGCGGCGGCGCCAGGGGACCGCGCATACCGCGGCCGTGCCGGTCCCGGTGGTGCGGCCGCCGGCCGGACACCCGGGGCGGTGGGGCATCGCTCATCACCCGAAAGCGTAGCCTTCCCGCTCCGCACCGCACTCCCGAGCCGCTCCGATGCCACCCGGGTGTCGCAATCGGACCGTTCCGGTGCCGAACGGCGACAGTCGAGTTGCGTTCCGTGATCGGCGATTCCGCACGGAACGACCGGTTCCCCGTGTCTTCGTGACCGCGTCCCCGACAGGCCTCCGACGGCGCAACCGGCCCCCGGCGCACCCCTTCCGCTCCGCCCCAGGTGGGCGCGAGTGCGCAGGAACAACGCGTCTCGGACGAACGGGACGACACGGCGGGGTGACTGTCCAGAGAGTCGTCGCAGCCCGCTCACAAGTGCGGTACCGTCCAACGTCGTGAGTCCTGTACGTCGCTGTTCGCGCACCGCGTGCGGCCGCCCCGCCGTGGCCACGCTGACGTACGTCTACGCGGACTCCACGGCCGTCCTCGGCCCGCTCGCGACCTACGCCGAACCGCACTGCTACGACCTGTGCGCCGAGCACTCGGAGCGGCTGACCGCCCCGCGCGGCTGGGAGGTGGTCCGGCTCGCCCCCGATCCGGACCGTACCGGCCCGAGCAGCGACGACCTGGAGGCGCTGGCCGACGCCGTGCGCGAGGCCGCACGCACCCGCGGCCGCCCGGACCGCGAGCTGCCGCCCGGGGAGGGCGCAGGACCCCGCGGCCCCTCCGGCGACCCGATGGAGGTCGCCCGCCGCGGACACCTGCGGGTACTGCGCTCCCCCGAGTCCTGAGTCCGGCTCCTCCCCGGCGCCGGGTAGATTGGCGTCCGACCGTCGACATGGGAGTAGAGGGTGGCAGTGACTGATCTGTCCCGGATCGTGAAGGCGTACGACGTGCGGGGCGTCGTGCCCGACGAGTGGGACGAGCACCTGGCGGAACTGTTCGGAGCGGCATTCGTCCAGGTCACCGAGGCGCAGGCGATCGTCGTCGGGCACGACATGCGTCCGTCCTCGCCCGGACTCGCCGCCGCCTTCGGGCGCGGGGCGGCGAGTCGCGGCGCCGACGTCACCGAGATCGGGCTCTGCTCCACCGACCAGCTGTACTTCGCCAGCGGCCGCCTCGACCTGCCCGGTGCGATGTTCACGGCCTCGCACAACCCCGCGCAGTACAACGGCATCAAGATGTGCCGGGCCGGAGCCGCGCCGGTCGGCCAGGACACCGGCCTGTCCGAAATCCGCGACCTCGTCGCCTCCTGGGCCGCCTCGGGCCCTCCCGCGACGGGAGCGACACCCGGAACCGTCACCCGTCGGGACATGCTCGCGGACTACGCGGAGCACCTGCGTTCCCTGGTCGACCTCTCGGACATCCGCCCGCTGAAGGTCGTGGTCGACGCCGGCAACGGCATGGGCGGCCACACGGTTCCCTCCGTGTTCGCCGGTCTGCCGATCGAGGTGGACGCCCTCTACTTCGAGCTGGACGGCACCTTCCCCCACCACGAGGCCAACCCGCTCGACCCGAAGAACATCGTCGACCTGCAGGCACGGGTCCGCGAGACCGGGGCCGACATCGGCCTCGCGTTCGACGGCGACGCGGACCGCTGCTTCGTCGTCGACGGCAGCGGCGACCCGGTGTCGCCCTCCGCCGTCACCGCACTGGTCGCCGAGCGGGAGCTGGCCAAGGAGCCCGGTTCGACCGTCATCCACAACTGCATCACCTCCTGGTCGGTGCCCGAGGTCGTCCGCGAGGCCGGCGGCGTGCCGGTGCGCACCCGCGTCGGGCACTCGTTCATCAAGGAGGAGATGGCCCGCACCGGAGCGATCTTCGGCGGCGAGCACTCCGCGCACTACTACTTCCGCGACTTCTGGAACGCCGACACCGGCATGCTCGCCGCGATGCACGTGCTGGCCGCGCTCGGCGGCCAGCCCGGTCCGCTGGCCGACCTGGTCTCCCGCTACGACCGGTACGCGGCTTCCGGCGAGATCAACAGCACCGTCGACGACCAGGCCGTCAGCCTCGCCGCCGTACGGAAGGCCTTCACCGGCCGCGACGGCGTCACGCTCGACGAACTCGACGGCCTCACCGTCACCGGCGAGGACTGGTGGTTCAACCTCCGCGCCTCCAACACCGAACCGCTGCTGCGGCTCAACGTCGAGGCGCGTGACGCGGACACCACGGCCCGCGTGCGGGACGACGTCCTCGCCCTCGTCCGGGGCTGACCCGCGCCCGCACCGCCGTACCCCGGGCCCCGCATCCGCCGGGGTACGGCGGGAGTACGGTGCCCGGTCCGCCCGACCGCCGCCGGACCCCGCCCGGCGGTACCCTGGCTCCACAGCCGCCCCCGCCCCGCGAAGGAACCGTCCATGCCGCTCGAAGCCGGTCTTCTCCAGATCCTCGCCTGCCCGGCGTGCCACGCCCCGCTCCGTGAGCAGGAGACCGGGAACACCGACGGGACGGCCCCCGCAACCGAACTGGTCTGCACCGGCGACCTGTGCGGTCTCGCCTACCCGGTGCGCGACGGTATCCCCGTCCTCCTCGTCGACGAGGCGCGCCGCCCCGCCTGACGGACGCCCGACCCGCGCCGCACCACGCGTTCGAACGGAGGCTCCGCCCGATGCTCGACGAGTCCCTGCTGGACGCTCCCGACGTCCTGACACGTGCCGATTCCGGCGGCCTGCTCCGCGGTGCCGCCGAATCCGGCGCGCGGGTGCGCAACGCCGTACGCCGGGCCCGCGAAGCGGGCCTTGCGGACCTCCGCCCCGAGGGCAGGCCCCGCGCCGTCCTCGTCGCGGGCCACGGCCCGGCGGCCGCCTGCGTCGCCGACACCCTCAACGCCCTCGGCGACGGCGGATCGGCGGTCACCCTGGTACGCCCCACCGGGGCGAATCCGACCCCCGAGGCCCTGCGGTGGTCCCTGCCCGGCTGGGCGGGCACCATGGATCTCCTGCTCCTGCTGAGCACTTCCGGGGAGGAGACCGGACTCGGGGCGCTCGCGGACCAGGCCTACCGGAGAGGCTGCACGGTCGTCACCGTCGCGCCCTCCGGCAGCGCACTCGCCGGCGCCGTCACCGACACGCACGGCCTGGCGCTGCCGCTCGCCCCCGGCCGCCCTGGCGAGACCCCCGACACCGGGCCGGGCACGTTCTGGGCGCTGCTGACACCGCTGCTCGCCCTCACCGACAGCTTCGGCCTCCTCACCGCCTCGTGGTCCGCACTCGACGGGCTGGCCGACCGCCTCGACGCCGTCGCGGAGCGCTGCGGACCGGCCGTGGAGACCTTCAGCAACCCGGCGAAGAGCCTCGCCGCCGAACTCTCCGGCACCCTCCCCCTGCTCTGGAGCGAAGGCCGCCTCGCCGGGGCGGCCGCCCGGCACGGCGCGACCGTCCTCGCCGCACAGGCGGGGCGCCCCGCCCTCGCGGCCGGGCTCCCCGAGGCGCTCACCGCCCACCAGGCGCTGCTGACCGGCCCCTTCGCGGCGGGCGGCGAGGACGCGGAGGACGACTTCTTCCGCGACCGCGTCGAGGAGCCCGAACCGTTCCACACCCGGATCCTGCTGCTCCGCGAGAGCCCCCCCGGCCCCGGATCCGCCGCGATCGCCGCACGCGAAGCCGCCTACGCGCGGGAGACGCCGTTCAGCGAGATCGAACCGGCGCAGGGCAGCGGCCCGCTGGAAGCCGTTGCGGAACTGATCGCCACACTGGATTTCGCCTCCGTTTACCTCACGCTCTCCCGCGGCGACGCATCCTGACACCTGCCGCAGCGCCGCCGTGCCCGCACGGCGGCCGGCGAGCCGTACCGCACCGCACCGAGCCCGAGGACCCGTCGCTGATGGACCGTCTGCAGAACACCGTGCGCCCCTACGCCTGGGGCTCCACCACCGCCCTGCCCGAGCTCCTCCGGGAGCGCCCCACGGGCGAGCCGCAGGCGGAACTGTGGATGGGCGCGCACCCCGGCGCCCCCTCGCACATCGACCGCGGCGACGGGCCGACGGCGCTCTCCGAGGTGATCGCCGCGGACCCGCACCGCGAACTGGGCCCCGCCACCGTCGACGCGTTCGGCCCGCAGCTGCCCTTCCTGCTGAAGCTCCTCGCCGCCGCGCAGCCCCTCTCTCTGCAGGTGCATCCCGACCCGGAGCAGGCCGCCGCGGGCTTCGCGGACGAGGAGGCGCGCGGCGTGCCCCGCGACGCACCGCACCGCAACTACAAGGACGACCGTCACAAGCCCGAACTCCTCGCCGCCCTCACGCCGTTCGAGGGCCTCTGCGGCTTCCGGCCCGCTGCCGGGTCCGCCGCGCTCCTCGCGGCGCTCGACGTGGGCGGCCTCGAGCCGTACGTCGACATCCTGCACGCCCGTCCCGAGTCCGCCGCGCTGCGCGAGGTCCTGACCGCCTTCCTGTCGGCGGACCGCTCCGAGATCGCCGGCACCGTCCGGCAGGCGGCGGACGCGGTCCGCCGCCTCGCCTCCGCGCCCGAGCCCGGCCGCTGGGCCGCGGACTGCGCGGCCTACGCCGACATCGCACGGCACCACCCCGACGACCCCGGGCTGCTGGCGGCGATGCTTCTGAACCACGTACGTCTGGAACCCGGCGAGGCGCTCCACCTCGACGCGGGCGTCCCGCACGCCTACCTGACGGGCCTGGGCGTGGAGATCATGGCCAACTCCGACAACGTTCTGCGCTGCGGCCTCACGCCGAAGCACGTGGACGTGCCCGAACTGCTGCGCGTCGTACGTTTCGAGGCGAGCGACCCGGCCGTGCTGACTCCCGAGGCCGACCCCGACGGAGCGGAGCCCTACACCACGCCCGTCAGCGAGTTCGCACTCTCGCGCCACGTCCTCGCCCCGGGCGGCGCGCCGCGCACACTGCGGGGCGACGCGGCACAGATCGTGCTCTGCACCGCCGGTCGCGCGACCCTCACCGACGAGGTGACAGGCACCGAAATCGTCCTGGAACAAGGGCAGTCGGTCTTTGTTCCTGCGGGCGAGCGACCGCGCGCGGTGGGCGACGGTACGATCTTCCGCGCCACGGTGGCCGTCTGACGCGGAGCGGCCCGGCCCCGACGAGAAGAGGAACCTGTCCCATGAGTGCATCAGGCGGAACGAAGGCGATCGTCGCCGCGCTGGGCGCCAACGTCTCCATCGCCGCAGCCAAGTTCGTCGCATGGGCGTTCAGCGGCTCGTCCTCGATGCTCGCCGAGGGAGTCCACTCGCTCGCCGACTCCGGCAACCAGGCGCTGCTGCTGCTCGGCGGCAAGCAGGCGAAGAAGGCCGAGAGCGAGGAGCACCCCTTCGGCTACGGCCGCGAGCGCTACATCTACAGCTTCCTGGTGTCCATCGTGCTCTTCGCCGTGGGCGGCGTCTTCGCCCTCTACGAGGGGTACGAGAAGATCGTGCACCCGCACGAACTCAGCCACTGGTACTGGCCGGTCGGCGTGCTCGTGTTCGCGATCATCGCCGAGGCCTTCTCCTTCCGCACCGCCATCAAGGAGGCGAACGCCCTCCGCGGCTCGCTGACCTGGACGCAGTTCGTCCGCCGCGCCAAGGCTCCCGAACTCCCGGTGGTCCTGCTGGAGGACCTGGGCGCCCTCGTCGGCCTCGTCCTCGCGCTCGTCGGAGTCGGGCTCGCCGTCGTCACCGGCAACGCCCTGTACGACGGCATCGGCACCCTGTGCATCGGCACCCTGCTGATCCTCATCGCCGCGGTGCTCGCCGCCGAGACGAAGTCGCTGCTGCTGGGCGAGGCCGCCGACGCCACCCAGATCCGGCGCATCCGCGAGGTGCTCGTCGACGGGGAGACCGTCACGGGCATCATCCACATGCGCACCCTGCACCTCGGACCGGAGGAACTGCTCGTCGCGGCGAAGATCGCCGTCCGCCACGACGACACCGCCGGCGAGGTGGCACGGGCCATCGACGAGGCCGAGGCCCGCATCCGCGGAGCCGTGCCCATCGCCCGCGTGATCTACCTCGAACCGGACGTGGAGCAGGCCGGCGCCGACCCGTCCGCGCCGAACACCGGCACCGCCACCATGGCGACCGGCTCGACGGACCCCGGCAACGGCGCCTGACCTGCCTCGACGCCCCGCAGGACGGCTGGGCCGGCAGCCGGGCCGTCCTGTTGTCGTCTTGCGTGCACCCCGCTTCATCCGTTCGACTGGTCCGGCGGTGTAGATTCGTAGTGCACAGACGTCGCTGCTGATGGCGGTCGGGCGACCCGGACGACGGGTCACCGAGGGAGAGAGGGCCTCCGACGGACTGGGCTGCGAAACAGGGGACAGCGTCCCGACGGGCCACCACGGCCTGGCGGGCACGTCGTCGTCCCCCCGCACCGCAGCACGGACCTGTCACCACACCTCGACATCCCGAGGAGATGCAGCTCGCATGACGACGACCGCCACGACGTCGACCCACGACTTCAAGGTCGCTGACCTCTCTCTGGCCGCCTTCGGCCGCAAGGAGATCGCCCTCGCCGAGCACGAGATGCCCGGCCTCATGGCGATCCGCAAGGAGTACGCCGCGGACAAGCCGCTGGCCGGCGCCCGCATCACCGGCTCCCTGCACATGACCGTGCAGACCGCCGTGCTCATCGAGACCCTCACGGCGCTCGGTGCGGAGGTCCGCTGGGCCTCCTGCAACATCTTCTCCACCCAGGACCACGCCGCCGCGGCCGTCGCCGTCGGCCCCGAGGGCACCCCCGAGAACCCCCAGGGCGTGCCGGTCTTCGCCTGGAAGGGCGAGACCCTGGAGGAGTACTGGTGGTGCACCGAGCAGGCTCTGACCTGGCCGGGCGCCGAGTCCGGTGGCCCCAACATGATCCTCGACGACGGCGGGGACGCCACCCTGCTCGTCCACAAGGGCGTCGAGTACGAGAAGGCGGGCAAGGCCCCGTCCGTCGAGGAGGCCGAGAACGACGAGCACCGCGTCGTCCTGGAGGTCCTGAACCGCACCCTGGCCGAGTCGCCGCAGAAGTGGACCCGGCTGGCCTCGGAGATCCGCGGTGTCACCGAGGAGACCACCACCGGTGTCCACCGGCTGTACGAGATGCAGCAGGCCGGCTCGCTGCTCTTCCCGGCGATCAACGTCAACGACTCGGTCACCAAGTCGAAGTTCGACAACAAGTACGGCTGCCGCCACTCCCTGGTCGACGGCATCAACCGCGCCACCGACGTCCTCGTCGGCGGCAAGGTTGCCGTGGTCTGCGGCTACGGCGACGTCGGCAAGGGCTGCGCGGACTCGCTGCGCGGGCAGGGTGCCCGCGTGATCATCACCGAGATCGACCCGATCTGCGCCCTGCAGGCCGCGATGGACGGCTACCAGGTCGCCCGTCTCGACGACGTCGTCGAGACCGCGGACATCTTCATCACCACGACCGGCAACAAGGACATCATCATGGCCGCCGACATGGCCCGGATGAAGCACCAGGCCATCGTGGGCAACATCGGCCACTTCGACAACGAGATCGACATGGCGGGACTCGCCGCCATCGACGGCATCGTCAAGGACGAGGTCAAGCCGCAGGTCCACACCTGGACCTTCCGCGACGGCAGGAAGATCATCGTGCTGTCCGAGGGACGGCTGCTCAACCTGGGCAACGCGACCGGTCACCCGTCGTTCGTCATGTCCAACTCCTTCGCGAACCAGACGATCGCCCAGATCGAGCTCTTCACGAAGCCGGAGGAGTACCCGACCGACGTGTACGTCCTGCCCAAGAAGCTCGACGAGAAGGTCGCCCGCCTGCACCTGGACGCCCTCGGCGTCGAGCTCACGGAGCTGCGCAAGGACCAGGCCGACTACATCGGCGTCCCGGTCGAAGGCCCGTACAAGCCGGAGCACTACCGGTACTGACCGGAACCGCGGCACGTCCGCGACCACCGCGTCACCGGGCAGGCCCCCGCTCCCGAGCGGGGGCCTGCCCCTTTTCCGGTCCGCCGCGGGGCGCTGCGTACAGTCGCGGCATGCCCAGCGGCCGCTACGTCCTCCACGACCCCTCCGACGGCTCCCCGCTCGGGGAGGAGCACTTCCAGTGCGCCACCGGCCCCTCGGGCTGGCGGTACGTCTCCCGCACCACAACCCCTTCCGGGCAGGCCGCCGGATCGACCGACCTGACACTCGACGCACGGGGCCGCGTCCTCCGCCTCGAGGTGCATGCCGGGGACTGGCAGGTGCGTGGCGGCACCCTCGACGGCGTCACCTGGGTGCGCACCGACCCCGCCGGCGCGCACGCGCAGCAGGGTTCGGCAGCCGCCCACGGCTTCACCGGGACGTCGCCCGCCTTCCTGGTCGCCACCGCCCTGCTGCTGCGCCCCGGCACCGGCGGGCCGTCGGTCCGCGCCCGACTGGTCGAGCTCGCCCCTCCGGTCCTCGCGCCCCGCACCCTCGACCGGGCCTGGCGACTCGCGTCCGCCGACACCCACGCCACCGACAGCGGTCCCCTCGTCGTGGAGAACTACCTGGTGACGGATCTGGAGACCGGCGAGGAGCAGGCGGTGCACCTGTCGGGTGACGTGGTGCTCGCCGCCCCCGGCGTCGAACTCGAGGACCTCACCGCACCCCCGTCGACCTTCCCCACGGCGCACTGAGGGGGCGGAAGGAAGGGAGTTGCGAGCAGAAGGGGAGGAACGGAACCGGGAACCGACCGCGCGTCGGCGGGCCTGCCTCAGACCGGCGGCACGAAGCCGGTGGCCGGACGTCCGGGCGTGCTCCGCGACTCGGTCCCGTCGGGGGAGCCGGGCGGGGGCGCGGGCCCAGCCGCCGGCGGTGCGGCGGTACGGTGCTCCTCCCGCGGCCGTGCCACCGCCTCCGCCGGCGCCCCGCCGTGGTGCGCGGCGCCGTGGTGCGCGGCGCCGTGGTGCGCGACGTCGCCCGGGATGCTGCCCTGCGTTCCGAAAGCGCGCTGCGCGTCCCGCTCGCGCCGCTCGGCCAGGACTCCTGCGAGGTAGGCCCACGGCGGAAGGTCGGCGGGAACCGCCACACCGGTACGGGCAGCGACGTCCGACGCCAACCGCACCGCCATGTCCCTTCCGACGACGGCGTCGAGCTCGTCCGCCCGCATCAGGTACTGCCGCACCGCCAGCCACAGCGGTTCCGGCACGCGGGAAAGGTCGAGCCCGGCGAAGCGTCCGGCGAGCCACGGCGGTACGGCGGGCGCCGCCGAGGCCGGCACGGCGGGGACGCGTTCCCGAACCACGACGGTGCCGGCGAACACGTCGCCCAGCCGCCTGCCGCGGGCGGAGACGAGCGAGGCGATGCAGGCGATCACCCCCATAGACAGCGTGATCTCGACGGCGCCGAAGGCACCCCGGACCAGCGCGTGCCGGAACCGCACCGGACCGCCGTCCTCCCGCAGCACCCGCAGTCCGCAGGCGGCCTTCCCCACGGACCGGCCCCGGCCCAGCGTCTCCACGGCGATCGGCGCACCGACCGGCACCAGGACGAACAACGCGATCTGCACGGCGGTCACGGCCGCCACGTCGAGGGAGGAGACCGCCGTCAGCATCAGGACGGACAGCACCACGTACAGCGTCCAGTAGAGCGCCAGGTCGAGCATCACCGCCAGCGCCCGGGTCGGCATCCGGGCGGGCCGGAGTCCGAGAACGACCGCGTCGCCCGTCACCAGTTCGCTCACCCGGCAGCCTCCTCGGCGCGTCGTGGCCTCCGGGTGCACCGCCGCACCCGCTCCCCTCCCGTGAACAGTCTGCCGTGCGGGGGCAGTCGTCTGCCAAGCTCTCCCCATGGATCTGGACGTGTTCGTGGCCGCGCACCGGGCGGACTGGGACCGGTTGGAGGTGCTGCTCCGGCGCCGCAGGCCCACGGGTGCCGAGGTGGACGAGCTCGTGACGCTCTACCAGCGCACGTCGACCCACCTGTCCCAGGTACGGTCCGCGGCGCCGGACCCCGCCGTCGTCGGTCGCCTCACCGGGCTCGTGGCACGCGGCCGCAGCGCCGTCACGGGCGCGCGGCGCTCCTCCTGGCGGGACGCCGGACGCTTCTTCGCCGCGGGTTTCCCCGCCGCCGTCTACCGGACACGCCACTGGTGGGTGCCCACGGCTCTGCTCTCCGTCCTGGTCGCCGCGCTGCTCGGATGGTGGATCGGCACCCATCCCGAGGTGCAGGCGACCATCGGTGCACCGCGCGAGCTGCGCGAGCTGACCCGGCCGGGAGGCCAGTACGAGAGCTACTACTCGACGCACCCGGCGGCCTCGTTCGCGGCCCAGGTGTGGACGAACAACGCGCAGGCCGCGGCGATCTGCCTGGTGTTCGGGGCGCTGCTCGGGCTCCCCGTGCTGTGGATCCTGTTCCAGAACATGCTCAACCTCGGCGTCGGCATCGGCCTGATGGCGTCCGTGGACCGCCTGGACACCTTCCTCGGACTGGTCCTGCCGCACGGCCTCCTCGAGCTGACGGCCGTGTTCGTCGCTGCGGGCACCGGTCTGCGCCTGGGCTGGACCGTCGTCGACCCGGGACCCCGCACCCGGCGGACGGCCCTGGCAGAGGAGGGCAGAGCCGCGCTCGGGATGGCCGTGGGGCTCGCGGTCGTACTCCTGGTCTCCGGTGCCATCGAGGGGTTCGTGACACCGTCCGGGCTGCCGACCTGGGCCCGCGTCGGCATCGGCGTCGTGGCGGAAGGCGCGTTCCTGGCGTACGTGTACGGCCCCGGTCGGCGCGCGGCCGGAGCAGGGGAGACCGGGGACGTAGCGGAACCGGACCGGACGGAGGCCCGCCCCCTGGCGGCGTGATGTGCGTCGGGGGCGGGACACCTGTTACAGTCGTCCGGTCCCCGAGAGACCTGTTGACGCAGGTTCGAAGGGGCAGTAGCTTTGAGAAGTTGCCCTGAACGCGATGAGCGTGAGAGCATCTTCCCGGGTCTCCACTGTTTCCCTCGCATTCGCCTCCC
>NZ_JBJZOM010000024.1:0-56895 GCF_047200695.1 Streptomyces callyspongiae
GGGCCGCCCGCGGGGCCCCCGCCGGGGGGGGGGGGGGGGGGGGGGGCCCCCCCCCCCCCCCCCCCCCCCCACGTCTCCCCCGTCCCCCGTATCCCCCGTATCCCCCGAATACGGTCTCCCCCGGTGCATGACCGGGGCTCCGACGCTCCGCCGCCCCGTGCCGGCGGTTCGTCGTCGCTCCCTGCCACGCCTCACACTCTGCCGCTCCCGGCGGGCCCGTCCCATCCGCTCCGGTACTCAAACCCCACCCTGGGTACGCGTACTCAGGCGGTGCGCACCGGTGCTCAACAGGCCTCCGGCCTGCCGATAGGGTCCATGCCCATGGCAGGCATCGCGGTGATCGGATCCGGCACGGGAGCCATGGCAGCCGCGGCGCGGCTGGCGACGGCCGGACATCGGGTCACGGTCCTCGAGGCGAACGACACCTACGGCGGAGCCCTGCGGCGGTACGAACGGGACGGCTTCGCCTTCGACACGGGCCCGGGACTGCTGCACCTGCCCGCCGTCCACCGGGACCTGTTCCTCAAGACCGGACGCCGCGGCCTGGAGGACTGCGTGGACCTGCGCCGGGTCGACCCGGACGCCCGCCACGTGTTCGCCGACGGGACCGGCGTGACACTGCCGGGCTTCTCGCACGGCGGCGTGGCCGCCGCCCTGGACTCCGCGCTGGGCTCCGGCTCCGGGGCGCAGTGGCAGTCCGTCCTCGGCCGGGCCGCCACGACGTGGGACGCCACCCGCCGCCCGCTGCTGGAGGAACCCCTGCACGAGGACGCCCCCGTTCCGCAGGACCCCTACCCCGTCCGACGGCGCCGGGGCCTGCTGCGTCGGCGGCCGCCGACGCTGGCCCGAGTGGCCGCGGACGAGCTGCGGGACCCGCGACTGGCGGCTCTGCTGTGCGGCAGTGCGCGGTCCCACGGCATCGATCCGGCCCGGGCCCCCGCCAGCGCCGCGGTCCTCGCCCATCTGGAGCAGACCTTCGGGACGTGGTACGTGCGGGGCGGCATGCGGGAGCTGGCGCGGGCACTGCACGACCGCTGCCGCGAGCGGGGTGTGGAGTTCCGGTTCGGCACCCGGGTCGCTGGGGTGCGGGAGGCCTCCGGAGCCGTGACCGGGGTGGCCCTGGCCGACGGCGAGGAGCTCGACGCGGACGCCGTCGTCGCGCCCGGCTCGCCCCGGCCCGACGCGCCGGGCGTCCGGTCGCGTTTCACGGTGCTGCTGGCGCTGCGCGGGGCGCGCCCGGAGGGCACACCGCACCGCACGCTGCTCCACGACGCCGGGGGACGGCTGCTGACGGTGCTGCGGCCTGGCGACCCGGCCCTGGTGCCCGACGAGGACCACGAGTCGGCGGTGCTCACCGTGAGCGTGCCGCCGGGTCCGGTGGCCGCACCGGAACGCACGGCACGGGAGCTCATCGCCCGGGCGGACGCGGCCGGACTCGGCCTGGGCCCGCGCCTCCTGTGGTGGGAGGCGGTCACACCTGCCGACTACGCGATCCACACCGGCTCCCCGGGCGGGGCGGTCCCCCCTCCCGCTCTCGCCGGGGACGGCGGCGAGGGTCTGCGGGACGCGAACCTGCCCGGGTCTCCTTCGGGCCTCTTTCGCGCCGGCGGCTGGGCCCACCCCGGAGGCGGACTCGCGCATGCGGGCATGTCGGGAGCCCTCGCGGCCGGTCTGCTGGTGGAGGGGAAGGACTGGCGCGGGAGCGCCTGAGCCCGGCAGCACGCCCTGTTCCGCACGCGGTCGCGGCGTGCGGGATCGGATTCAGTAGCCGCGCTGCTCGTCGTAGCCGTATCCTCCGGCCGCCGGGTCGTAGCCCGGCGGCGCACCGCCTTCGTATCCGTAGCCCTGGCCGGGGTACGGCTCGTTGCCGTAGGAGGCCTGGGGGTCCGTGCCGTAGGCGGCCTCGGCGTACGGATAGCCGTAGCCGTCGCTCCCGCCGTAGGCGGCTTCTCCGTAGCCGCCGTACGGGAGGTTCTGCTCGTAGCCGCCGTAGGGAGCCTGCCCGTAGCCGCCGTAGCCGTCTCCCGCCGGGGTGTAGCCGTACCCGGCGGCGTCGTAGCCGTACCCGTCCTGGAAAGGAGCGGGAACCTGCTCGGCCTCCCGCTGCTGCGGGACCCAGGCGCCGTCCTGGGGGGCGTAGCCGGGGTCGGGGAACTGGTTCGGGTACCCCTCCTGCGCGGGGTACCCGGAGTCGTAGGGGTCGTAGCCGTACTGCCCGGAGTCGAATCCGGCGTACGGGGCGTACTGGTGCTGTTCCTGCTGCACCTGGCCGACGTCGGCCGCAGGCGCGTACGGCAGGGGCTCGCCGGGGTCGTACGCGCCGTACTCCCCGGTCTCCTCCGGCAGGGGCTGCGGCGCGTACGCAGGCATGTCGTACGGGTCGTACCCCTGCGGGGCGCCGGGGCCTGCCGCGTCGTTGCCGAACGGATCGAACTCCTGCTCCCCATACGGCTCCGGGCCGGGCGCACCGTACGGGTCCGGACCGGAGTCACCGTACGGGTCCGGACCGGAGTCACCGTACGGGTCGGCCTCACCGTCCCCGTACGGTTCCGCCTCCGCGAACCGGTCCTCGGCATCGGCGGACTCCGGTTCCTGCGGCGCTGTGTCCTCGGCGGCGACGGGGCCCTCCCGGCGCCGCCTGCTGGAGCCGGGCATGCCGCCCAGTGCCCAGCCGGTGGTGAAGCCGCGGCGGTAGGACAGCGTGACGAAGGTCTGCCCGACGGCGAAGGCGGCGGCGCCGAGGGCGATCACGACGACCGAGGAGAGGACGACGACACCGGCCACCACCGTGGCGAAGCCGGCGAAGGCCAGGAGCCGCCAGCGCAGCCGCGCCTTGTACTGGAGCAGCACCTCACCGAGGAGCCACAGCGCCACCACCCCGAACGCCGCGTAGAGGACCGTCCAGCCCATGTCCGCCCTCTCCTTGCTGCCGCTCGGTTGGTGCACCCGGATCCCGCCGGACCCCGGACATGACGTCCGACCCTAATGGAGACCGAGGTTCTGATGGATCTCGAGTGTCGCCGTGGAATGGTTCAGCGTAATGAAGTGGAGGCCGGGGACGCCTTCCTGCTGAAGCCTCGCACACAGTTCCGTGGCGTACTCGATTCCGACCGAGCGTACCGCTGCCGGATCGTCCTGCACGGCAAGGATCCGCTCCGTGAGCTCCGGCGGCAGGGAGGCGTTGCTGAGCTGGGCGAACCGCTCGATCTGCCGCACGTTGGTCACCGGCATGATCTCGGGAATGATCGGCGTCTCGCAGCCCCGTGCCGCGACGCTGTCCCGCAGCCGCAGGTAGTCCTCTGCGCGGAAGAACATCTGGGTGATGGCGTAGTCGGCTCCGGCGCGGCACTTGTTCACGAAGTGGCGGATGTCGGTGTCCCAGTCGGTCGACCGCGGGTGCATCTCCGGGAAGGCGGCCACACCGACGCAGAAGTCGCCCGATTCCTTGATGAGTTCGACCAGCTCGGAGGCGTAGGTGACGCCCTCCGGGTGCTTGACCCACTCCCCCATCGGATCGCCGGGCGGGTCGCCGCGCAACGCGAGGACGTTGCGGATGCCGACGTCGGCGTAGGAGCCGATGACGTGCCGGAGCTCCGCGCGGGAGTGGTTGACCGCGGTCAGGTGGGCGACCGGTGTCAGGGTGGTCTCGTTGGCTATCCGCTCGGTGGCGCGGACGGTGCCTTCCCGCGAGCTGCCGCCGGCGCCGTAGGTCACCGACACGAACGTGGGCGATACGGCTTCGATCCGGCGCAGGGCGTTCCACAGGGTCCGCTCGCCCTTCTCCGTCTTCGGTGCGAAGAACTCGAAGGAGTACGAGCGCCTGCCGGAGGCCAGCAGGTCACGAATGGTCGGTGTGCGCTCTGTCCTGACGGATGTAGTCCCAAGGGCCATATGTGCAGGCTATCCGCAGCTTCAAGACCGCGTCCGGTAGCGGCGAAGGACAGGCGCCTCTCATCCGCTTTCCGGACGCCCGGCGTCCACGGAGTGGACGATCGGCCGTTCCCGCAGGCGCTTCGACAGCTCGGCGGCCGCGGCGGCGGGGTCGTCCGCCTCGGTCAGGGCGCGCACCACCACCACTCGCTCCGCGCCCGCCTCCAGCACCGCGTCCAGCGTGCGGAGGTCGATACCGCCGATCGCGAACCAGGGGCGCGCCGGAGCGAGCGCTGCCGCGTACCGCACCAGCGGAAGTCCCGGGGCGTGCCGCCCCTGCTTGGTCGGGGTGGGCCAGCACGGGCCGGTGCAGAAGTAGTCCGCCCCGGGCTCCGCGACGGCCGCGTCCACCTCGGCCTCGGCATGCGTGGAGCGTCCGATCAGGACGTCGCCCGACCTGTCGCCGAGAACGGTGCGGGCCGCCGGAACCGGCAGGTCGCCCTGCCCCAGGTGGAGGATGTCGGCGCGAGCGGCGTGGGCGACGTCGGCACGGTCGTTGACGGCCAGCAGCTTCCCGTGGCGGCGGCAGGCGTCGGCGAACACCTCCAGATGCTCCAGCTCCTCCTTGGCTTCCAGACTCTTGTCGCGGAGCTGCACGACGTCGACCCCGCCGCCGAGCACCGCGTCGAGGAACTCGGGCAGGTCCTGCTGCTCCTTGCGGGCGTCGGTGCACAGGTAGAGCCGGGATGCGGCGAGGCGTGTGCGGGGGCTGCCGGCCATGGGTGGCGTGTCTCCAGAGAGCCGTGCCGGGGTGCTGGCCGCAGCGTGGCGGCCCGCACCCCGGCGAACGTCGGGTGCGGGGTGCGGTCGGCGCCGGGGCGGCCGGGGTTCAGACCGCCAGGGCCTGGGCCCGGCGCTTCACCTCGGTGCCGCGGTTCTCACGCAGTGCCTGTGCCGGCGTGCCCGGCAGACTGTCGTCGGAGGTGAACAGCCACTCGAGCATCTCCTCGTCGGTGAAGCCGTCGTCCCGGAGCAGCGTGATGGTGCCGGCCAGTCCCTTGATGATCCTTCCTTCGCCGATGAAGTCCGCAGGCACCTGCAGAACGCGGTTCTCGCCCCTCCGCACGGCGATCAGCTGGCCCTCCTTGACCAGCTGCCTCACCCGCGTCACCTCGACGTCCAGCCGTTCGGCGATGTCGGGCAGGGTGAGCCAGGCGGGAACGAGCGCATCGGTCTTCTCGTCAATCTCGGTCACGGTCACCAGCCTGCCACCTGGCGCCGACAGCCACTACCGTGCCGCCTTCTTCAGGGCGAGCGAGGCGTCGGCCAGCAGAGTGGTGTCCAGCACGGCGCCCTGCCGGATGAGCCGCCGCCCCTGCGTCAGATCGCGGGGGCGTCCCACGGCGAGCAGCGCGACGAGACGCCCGTCACGCAGCCAGCAGGCCGACCAGGAGGCCTCCCGCGGATCGCCCCGGAGCAGCAGCAGGTCGTCCTCGCCGTGGTGGCCGGCGTACTGCACGAAACGGCCGAACTGCTCCGACCAGAAGTACGGCACGGGGTCGTGGACCGGTGCGGCTTCCGCCGGCCTCCCTCCGAGTTCCGCCGTGAGCGCGGCGGCGACCACGACCGGCCCCTGCAGTGCGTTGTCCCAGTGGTGCACCAGCAGGCGTTCCCCGAACCGGGCCGAGGGGAAGGACACGCAGTCGCCCACGGCATGGACGCCCGGCAGGGACGTGCGCAGGCGTGCGTCGCCGCGGATCGAGCCGTCGGCGCACAACTCGACCCCGGACCCCTCGAGCCAGCCGGTGGCGGGGCGGGCTCCGACGCCGACGACCACGGCGTCGGCGGCCAGCCGCTCGCCGTCGGCGAGAACGACCGCGCCGGGCTCGACCGAGGACACCGCCGCCCCGGTGCGCAACCGGGCTCCACTGCGCGCGTACCAGTCGCGCATGGGCTCGGCGACGGCGGGCGGCAGCACACCGGGCAGCGGCCGGTCGCCCGCTTCCACGACGGTGACCTCGCAGCCCGCCTCCCGGGCTGCAGTGGTGAACTCCGCGCCGATCCACCCGGCGCCGACCACCACGACGGTCCGTCCTCCGGCGAGCACGGGCTGCAGCCGGTGCACGTCGTCAAGGGTCCGCAGCAGGTGGATGCCGGGCACGTCCTCGCTGCCGGGGAGCGCCACCGGCTCCGCTCCGGTGGCGAGCACGAGGGCGTCGTAGCGGACCTCGCCGCGGTCCGTGGCGAGCACCCCGGAATCCGCACGCAGGGCGGTGGCGCGGGTGCCGAGTTCGAGGTCGATGCCGAGTGCATCGAAGTCGATGTCGAAGGCGGAATCCGCCTCCTTGCCGAGCAGCACGGCCTTGGACAACGGCGGCCGGTCGTACGGCCGGTGGGGCTCCGCCCCGAGCAGCCGGATCCGGCCCGCCCATCCCTGTTCCCGCAACTGGACGGCAGTCTGCACTCCCGCCATGCCCGCTCCGACGATCACGACGCCGTGCTTCCGCGTGTCCTTGGCTCCCACACCGCCACTGTAGGCATGCCACGGGGCCGGGCACCGGGCCCCCGACGGGCGGAGCCTGACGCGGTGCACGGCACCGAGTAGGCTGGTCGGCGTACGTCGACACCGCGGGAGCCCGGACGACCGGGCTGAGAGGGAGGCTGGCGCGGCCTCCGACCGTACGAACCTGATCCGGGTCATTCCGGCGAAGGGAGGAGCAACCGTGCACACCTCCGGCAACGCCGCCCGCCGGCCCGACGTCCTGGTCCTGGGCGGCGGTCCGGTCGGGCTGGTCACGGCCTGGCGCACGGCGCAGCGCGGCTCGAGCGTCACCGTGGTCGATCCGGAGCCCGGCAGTGGTGCGTCCCGAGCGGCTGCGGGCATGCTCGCGGCCGTCACCGAACTCCATCACGGCGAGGAGACGCTGCTCGCGCTCAACCTGGCCTCCGCACACCGGTGGCCGGACTTCGTAAGGGAGTTGGAGGAGGCAAGCGGGCAGGAGACCGCCTACCGGACGGACGGCACCCTGGCCGTCGCGTTCGACTCCGACGACCGCGCCGCGCTGCGGGAGGTGCACGCGCTCCAGCAGCGCTACGGGCTGCGCTCCGAGTGGCTGACCGGTCGGGAGTGCCGGAGCATCGAACCGATGCTCGCCGCATCGGTTCGGGCCGGTCTCCGGGTGGACGACGACCACCAGGTCGACCCCCGCCGGCTCACCGCGGCGCTGCTCGAGGCATGCGGCCGGGCCGGTGTGCGGTTCCGTCACGCATCGGCGGCACGGCTGACGGTGAGTGGGGACAGGGCCCGTGGGGCCGTGCTGGACGACGGGACCGAGGTGTCCGCGGAGCAGACCGTGGTCGCCACGGGCTCGTGGAGCGGGCGGCTCGAGGGCGTGCCGGAGGACGCCCTTCCACCGGTCCGGCCGGTCAAGGGCCAGGTGTTGCGGCTGCGGGTGCCCGCCGCCCAGGCACCGTTCCTCTCCCGGTCGGTGCGCGCGACGGTACGCGGGGCAGCCGTCTATCTGGTTCCGCGCCGGGACGGCGAATTGGTCATCGGAGCCACGAGCGAGGAGTTGGGTTGGGACACGACCGTCACCGCGGGCGGCGTCTACCAGCTGTTGCGCGATGCCCATGCGTTGGTGCCCGGCATCACGGAACTTCCGCTGGTGGAGAGCCGGGCGGGGTTGCGGCCGATGTCGCCCGACAACGCACCGCTCCTGGGAGCCACCCGCGTCCCGGGGCTGCATCTGGCGAGCGGGCACGGCCGCAACGGAGTCCTGCTGACCCCGGTGACGGGGGACGCCATGGCGGACGTGCTGACGTCCGGTGAACCGCCCGCTGTGGCGGAGCCGTTCACCCCTCTGCGTTTCGTGCCCCCGGTGGGAGCGCGACGCGCACCGCGCGAAGGGGTTGCACGGTGACCGCCTCGTCCACCGCCACCGTCGGGGTCACCGTCAACGGCGAGCCGCGCCGGCTGGTGCGGGGCAGCACACTCGACGTCCTGATCGCCGAACTGACGGCCGCGCCCTCCGGTGTGGCGGCGGCCGTGAACGAGACCGTCGTGCCGCGCGGCCGCTGGCCCGAGGAGGAACTCGCCGACGGTGACCGCGTCGAGATACTGACCGCAGTCCAGGGAGGCTGACCCGGTGACCGATTCCGCAACGACGTCCGACGTCCACCGGGGCGCGGAGGAGACCGGACCGGCCGGCGGGCCGGCTCGGGACCCGCTGGTCATCGCGGGCACGTCCTTCTCCTCGCGCCTGATCATGGGGACCGGGGGTGCGCCGAGCCTGGAGGTCCTGGAGCGGTCGCTGCTCGCCTCGGGCACGGAACTGACCACGGTGGCGATGCGCCGGGTCGACCCGACCGTGCAGGGTTCGGTGCTGACGGTGCTGCGACGGCACGGCATCGGCGTGCTGCCCAACACCGCGGGCTGCCGAACGGCGGGCGAGGCGGTGCTGACGGCACGACTGGCCAGGGAAGCGCTGGACACCGCCTGGGTGAAACTGGAGGTCGTGGCGGACGAGCACACGCTGCTGCCCGACCCGTCGGCGACGTTGGAGGCCGCGGAGACGCTGGTGGACGACGGTTTCACCGTGCTGCCGTACACGAACGACGATCCGGTGACGGCACAGCGGCTCCAGGACATCGGCTGTGCGGCCGTCATGCCGCTGGGGTCGCCGATCGGATCCGGTCTCGGCATCCGGAACCCGCACAACTTCGCGCTGATCACGGAGCGCGTGACGGTCCCGGTGATTCTCGACGCCGGTGCGGGAACGGCTTCGCACGCCGCCCGGGCGATGGAACTGGGCTGCGCCGCCGTCATGCTGGCCTCGGCCGTCACGCGGGCACGAGTCCCGGAGCTGATGGCCGAGGCGATGCGCCATGCCGTGGCGGCCGGACGCCTCGCGCACCGCGCCGGCCGCATTCCGGAACGGCGCTACGCCACTGCTTCGTCCCCCCTGGACGGCGTCGCCGAACTCGACCCGGAGCGTCCCGCCTTCCGGTAGGCGTGCCGTGGGCCGTCGCACCCGATCCGTGTGGCGCGGGTCACGGAAGGAGTGGTTCCGCGTCACCGTCCTGCTGCAGGTACGCCACCGGGCGACGGGGGTGCCCGGTGGTGCGCCGGCGGCCTCGTAGACTCAGGCCCGTGGACAGCACCCTTCAGGACCCGCTCGTGGGCCGCATGGTCGACGGCCGGTACCGCGTGGACGCGAGGATCGCGGTGGGCGGCATGGCCACGGTCTACCGGGCCCTGGACACCCGCCTGCACCGCGTCCTGGCGCTCAAGGTGATGCACCCGTCCCTGGCGACCGACCAGGCCTTCGTCGCCCGGTTCACCCGCGAGGCCCGCTCGGCCGCCCATCTGGCGCACCCGAATGTCGTCGGCGTGTTCGACCAGGGCAACGACGGGGAGCACGTGTACCTGGCGATGGAGTATGTCGACGGCTGCACGCTGCGCGACGTCCTCCGGGAACGCGGAGCGCTGCAGCCCCGCGCCGCCCTCGACGTGCTGGAGCCGGTGCTCGCCGCTCTCGGGGCCGCCCACCGCGCCGGACTCGTCCACCGGGACGTGAAGCCGGAGAACGTGCTGATAGGGGACGACGGCCGGGTGAAGGTGGCGGACTTCGGCCTGGTGGGTGCCGTGGGCGGGCAGACCTCGGTCGGCACCGACTCCCTCCTCGGAACCGTCTCCTACCTGGCGCCCGAGCAGATCGAGCACGGCGTCTCGGACCCCCGCAGCGACCTCTACGCCTGCGGCGTGGTGCTCCACGAGATGCTCACCGGCGCGAAGCCGCACGGCGGGGACACGCCCGCCCAGGTGCTCTACCAACACCTCCAGGTCGACGTGCCGCCTCCGTCGCTTCTGGCCCCGGGACTCGCGCCGGCCCTGGACGCCCTGGTCGCACGCGCCGCGGCGCGCGATGCCGGGCAGCGGCCGGAGGACGCGGTGGCCCTCCTCTCCGAGTGCCGGACCGTGCGCGACGGCCTCACCGAGGAGCAACTGGACGTGATGCCGCCGCAGGCGCGGGACCTCGGTCCGTCCGGTACCGAGCACCTGACCACGGTCCTGCCCCGTCCCGTCGGGGCCGTCGACGCGACCGCCGTGGAACGCACGGCCCGCTTCCCCTCTCCTGCGGTCGAGGAACCACCTGCCGGTCCCCCGTCGCACGGCGCGCAGAACCGCCGCCACGGACGGCTCCTGGTGGTCTCGCTCGTGGCGCTCCTGGCCGTGCTGCTGGGTGCGGGCGTGTGGTACATCGGCTCCGGGCAGTTCGTCCGCACTCCGGGCGTGCTGTCGCTCACGGAGGAACGGGCCCGCTCCGAACTGCGGGAAGCCGGCCTGGACGTGCGCGTGGAGCACGACCACAGCCTCACCGTGGACCGCGGACACGTCATCGCGAGTGATCCGGAACCGGGAGAACGGGTCCGCCGCAACCGGGCGGTGACGCTCGTGGTCTCCAGCGGCCCGAGGACGGTGGAGGTGCCGGAGCTGACAGGTACGCCGCTCGCCGAGGCGCGCAGCGCCCTGAAGGAGGCGGGACTCGAACCGGGGCTGGTCTCGCGCCGGTTCGACGACGCGGTCGCCCGCGGCTCGGTGATCCGCACCGAGCCGGCGGCGGGCACCGGGAAGCGCCCCGGCTCCGCGGTGCGCCTGACGGTGTCCGAGGGGCGCGAGATCGAGGTTCCCGACGTGGCAGGCCGAAGCCGGCGTGCGGCCCACCAGGCCCTCACCGACGCGGGACTGAAGGTCCGCATCGCCCCGGAACGCGTGCACTCCGGCCGGCCTCCCGGCACGGTCGCCGCCCAGTCGCCGGAGGCCGGCGCGAAGGCGTCCGAGGACGAGACCGTCACGCTCACCCTCTCCAAGGGACCGGAGCCGGTCGAGGTCCCGGATGTCGAGGAGCGGAGCCTGGACCAGGCGCGTACGGCGCTGGAGGATGCCGGGTTCACGGTGCGGGTGCGGCGCATCTTCCTCGGCGACACCGTCTTCAACCAGAACCCCGACGCCGGGGACGAGGCACCTCGCGGCTCCGAGATCACGCTCTGGGTGCGCTGAGACGGACCTGCTCTCCGCTCACCGCGGGTTCGGAAAACCGCACCGACAGTGGGTGCAGGGGCCGCCCGTTGTGAGCCCGCACATAGGACGCACGTCACGTACGGGGTTGCTTAGTAGTCCGATCGACCCCCTGAGCGGCACATGTGCCCCTTTTGCCCCGTTCGGTGGCGGTAGTTTCACGAAACGGGATAGTACGTCACACTTTTGATCTGCGTTTTCGGGTGCTCTAAGAATTGCCGACGTCGCATGGCGCCGTGAGACAGAACGCGGCGCGCCGCCATTCGGCTTGGCGACCGTCACGCAATCGAAAGGCCCGCACGCACCATGCCTCGCTTCAACCTTCCGATCACGCAGATCACCTCGCTCACCAGCAAGTCGCTCCGGTCCCTGAAGAAGGTCGACCTGAACACCCTCCGGAACTCGGCCAAGGCCAAGCAGTACTCCGTCGCAGGGATCGCCACCGCCGGCGCCGCGGCGATGGCCCTGACCCTGGTGCCCGGATCCGCCGACGCCGGCAACGAGTCCCAGAGCACCGCCACCAAGGTCACCGCCACTCCCGTCGCCTTCAGCGGGCACGCGAAGCAGGCGGGCGAGCAGCGGGACGGCATAGCGCAGCAGCTCGACACCGTCCAGAAGCAGATCAAGGCGGACGCCGAAGCCGAGAAGAAGGCCGAGGCGGCCAAGAAGAAGGCTGCCGCGGAGGCGAAGAAGCAGAAGGCCGCCGCCGAGGCCGCCGAGAAGCGGAAGGCCGAGCGGAAGGCCGATCGCAGCCAGAAGCGCGCCGAGGTCAAGAAGGCCGCCAAGCCGTCCTACCCGAACAACCTGGACGGCTGGATCCGTGAGGCGCTGTCCATCATGGACAAGCACAACATTCCGGGTACCTACGAGGGCATCCACCGCAACATCATGCGCGAGTCCAGCGGCGACCCCCGGGCCATCAACAACTGGGACATCAACGCCCAGAACGGCGTTCCGTCCAAGGGGCTGCTGCAGGTCATCAAGCCGACCTTCGACGCCTACCACGTCCAGGGCACGGCCTGGGACCAGTACGACCCGGTCGCCAACATCGTGGCCGCCTGCAACTACGCCGCGGACCGCTACGGAACGATCGACAACGTCGACTCGGCGTACTGAGGCCGATCGGCCCTCGCCATACTGGTGCGGTGATCGCAACGCAGCACCGCAATCCCATCGGCGGCCATGTCCCCGTAGCCGGGGGCCTGGCCGCCGAAGGCGTCTCCTACGCCACCGGCATCGGCGCGGAGGCCGTCCAGGTGTTCGTCGCCAACCCGCGCGGGTGGGCCACGAATCCGGGACGCCCGGCACAGGACGAGGCGTTCCGCGCCGCCTGCGCCGAACGCGGCATCCCCGCGTTCGTCCACGCGCCGTATCTGATCAATGTCGCGTCCCACACGGCGGCGACGGCGGCGAGGTCGGTCGTCTCGCTGCGGCATTCCCTGGAGCGCGGGAGAGAGATCGGCGCGCGGGGCGTCGTGGTGCACACGGGTTCCGCCACCGGTGGCCGCGACCGGGGCGTCGCCCTGGCGCAGGTGCGGGAGCTGGTGCTGCCGCTCCTCGACGAGCTCACCCACGACGGCGACCCGTGGCTGCTGCTGGAGCCGACGGCCGGCCAGGGGGCGTCGGTCTGCTCGCTCGTCGAGGAGCTCGGGCCGTACATGGACGCGCTCGACCGCCACCCGCGGCTGGGTGTGTGCCTGGACACCTGCCACGTCTTCGCCGCGGGGCACGACCTGGCAGGGCCCGGCGGGGTGGAGCGGACCCTGGACGAGTTGGTCGCGGTCGTCGGCCCCGGACGGCTCCGTCTGGTGCACGCCAACGACTCGCGGGACGTCTGCGGCGCCGCGAAGGACCGGCACGCGAACATCGGCTCCGGTCACATCGGGGACCCGGCATTCGCCGCTCTGATGGGTCACCCCGCCACCGACGGGGTACCACTGGTCATCGAGACACCGGGCGGCAAGGCGGGCCACGCGGCCGACATCGCCCGGTTGAAGGCACTCAGGAATACCCGGGAGGGGTATACCGGTTGACGGGGGCGTTCCACCCACCGTCACGGAAGGAGAGCCCGACGCGATGGAACCGGACGTCCAGGACCACACTGCCCACAGCGGCCACGCCTCCTCGCCCTGGCCCACCGCTGCGCGCGCAACCCTGCACTGCCTCACCGGCTGCGCGATCGGCGAGGTGCTCGGCATGGTGATCGGCACCGCGCTGGCCTGGCACAACGCCCCGACGATGGCGCTCGCCATCGTGCTCGCCTTCGTCTTCGGCTACAGCCTCACGATGTGGGCCGTCCTCCGCGCCCGCGTTCCGTTCCGCGAAGCGGTGAAGGTGGCGCTGGCCGCGGACACCGTGTCCATCGTGGTGATGGAACTCGTCGACAACTCGGTGGTCCTCATGGTCCCCGGCGCCATGGACGCGCATCTGTCCGAGTGGCTCTTCTGGATCAGCCTCGGGGTCGCCTTCGTGGTCGCCTTCCTCGTCACTACTCCGGTCAACAAGGCCCTCATCGCCCGCGGCAAGGGCCACGCCGTCGCGCACGCCTACCACTGAGGGCCGCCCTGCGGTCAGCGCGTGAGGAACGGCAGGACGGCGGCGGCCACGGCTTCGGGCTGCTGCACCCCGAGGTCGTGGGCCGCGTCGGGGATCTCGGCGAGGCTGCCGTGGGGCAGCCGGTCCAGCATGCGGGCGGCCGTGGCCGGGGCCAACAGCTCGCTGTACCGGCCGCGCACCACCAGCGTCGGCGCGGCGATGCGCTCGATCGCCCGCCACATCCTGGGCTCGGTCACACCCTCCGTGCCGAAACGGACGAGGCCGGAGGCGTCGAAGCGCCAGACCAGTCGGCCGTCGGACCGGGGCACCAGGTTCGGCACGACGACGTTCCTGACCAGGGCCTCACGGGCCAGTGGGTCACCGACGAGCCAGTCGCGCACGGCTTCGTCGGCGTCGGCGTAGGAGGCCTCGCGCAGCGCCCGCAGCATGGCGGGGAACGCCCGTCGCGCCCAGGGCGAGGCGAAGCTGTCCGGCCCGACGTCGAGCAGGACGAGTCTATCGACGAGATCGGCGTGGTCGGCCGCGACGAGTGCCGCGATCACGGCCCCCATCGAGTGGCCCACCAGATGCAGGCGTGGCACCTCCGCGCGTTCGGCGAGTTCCACGACATCCCCCGCCATCGCCGCAGCGGAATACGCGGCGGTCCGGTCCGAACGGCCGTGTCCGCGCTGGTCGGGCACGAGCACGCGGAACCGGCGTGCCAGCGCCGCGGTGAGGATGTCCCACTCCCGGCAGTGCCCCATCAGTCCATGGAGCAGGACGACGGCCGGGGCGTCCCGCTCTCCCACGTCACGGTAGTGGTACCCGAGGCCGTGCAGCAGGGTGTAACGGTCCTCACCGGCCGGGAGCGGGGAGACGTCGGTGGTGGACATGAATCCGACCCCCAGGGACGGGGCTGCTCCTCTTCGAGGGTAGCTCTGCGGGCCGGGTGGCCGCGCCCCGGAACGGCCGCCGGCGACCCGGGCTACGGATCCGGGCCGTCCCCGGGTTCCTCCTGGTAGCTGTAGCGCTGCTCGCGCCAGGGGTCGCCGATGTTGTGGTAACCGCGCTCCTCCCAGAAGCCGCGGCGGTCGGCGGTCATGTACTCGATCCCGCGGACCCACTTGGGGCCCTTCCACGCGTACAGATGCGGCACCACCAGGCGGACCGGGAAGCCGTGCTCGGCCGTGAGCAGCTCGCCTCCCCGGTGCGTGGCGAAGACGACCTGCCCGTCGGTGAAATCGGCGAGACGGAGGTTCGAGCTGAAGCCGTACTCCGCCCAGACCATGACGTGCGTGGCCTCCGCAGCCGGCGGCGCGAGAGCGACGACGGTGCGGGCCCTCACCCCGCCCCACTCCGCGCCGATCATGCTGAACTTCGTGACGCAGTGGAAGTCCCCGGTGACCGTCTCGTACGGGAGAGCACTGAACTCTTCATGGGACCAGCAGTGTTCGTCGCCGTCGGCCGTGGCGCCGAAGACCCGGAACTCCCAGCGCTGCGGGCGGAACTTCGGAACGGGGCCGTAGTGGGTGACCGGCCAGCCGCGCTGGAGCCGCTGCCCCGGGGGAAGCGACGCCTTCCCCGTCCCGTGGCTCTCGGACCGACCCATCCCTTCATGGTGACAGACCGGGACACGGCTGCCGAAAGCAGCCCCGGGGCGGCCCGCGCCCGAACTGCGAGGAGGCCCGACCGGAGAGCCGTGGCTACTGGAATCGGGGTGGCCCGGGTGCGAGGATGCCCGCAACCAGCGCTTATCTTCCCTGGAAGGAGTCCGCGCGATGCAGGGCGACCCCGAGGTCATCGAGTTTCTGAACGAACAGCTGACCGCCGAACTGACAGCGATCAACCAGTACTTCCTGCACGCGAAGATGCAGGAGAACTTCGGCTGGCCGAAGCTCGCCAAGTACACCCGCGCCGAGTCCTTCGACGAGATGAAGCACGCGGAACGGCTGACCGACCGCATCCTCTTCCTGGAGGGCCTTCCGAACTACCAGCGCCTCTTCCACGTACGGGTGGGGCAGACGGTGACGGAGATGTTCCAGGCCGACCGCCAGATCGAGGTCGAGGCGATCGACCGCCTCCGGCGCGGGATCGAGGTGATGCGAACGAAGGGCGACATCACCTCGGCGAACCTCTTCGAGGACATCCTGGCGGACGAGGAGCACCACATCGACTACCTGGACACCCAGCTCGAACTGATCGAGAAGCTCGGCGAGCCGCTGTACATCGCGCAGCTCGTGGAGCAGCCCGAAGGCTGACCGGACGCGGCACGTGCGGAGGCGGACGCGGTGTCCGCCTCCGCACGGTCCGGGGTCGGGGCCGTCTCAGCGGGCCCCGTCGGGCTCGCTCCTCACGGTGCAGAGACCCCAGATGACGAAGCCGCACATGGCGATCAGTACGACCGACCACACCGGGTAGTAGGGCAACGACAGGAAGCTCGACACGATCACCAGCCCGGCCATGATCACTCCGGCCACGCGGGCCCAGAAGTTGGCCCGGAACAGACCGAACGAGACAAGTACGGCGACGGCTCCCACCGCCAGGTGCACCCAGCCCCACCCTTCGGTGTCGAACTGGAAGGTGTAGTCGGGGGTGGTGACGATGACGGCGTCGTTGACGATCGCCATCACGCCCCGGAGCAGGTCGAGCACGCCGGCGATGAGCAGCATGACCGCTGCGAAGACCGTGATGCCGCCGGCCAGACCGTAGTCCACCGGCCGTTCGCGGATGGTGTGCGCCATGATTCCTCCCTGAGTGAGCAAGCGCCACGGCGGCACGAGGGCCGGTTCGCCGAAAGGCACGCGACCACGGTCGCCTCTACGAGGAAATTCTCCGCACGCGACGGGGGGCCGCAAATCGGCATGCGCACGGCCTGTCGCAGATTCGGGGGCACCGCTCTGCCCGGGAGCTGCGGAGGGCCGGGGAGGCGCGGTCAGGCCGCGGGGGCGCGGACTGCCGCGGGAGCGGCGATCTCCGGGAGCGCGCGGTCCGCGGGGAGGGCCGCAGGGACGGCGGCGGGCACGGTCGCGGCCTCGTCCGCGGAAACCTCACGGCGGGGGCAGCTGCCGCGGCCGAGTATGCCCTGGATGCGGCGGACGCAGGAGCCGCAGTCGGTGCCGGCCTTGGAGGCGGAGGCGATCTGTCGCGGAGTGCACGAGCCCGCGTCCGCGTGCGCGCGGACCTGCTGCTCGGTGATGCCGAAGCAGGAGCAGACGTACACGCGGGTTCACCTCCGTCGGGGCGCGGGCGTCCCGGCCATGGGACTGAGGTAACCCTAACCTTAGTTCCCTCGGGGCGTCCACCGGACGGCCGTGGGGCCCGCGTCACACCTCCCGACGCGGGCCCCACGGGTGTCTCACGGAGACGTGGAACGTCTCACTGGTCGCGGTACATCTCCGCCACGAGGAAGGCCAGGTCCAGGGACTGGCTCCGGTTGAGGCGGGGGTCGCAGGCGGTCTCGTAGCGCTGGTGCAGGTCGTCGACGAAGATCTCGTCGCCACCGCCCACGCACTCCGTCACGTCGTCGCCCGTCAGCTCGACGTGGATGCCGCCGGGGTGCGTACCGAGGCTCTTGTGCACCTCGAAGAACCCCTTGACCTCGTCCAGCACGTCGTCGAAGCGCCGCGTCTTGTGCCCGCTGGCAGCCTCGAAGGTGTTGCCGTGCATCGGGTCGCAGACCCACACGACCTGGGCCCCGGAAGCGGTGACCTTCTCCACCAGCGGCGGCAGATGGTCGCGGATCCGGTCCGCGCCCATGCGCGTGATGAAGGTCAGACGTCCCGGCACCCGGTCCGGATCGAGCCGGTCGATCAGCGCCAGGGCATCCTCGGGCGTCGTCGTCGGCCCGAGCTTCACCCCCACCGGGTTGCGCACCTGCGCAGCGAACTCGACGTGAGCCCCGTCGAGTTGACGCGTCCGCTCACCGATCCAGACCATATGGCCGGACACGTCGTACAGATCGCCGCTGCGGGAATCGGTGCGGGTCAGCGCACCCTCGTAGTCGAGCAGCAGCGCCTCGTGGGACGCATAGAACTCGACCGTCTTGAGCTCCTCCGGGTCGGTGCCGCAGGCATGCATGAACTTCATGGCCTGGTCGATCTCGCGGGCCAGGGCCTCGTAGCGCTGGCCGGAGGGCGAGTTGCGGACGAAGTCCTGGTTCCAGGCGTGCACCTGGCGCAGGTCGGCGTAGCCACCGGTGGTGAAGGCGCGCACCAGGTTCAGCGTGGCGGCGGACGCCTGGTACATCCGCTTCAGCCGCTCGGGGTCCGGGAGACGGGCCGCCTCGGTGAACTCGAACCCGTTGACGGAGTCGCCCCGGTAGCTCGGCAGAGTCACGCCGTCCCGGGTCTCCGTGGACTTGGAGCGGGGCTTGCTGTACTGGCCCGCGATGCGGCCCACCTTCACCACGGGCACCGAGCCGGCGTAGGTGAGCACGGCACCCATCTGAAGGAGTGTCTTCAGCTTGTTGCGGATGTTCTCGGCGGAGACCGCGTCGAAGGCCTCCGCGCAGTCGCCGCCCTGCAGGAGGAACGCCTCACCCCTGGCCACCGCGCCGAGCCGCTGCTTGAGCTGGTCGCACTCCCCGGCGAAGACGAGGGGCGGATAGGACTCGAGCTCGGCGATCACGTCGCGCAGAGCCTGGTGGTCCGGCCATTCCGGCTGCTGCGCCGCGGGAAGATCACGCCAGGTGGCGGTCGGGGTGCTGGTCTCAGCGTTCACGGTCACGCAGTCCAGCCTAAAGGGTCCCCCCGCCGGTTCCGTGCCGTGCCCGCCTGGTGAGACACCTCGCGTCGGGCACGGCACGGTGGGCCGTCAGGCCGCGTAGAGCTCCTCGATCTCGGCGGCGAAGTCCTTGGCGACCACACCGCGCTTCAGCTTGAGCGACGGAGTGAGGTGGCCGGACTCCTCGGTGAACTGGGTCTGCAGGAGACGGAACTTGCGCACCGACTCGGCCCGGGAGACGGCGGCATTGCCGGTGTCGACGGCGGTCTGCAGTTCGGCCAGCAGGTCCGGGTCCGACAGCAGCGCCTCGTGGGAGAGGTCCGCCTTGCCGTTCTCCTCCGCCCACCGCGGCAGGAACTCTTCGTCGACGGTCAGCAGGGCGCCGACGAAGGGCCGTCCGTCGCCGACGACGATGCACTCGGCCACGAGCGCGTGGGCGCGGATGCGGTCCTCGATCAGCGCCGGAGCGACGTTCTTGCCACCTGCCGTGACCAGGATCTCCTTCTTCCGTCCCGTGATCGTCAGGTAGCCGTCCGCATCGAGGGTGCCGATGTCTCCGGTGTGGAACCACCCGTCGGAGAGCGCTTCCGACGTGGCGGTCTCGTTGTTCCAGTACCCGGTGAACAGGTGCTCGCCGTGGAGCATGACCTCGCCGTCGTCGGCGATCCGCACGACGGACCCCGGCAGCGGCTGGCCGACCGTGCCGATCTTCTGGCGGTCCGAGGGGTTGAACGCGGTCGCGGCGCAGGACTCCGTCAGGCCGTATCCCTCGAGGACGGTGAAGCCGATGCCGCGGTAGAAGTGCCCGAGCCGCTCGCCCAGCGCCGCACCGCCCGAGATGGCGTGGGTGGCCCGGCCGCCGAGGACGGCGCGCAGCTTGCGGTAGACGAGCCGGTCGAACAGCTTGTGCCGCAGCCGCAGGGCCAGTGACGGGCCGTCGGGCTGCTCCAGCGCCCGGCTGTACGCGATCGCCGTCTCCGCCGCCTTGTCGAAGACACCGCCCTTGCCGTCGGCCGCGGCCTTGGTCCGCGCCGAGTTGTAGACCTTCTCGAACACCCGCGGCACGCCGAGGACCAGCGTCGGCCGGAACGAACCCAGTTCGTCGGTGAGGGTCTTCACATCGCTGACATGCCCGAGCTTGATCGGCGCCATCACCGCCGCGACCTGTACCAGCCGCCCGAAGACGTGCGCGACGGGAAGGAAGAGGAGCACCGAGGACTCGCCCGTGCGGAACTGGGCGCTGAGCCGCTCGACGACGTTTCCGCACTCGGCGAAGAAGCTGCGGTGGGTGAGCACGCATCCCTTGGGACGGCCGGTCGTGCCCGAGGTGTAGACGATGGTCGCCGGGTCGTCGGCCCCCGCGGCCGAACTCGCCGTGTCCACGGCCTCGTCCGTCACCTCGGCGCCCCCGGCGGCGAGTTCGGCGACCGCGCCGTCCCGCCCCCCGGAGGAGTCGATCTGCCAGACGCGGCGCAGTTCGGGGAGGCGGTCGCGGACCGCCTCGACCGCCTTGCCGTGCACCTCGGTCTCCACGAGGCAGGCGGCGGCACCCGAGTCGCCGAGAATCCAGGCGATCTGCTCGGGGGAACTCGTCTCGTAGACCGGAACGGTGACGGCCCCGGCAGTCCAGATGGCGAAGTCGAAGAGCGTCCACTCGTAGCGCGTGCGGGACATCAGCCCCACCCGGTCACCGGGGGCGACACCCGCGGCGATGAGCCCCTTGGCGGCAGAGCGGACCTCCTCCAGGAACGCTGCCGCCGTGACGTCCTCCCAGCGGCCTTCCTGCTTGCGCGCGAGCACCGGTACGTCCGGGTGCTGCGCCGCGTTCCGGCGGATGAGATCCGTCAGATTGCCGTCCGCGGGGACCTCGTACATGGCCGGAAGACTGAACTCGCGCAACTGCTGCTCCTCGTCGGCGCCGGACGGGCCCTGCGGCCGGACACCGTCCGCGTTTCACCGGGACCCTCAAGATCCCGGAAAAGATGACTGGCCGGACGTTACCCACTGGTAAAGGTCCTGGGGTAGAGGCCCCGGTCAGATGTTCCGTGCGTCACATCGCAGGTGGGCCTCGGGCGGCCCTCCGCTCCCGCAGGCTAATGCACGCGCGGAGCGCCCGGAAAGTCACCGCAGGTGAGAGGGCTGTGGAGGACGGAGTCCACTCTATGTGCATCAGGCGTGCTCACGTCACACGCAGGGGGCGTGGCCCACCTCACCCCGCCCGTCCCGGCGAAGCGGCGTCAGGCGGACGCTGAGTCGGACCGTGCCGTCCTCGACCCGGTGGCGGACCGGCAGGCCCAGCCCGCGCACCGCGGCGACCATGGCTGAGTTCGCGACACCGGTGACGGCGTACACGGCGGAACAGCCGTCCTCCCAGGCCAGTGCGACCAGTTGCCGCAGCAACCCGCTGCCGACGCCACGCCCCTGCCAGGCGTCCTCCACCAGCAGAGCAGCCTCGGTCTCGGTGCCGTCCCACAGCAGATGTCCGACCGCGACCACCCGCCCCGAGGCGTTCTCCGCGACGAGCGTCCGCCCGGAACGCGGCGAGAGCAGCCGCCCCAGCAGGGTGTCCAGGTCGGCGACGCGACCGTGGTAGCGCGCGGCGAGGCTCTGCCGGGAGCACCGCGCGTGCAGCGCCCGGACCGCCGCGAGGTCGTGCGTGTCCGCGCTTCTGAGGACGAGTGCGCAGCCGTCGCCGGCCGTCACGTCCCAGCGCCTGCGGGACGGCCGACGGTCGTGGGCGACCAGCGCCCGTGCACGGGCGTACTCGACCGGAGTGAAAGGCGCCCGGGGCCGTTCGACCACCAGCACGCCTCCCGCGGGGTCGCCGAGGCGTAGTCGGTGCGGCTCGAACGTGTCGCGCGAGGAACGCGGTTCGCGGGGCCTTCCCCCGGGGGTGGTGTCCGGCACGGAACGGACCGTGCAAGGGCCGAGGAGACGCTGCAGAGCAGGTGACAGGGCCGCGGGGTCCCCGGCGACCCGCGCGGCCAGCTCGAGGGCCCGGGTCGGCCCGTCGACCAGGTCGCGGACGTCGGCGCGCACCACGACGACCCCGGCCGCGCCCGCCCCGGCCACCATCCGCATCAGATCGTCCTCCACCAGCACGGCTGGGGCTCGTACCAGCAGTTCGTCCACCGTGGCTTCGGAGGCGCGCGTCGCACCACCCGCAAAGGGGGTACCGTCGCCGCTCTCCGGGCCGAGCGGCATCACCTGCACCGCGAGCACGTCGATCCGGGCGTCCGCCAGGGCGGAGCACAGCGCTGCCAGGGCGCCGGGCTCCTCCCGCACGGTGGCACGCAACCGCCACAGGGCCTCACCGACCGGGTCGGGCACCGGAGGTGCGACGTCTGCGGAGGCGTGCGTCCTGCGCCAGGACCACCAGCCGTGCACGCCCGCCGTCACCACGAGCACGAGGGCCGCCGACGCCAGCAGGCCGGCGCCGTGGGGGCCGCCCACGACGGCCTTCGCCGCCAGGTCCGTCACGGTCACCGCGGTGAACAGTGCGGCCAGGTCGATCAGGTGGCGCCGCCAGTGCGATCCGCGGGGACCACTGTGGCCGGTCTGCTTCCGGACGGCGGGCGGAACGACGGGAGGAGAGGTCATGCGGCCACGATCCGTGACGCGTGTGCCACAGCGATCAGCAGCGTGTTTCGGCGGTGTTCGGGATGCCCCGGCCGTGTTTCCGCAGCATGCCCGGGCACTCACGGAACGGAAGCGGTCGGCGACCCTCTACGCTGTGTTCATGCGGGTCCATGTGGTGAGCGACGTGCACGGCAACAGCGCGGATCTCGCGAAGGCCGGTGACGGGGCCGATGCCCTGGTGTGCCTGGGCGACCTGGTTCTCTTCCTGGACTACGCGGACCACTCGCGCGGCATCTTCCCCGACCTGTTCGGCGTGGAGAACGCCCACCGCATCGTCGCCCTGCGCACCGCGCGCCGTTTCGAGGAGGCACGCGCGTTCTCCGCGCGGCTGTGGGAGGGCGTCGACCGCCGCGCCGCCACCGAGGCCGCGGTCCGCCGGCAGTACGCGGATCTGTTCGCCGCCTTCCCGGAGCCGACGTACGCGACGTACGGGAACGTCGACGTCCCGCCGCTCTGGCCGGAGTTCGCCGGACCCGGCACCACCGTCCTCGACGGCGAGACGGCCGACATCGGCGGCCTGCGCTTCGGTTTCGTCGGCGGCGGACTGCCCACGCCGATGCGCACGCCGTACGAGATCGACGAGGAGACCTACGCCGAGAAGGTAGCCGCCCTCGGCGAGGTCGACGTGCTGTGCTCGCACATCCCGCCCGAGGTGCCGGAACTCTGCTACGACACGGTGGCCCGCCGGTTCGAGCGCGGGAGTGCGGCCCTGCTGGAGGCGGTGCGCACGGTGCGGCCTCGCTACCACTTGTTCGGGCACGTCCACCAGCCGTTGGCCCGCAGGATGCGTCTCGGCCACACCGAATGCGTCAACGTGGGCCACTTCAACCACTCCGGTGTGCCCTGGGTGCTGGAGTGGTGAGCGTGGCGGCGCGGCCCGCGCGGTAGCCTGCCACGGCGCGCGGTGGCCGGCGGCGCACGCCGGAGGGCGCGCGGCGGCGGTACCGTACCCGGAGCAAGCGAGGAGCCAGGGCGATGGCGGAACACACCAGCTCGAGCATCATCATCGAGGCGGCACCGGCCGAAGTGATGAACGTGATCTCCGACTTCGCGCGCTACCCGGAGTGGACGGGTGAGGTGAAGGAGGCGGAGGTCCTCTCCACGGACGCCGAGGGCCGTGCCGAGCAGGTGCGGCTGCTGCTGGACGCCGGGGCCATCCGGGACGAACACACCCTCGCCTACGACTGGGTCGGCGAGCACGAGGTGCACTGGTCGCTGGTGACCTCGCAGATGCTGCGCGCGCTCGACGGCCTGTACCGCCTGGAGCCGGTGGTGGGCGGTGGCCGCACCCGTGTGACGTACCAACTGACGGTGGACGTCAAGATCCCGATGCTCGGAATGATCAAGCGCAAGGCGGAGAAGGTCATCATCGACCGCGCCCTGGACGGCTTGAAGAAGCGGGTGGAGTCGGGCGCCGGGCAGCCCGGCGCCGAGGGCGGGGGCCCCGCCAAAGGCGATGCCCACTGACCCGAACGGCGACCCGCCGGCCCCGCGGATCGTCCTGGTCGCCGGTCCCGGTGGAGCGGGCCGGACGACCGTGGCCGCCGCGACCGCGCTCTCGGCCGGACAGCGGGGCGGGCGCACCCTGCTGCTGACCACCGAGGAGGCCGGAGTCGCGGAGTGCGTCCTGGGCACGGACGTACCGGCGGGACGTCCCGCCGAAGTACTACCGGGCCTGTGGGCCGCACGGACCGACCCCGACGCGGAACTGCTCGCACTGGCGGACGCCATGCGCCGAAAGGCCGGTGCCCTCTGGGAGTTCACCGGAGCGGAGCCGCTCGACGACGACGAACTCGTCCCCCTGCCGGGCGCCTCCGCGTTCGCCCTCCTCCGCGCACTCGGCACCGCCGCCGCCTCCGGTGCGTGGGAGACGCTGGTCGTCGACCTGCCGGCGGTGCCGGAGGCGCTGCACACCCTCGCCCTCCCCGCGCAGGTGCGGCGCCTGACCGACCGGCTGCTGCCGCCGCAGAAGCAGGCCGCACGGGCGCTCCGCCCGATGCTCGCGGAACTGGCCGGCGTCCCGATGCCCTCTGACGCGCTGTACGCCGCAGCGGACGATTTCCTCGGCGAACTGACCCGCGTACAGGCCCTGCTGGAGTCCGAGAGGACGACGGTGCAGTACGTCGTCGACCCCGGTCCGCTCACCGCCGGACGGTTCGGCACAGTGCGTGCCGCGCTGGCGCTGCACGGCCTGCGCCTGGAGGCGGTGGTCGCGAACCGGATGCTGCCGACCGGCACCCGGG
Source organism: Streptomyces callyspongiae (assembly GCF_047200695.1). Lineage (NCBI taxonomy): Bacteria > Bacillati > Actinomycetota > Actinomycetes > Kitasatosporales > Streptomycetaceae > Streptomyces > Streptomyces callyspongiae. The sequence goes on from NZ_JBJZOM010000024.1 coordinate 24,088, forward strand.
ACGCCTGGCTCGCCGGGCTCTCCGGTGAACAGCAGGCCGCTGTGAAGGCCCTCCGGGGACCCGAACGGGCTCTCCCCGTCCGGGAAGTGCCGCACCTGGGACGGTCGCCGCGCGGTGCCGAGGCCCTCACCGCTCTGGCCGAGCGGGCGGGACTCGCGCGCCTCACCGACCGGGCTCCGGCAACCGCCCGGAGGAACGGCCCGGTGGTGGAGGACCGCCTCGCCACGGAGGGCATGCTGCGGCTGCGTCTGGCACTGCCCGGTGCGCGCAAGGAGGAGTTGGGGCTGGTGCGGCGCGGTGACGAGTTGCTGCTGTCGGTGGGTTCCCACCGGCGCGCCGTGCCGCTGCCCTCCGCACTGCGACGCTGCCGGGTGGTGGGGGCCGCCTTCGAGAGGGGCGAACTGTGCGTGCGTCTCGAGCCGGACCCGGACCTGTGGCCGTTCCGAGGTGGCGCCCGAGGGCCCGGCGCTCCCGCGGCCTCCGGTCCGCGGCCCCGGGACGGTGAGGTCGGGTAACGTCGGGAGGAGAAACCGAATCCCCGGACCGGGAGTCCTGATGAGCGATGCCTCCGAGCGCCCCGGCGCACACGACGACGCGGACCCCTGGGGCGAGGCCTGCGCGGAGGATCTCGCTGCCGAACGGGACCGCCACCGGTCCGCACACGGGCCGCAGCCCGTCAGCGCTGCCGAGGAGCTGAGGAAGCTCGCCGACGCCGTCTCGGAGAGGTTCGCCGGCCGGGGACGGAGCGGAAACGGGAACGCCGGCGCCTTCGCCGTGCAGGGCTTCGCGGAGCAGTTCCTCGACCGGGCACGTGCCGCGGTCGAGCCGGTGATGGAGCGGAACCCGCAGGTCTTCGACCATCTGGCCGCCGCGGGCACCGAACTGGCGGCCGCGTACCGGGCCGCCGTGCAGGGGCAGGAGCAGCGCTGGTCGTCGGGGCCCGGCCCGCAGGAGCCGAAGCCCCCGAAGGACGGCACGGACGGCACGACGCGCCCTGACGACGGCGAGGGGCCGCCCGGGCCGGAACGCATCGACCTGGACTGATCCGCGCCGCTCGGCGCCCGCGCCCGGCCGGCGCACGGCGTGCTGTGCGCCACACCTCCTCGGGTACCCTCGTGCGCAGCGGGGATCGACGGAACAACTGAGGGACACATGGGACTCACCATCGGCGTCGACATCGGAGGCACCAAGATCGCGGCCGGAGTGGTCGACGAGAAGGGCTCGATTCTCGACACCTGCAAGGTTCCGACCCCGCCCACTGCCGAGGGCGTCGTCGACGCTCTCGCGGACGCCGTCCGCACGGTCGGTGCCGACCATCCGGTGGAGGCGGTCGGTATCGGCGCGGCCGGGTACGTCGACGACAAGCGCGCCACGGTGCTGTTCGCCCCCAACATCGACTGGCGCCACGAAGCGCTGAAGGACAAGGTCGAGCAGCGCGTCGACCTGCCCGTCGTGGTCGAGAACGACGCGAACGCCGCGGCCTGGGGCGAGTACCGCTTCGGCGCGGGCCAGGGCCACGACGACGTCGTGTGCATCACGCTGGGCACCGGCCTCGGCGGCGGCATCGTGATCGGCGGCAAACTGCACCGCGGCCGATTCGGCGTGGCTGCGGAGTTCGGCCACATCCGGGTGGTGCCGGACGGGCTGCTGTGCGGCTGCGGCAGCCAGGGCTGCTGGGAGCAGTACGCGTCGGGCCGCGCACTCGTCCGGTACGCCCGGCAGCGGGCCGCCGCGACACCCGAGAACGCGGAGATCCTGCTCGGTCTGGGCGACGGCACCCCCGAGGGGATCGAGGGCCGCCACGTCAGTCAGGCGGCGCGGGCCGGGTGCCCGGTCGCGGTGGACGCCTTCCGGGAGCTCGCCCGGTGGGCGGGATCCGGGCTGGCGGATCTGGCGTCGCTGTTCGACCCGTCGGCGTTCATCGTCGGCGGTGGCGTGTCGGACGAGGGCGATCTGGTGCTCGACCCGATCCGCAAGTCGTTCCGACGGTGGCTGGTGGGCGGCAACTGGCGCCCCCACGCTCAAGTGCTGTCCGCCCAACTCGGCGGCGAGGCGGGCCTGGTGGGTGCGGCCGACCTGGCGCGTCAGGGCTGATCCGCGGCGGCCGGCGGCGTAGTCTGCGGCCATGACCGCCGTGAGGGGAAGCGCGGAACCCGCACCCGCGTCGGCCGGCCTCCCGGCCTCGCGCAGCGAACCGGACGGCACCGCCGTCGTCAGGCTGCTCAGCTACAACGTCCGCTCCATGCGCGACGATGTGGGGGCGCTCACCCGGGTCGTCCGGGCGTGCGCCCCCGATGTCGTCTGCGTCCAGGAGGCGCCCCGGTTCTTCCGCTGGCGGAAGTACGCCGCCCGGCTGGCGCGGGAGAGCGGACTGGTGCACGTCACGGGCGGCGCGACGGCCTGCGGCCCGCTGATCCTCGCCTCGCTGCGCGCGCACGTGGAGGACACCGAGGATGTCCTGCTGCCCCGGACCCCGGGTCTCCACCGGCGCGGCTTCGCCACGGCTCGACTCCGATTCGGTCCGCTGCGGGCCGGCGGGCCGGCCGCCCGGCTGGGAGTGCTCAGCTGCCACCTGAGTCTGCAGACGGACGAGCGGTACGCGCAGGCGGGCCTGCTGCTGGACCGCGTGCGGAGCATGCACCGCACCGCCGGCCACATCGTCGCGGCCGGTGACCTCAACGAGCGGCCCGGCGGCCGCAGTTTCCGGCTGCTCACGGATACCCTGCAGGACGGCTGGTCGGCCGCGCCCTGGGGCGGCGAGCACACCTCCACGGCGGACCGCCCCCACCAGCGCATCGACGCGGTGCTGGCGTCCGGCGGCGTGGAGGTGCTCGGCTGCGGTGTTCCGGCCGGCCTGCCCGGGGTCAGCGAGCAGGATCTGCGGGCGGCCACGGACCACCTGCCGGTGCTGGCGGCGCTGCGGGTGCCGCCGGCTGCCGGGACGGAGCACCCGGCGGATACGGAATGACGCCGTTCCGGGTCAGCCGTCGCTGCCCGCCCGGGCCCGCTCGCGCCGCAGTTCGAGCGTGACGAGCCAGCCGGTGAGAGCGGCGACAGCGGTGAAGACGAACAACAGGGTCAGCACGGTCGGTTCCCCCTCCTCCCGTCGCCCGCCACCGGCGTCTCCGGCGGCGGGCGGCCATTCTCGCAGGCGGGTCGTCCCGGCACACTGCCGTCAACCGGCAGTGTGCCGGGACGGCAGACTGCCGGATTCGCGCCCCCTCAGACCACCGCTCCCCCGGCCGGGTCGTCGAAATCGTCGTCGTCGCGCAGCCGGGTCAGCAGGGTGGCGAAGCCACCGAGGAAGCCCCCCACACCGAGGGTGAGGATCCACCACGAGAGGGGTACGCCGAACAGGACCGCGCCGACGAGCAGCAGCGGGCCGCCGAGGGCGGCGACCCAGCCGAACCTGGTGACGGTGTCGGCCTCCGGCAGTGGCGGAGGTTCCGGCGGCACGAAGTGGTCGTCGTCCGGTTCCTCGGGAGCCCGCCAGTCGCGGGGTCCCGTACCGGCCCGGTACACCGTGAAGCTGCGGACCGGCCCGCCCGGCGGCGCGTCGTCCGCCTCGGCGTCCTGCTGCCCGCGGCCCTCCGTTCCACCGTCGTCCGCTGCCGCGTCCTGCTGCTCCCGGAGGTCCGGCCGCGAGTCGGGTTCGTCGCCGTAGCCCGCGACGATCTCGGCCCACGCGGCCTCCTCGTCGGCGGGGAGGGTGGGCTCGCGGTCGTCGCCGTGGCCGCCCGGTTCCGGGTTACGCTCCGTCACGTGCCGTCTTCCTCGCTGCGATACGGGAGATGAAGTCGTGGCTGTCCGCGAAGATCCGCGGTGCGTCGTGGTCGAGGGTCGCCACGTGGTAGCTGTCCTCCAGAACGGTCTCCGTCACATCGGTGGAGGACACCAGGGAGAGCACCACCCCGGAGTCGCCCGGGGGCACCACGTGGTCCGTCCTGCTGCGGAGGAGCAGGAGCGGCTGGGTGACCTGCGGAAGGTCTCCGCGCAGCAGGCGGAGGAGGTTGCGCAGCGACAGGGCGGCATCCAGCGGCACGCGGTCGTAGCCGAGCTCGTGGGAGCCGGGCGCGGCGATGTCGTCGGCCAGGCCCTTCGTGGAGCGCACCAGGTGCCGGAGCACGGGCAGCGCGTACCCCGAGGGGCGGGGGAACGTCGCGGCCGGGTTGACGAGTACCAGGCCGCTCACCGCGTCGCCGTGCCGCGCGGCCAGCCGCAGGGCGAGGGCACCACCCATGGACAGTCCGCAGACGAAGACCTCGGAGCAGCGGTCGCGCAGGGACCGCAGCTCCCGCTCCAGCGTCGCGTACCAGTCCTCCCACCCGGTGACCTGCAGGTCCTGCCAGCTGGTGCCGTGACCGGGGAGGAGGGGCAGGGAGACGGTGAGGCCACGCTCGGCGAGGTACCTCGCCCAGGGGCGCAGCGACTGCGGCGAGCCGGTGAATCCGTGGCACATCAGCACACCGGTCTGCGAGCCGTCGTGGAACATCGGCTCGGCTCCGGGGAGGATCGGCACCGCGGTCTCCCTTCGCACGGCACGGACGGGAACGATGCCACCCTACGCGTGCGCGGGGTCACCCGGTAGCGCGGCGCGGAGCGAGCCGCCGCACCGCCTCCGGGGCGGGATAGGCTCGATCCGATCGGTACAGGAGGTCCTCGGGTGTTCTACGGCGCGATGAAGCTGTCGGTCGGCAGCTCGCTCAAGCTGGTCTTCCGCCCCTGGGTGGAAGGCCTGGAGAACGTGCCCGCCACCGGCCCGGCGATCCTGGCGAGCAACCACCTCTCCTTCTCCGACTCCTTCTTCCTGCCCGCCGTCCTCGACCGCAAGGTCACCTTCATCGCCAAGGCGGAGTACTTCACCGCGCCCGGCGTGAAGGGGAGGCTCACAGCCGCCTTCTTCAAGGGGGTGGGGCAGCTCCCCGTGGACCGGTCGGGCGCGCGGGGTGCCGGCGAGGCCGCGGTAAGGAGCGGTCTGCGGGTGCTCGAGCAGGGCGAACTCTTCGGCATCTACCCCGAGGGGACCCGCTCCCCCGACGGCCGGCTGTACCGGGGCAAACCCGGCGGGTTGTCCCGGGTGGCCCTGCGGTCCGGGGCGCCGGTGATCCCGGTGGCGATGATCGACACCGAGAAGATCCAGCCACCGGGTACGGTCGTGCCGAAGCTCATGAGGCCGGGCATCAGGATCGGCAGGCCACTCGACTTCCAGCGCTACCAGGGCATGGAGCAGGACCGCTTCATCCAGCGGGCGATCACCGACGAGGTCATGTACGCGATCCGGAAGCTGTCGGGGCAGGAGTACGTGGACGTCTACGCCACCGCCGCCAAGCGGCGGCTCGCCGAGGAGGCGAAGGAAGCCAAGGAGGCGCCGGAGGCGGGGGCGCGGCAGTCGTCCCGGGGATCGGCGGGGGCCCCTGGCCCCGCTGCGGGTCGTGACGGCCGCACGGAGAGGTCCACAGCCGCACGGCGGCACCGTCTTCCGGGAACGGACGACAGCAGAAGCGCCGCCTAGTACGGCACTGTCAGGGGGGATGAGGAGCATGCCGGCGAGAATGTCGGTGGAGCAGCCGCTGTGGCGTGCGCTGACCGCCTACCGTCTGCTGACGGCGGCCTACGCCGTCGGCCTGTGCGTGCTGGCGCACGAGCACTACCTTCGCCCGCGCGTGGCCGTCGCGTACTTCGCCGTCCTCGTCGTCTGGACCCTCGGCACGGTGACGCGGACGCTGTCGGAGTCGCGCTGCCGCTACCCGTTCCTCGTCGGGGAAATGGCCGTCGCGCTGTCCGGCATCCTGCTCACCGCGCTGGTCGAGACGCCCGAGCGGATCGCGAGCGGGGTGCACACCCTTCCGTCGGTGTGGACAGCCGGCGCCGTGCTGGGGTTCGCCATCAAGGGAGGCTGGCGACCCGCGGCGGCTGCCTCCGCACTCGTCGGTGCGGCGAACCTGCTGGAGCGCGGTGCGTGGTCCCGCGACACGGTGCACAACGTGCTGCTGGTCTGCGTCGCCAGTATCGCGATCGGCTACGTGGTCGAAGTGGCGCGGGCGAGTGAACGCACCCTGGCCCGCGCCCTGCAGATCGAGGCGGCCACCCGGGAGCGGGAGCGGCTGGCCCGCGACATCCACGACAGTGTGCTCCAGGTACTGGCCATGGTGCAGCGACGCGGCAGCTCGCTGGGCGGTGAGGCGGCGGAACTGGGGCGGCTCGCCGGGGAGCAGGAACACGCGCTGCGGGCCCTGGTGTCGAGCCGGGGCGACGCGCTGCCGCGGCAGAACGGTCCGGAGCTCGCAGCGCGGGGACGTGCCGGGTCCGGGGACGGCGCCGGCCCGGAGGAGGACGGACCGTACGACCTGCGGCGTACCCTCGCCGCGTACGGCAGCGCCCGCGTCACCTTCGCCGAACCCGGTACGCCCGTACTGCTCGCCGCGGAACCGGCCCGCCAGTTGGCCGCGGCGGTCGGTGCAGCGCTGGACAACGTACGGCGTCATGCGGGAGAGGCGGCGCACGCGTGGATCCTGCTGGAGGACGAGGCGGACACGGTCGTGGTGACGGTCCGCGACGACGGCCCCGGGATTCCCGCCGGCCGTCTCGCCGCCGCGGAGGCGGAGGGCCGCATGGGCGTGGCATTGTCCATACGGGGTCGGCTGGCCGAACTCGGCGGATCGGCGGAGTGGATGGCGGTGCCGGGACAGGGCACCGAAGTGGAACTGAGGGTGCCGAAGGATGTCTGAGAACGAGACCGGGGAACGTAACGCGCCGACGGTGATGGTCGTCGACGACCACCCCATGTGGCGGGACGCGGTCGCACGCGATCTGGAGGCCGCGGGGTTCGCGGTGGTGGCGACTGCGGGGGACGGCAGGCAGGCGGTCCGCCGGGCACGCGCCGCCGCGCCCGACGTGCTCGTGCTGGACCTCAACCTGCCGGAGCTGCCGGGTGTCGAGGTGTGCCGGCGGCTGGTCGGCCCCGACTCCGCACCCCGGGTGCTGGTGCTGTCGGCCAGCGGGGAGCACGCGGACGTGCTGGAGGCGGTGAAGTCCGGCGCCACGGGATACCTGGTGAAGTCGGCGAGCGCCGAGGAGCTGATCGAGGCGGTGCGGCGCACCGCGGTCGGCGACCCGGTGTTCACTCCCGGCCTGGCGGGCCTGGTCCTGGGCGAGTACCGGCGGCTCGCCGGCGATCCCGCCGCACCCCGTCAGGAGCAGCGGGACGTACCGCACCTCACCGACCGGGAGACGGAGGTGCTGCGCCTGGTGGCGAAGGGGCTGAGCTACAAGCAGATCGCCGAGCGGCTGGTCATCTCGCACCGCACGGTGCAGAACCACGTGCAGAACACCCTCGGCAAACTGCAGCTGCACAACCGCGTCGAGCTGGTGCGCTACGCGATCGAGCAGGGCCTCGACGAGGAGTGAGCCCGACTCGTCCTCCGTACGGGTGACGCCCGAATCGGTGCGGGAATGTCCCCGCCGCACACACCGCGGCCGGCGCGGGTCGCCGCTAGCGTGACCGCATGGCGTGCCCGGTCACCGAGAGGGGAGAGCTCCCATGCGGGTCGGAGTACTCACCGGCGGGGGCGACTGCCCCGGCCTGAACGCGGTCATGCGGGCCGCGGTGCGCAAGGGAGTCCAGGAGTACGACGACCGGTTCGTCGGTTTCAAGGACGGCTGGCGGGGCGTGCTCGAGGCGGACACCGTGCCGCTGGACATTCCGGCGGTGCGCGGCACGCTGCCGCGCGGCGGCACCATCCTGGGGTCCTCCCGCACGAACCCTCTCCAGCAGGACGGCGGCGTCCGCCGAATCCAGGAGACCCTCGCCGAGACGGAGTTGGACGGACTCATCGTGATCGGCGGCGAAGACACCCTCGGCGTGGCCGCACGACTCACGCACGAGTACGGCGTCCGGTGCGTCGGCGTCCCGAAGACCATCGACAACGACCTCTCCGGCACGGACTACACCTTCGGCTTCGACACCGCGGTGCAGGTGGCCACGGAGGCCGTGGACCGGCTGCACACCACCGCCGAGTCCCACATGCGCGTCCTGGTGCTGGAGGTGATGGGGCGTCACGCGGGCTGGATCGCACTGCACTCGGGGCTGGCCGGCGGCGCCAACTGCATCCTCATCCCCGAGCACCCCTTCGACGTGGACCGGGTCTGCGCGTACGTGGAGTCCCGGTTCAAGGCGAGCTACGCCCCCATCGTGGTCGTCGCGGAGGGCGCCGTCCCCCGGGACGGGGAGATGGTGCTCAAGGACGACACCCGCGACGCGTTCGGGCATGTCCGGTTGTCGGGCGTCGGCGAATGGCTCGCCCAGGAGATCGAGCGCCGCACCGGCAAGGAGGCCCGCACCACGGTGCTGGGTCACCTGCAGCGCGGCGGCACGCCGAGCGCCTTCGACCGCTGGCTCGCCACCCGGTTCGGGCTCCATGCCATCGATGCGGTGCACGAGGGCGACTGGGGCGCGATGGTTTCGCTCCGCGGCACCGACATCGTCCGCGTCCCGATGGCGGACGCCGCCGCGCGGATCAAGACGGTGCCGACCGAGCTCTACGACGAGGTCAGCGTCTTCTTCGGGTGACCGGCCGAGGCTCCGGCAGCGGTGACCGGCCACGCGGCAGGAACCCCGGGCCCCTGCCGGGTAGCGGACGAGGCGGGAGGCGCCCTCCGGCTCCGCCGTTCACTCCTCCTGCTGCAGCAGGGCGCGCAACCGGCCCGCGAGGAGGTCCCAGCGCCACCGGGACTCCACCCATGTGCGGCCACGCTCCCCCATGCGGGCGCGGAGCACCGGATCGCGGAGGAGTGCGACGATCCGCTCCGCCGCCTCGTCGGGCGCCCCACCGCGCACCACCCAGCCCGTCCGCCCGTCAAGGACGGCGTCGGGGGCGCCGCCGGAATCACCCGCCACCACGGGCAGTCCGGTCGCCGAGGCCTCCAGGTAGACCATCCCGAGGCCCTCGACGTCGAGCCCGCCGCGGCGCGTCCGGCACGGCATCGCGAAGACGTCGCCCGCGCCGAAGTGCGCCGGGAGCTCCTCCCAGGGCACCGCGCCGGTGAACCGCACCGCGTCGGCGACACCGCGGGCGCGGGCCAGTTCCTCCAGCCTCCGGCGGTACGGTCCGTCGCCGACGACGAGCAGCACCGCGTCCGGCACCGCTGCGAGGATCCGTGGCAACGCCTCGATCAGGGTGTCCTGCCCCTTGCGCGGCACCAGGCGTGACACGCAGACCACGACCGGTCGTCCCGCGAGCCCCCACCGCTCCCGCACGGCGTCCCCGCCCGAGTCCGGGTGGAAGGTCTGCTCGTCGACCCCCGGCGGAAGCTGCTCCATGCGACGCGCCGCCTCGGCGCTCAGCGCCGGAGCGATGCGAGACCGGGTGTACTCACCCAGATAGGTGAGGACGTCGGTCCCGTCGCCGATGCGTCGCAGCAACTGCCGGGCGCCCGGCAGCCGGGCCCAACCGGCCTCGTGGCCGTGGGTGGTGGCCACGATCCTCTCGACCCCGGCACGCCGCAGCGCGGGAGCCATCAGCCCCAGCGGCGCTGCCGCGCCGAACCACACGGAGCGGCAGCCGTGCGCCCGCACCAACGCGGCCGCGCGGCGCGTCACCCGCGGCGTGGGCAGCAGCACGGTGGCGCGGTCCCGCACCACGGTGAACGGCTGTTCGGCGTCGAAGCGGGCGGTGGCCTCCCTGCCCTCCGCGGACCGCTTCCACGTGGACGCGTAGACGACCACCCGCTCCGGGTCGAGCCGCTGCGCCATGCTGTGCAGGAACGCCTGGATCCCGCCGGGCCGGGGCGGGAAGTCGTTGGTGACGATCAGCGTGGTGCGCGGAGCGGTCGTGTCCATCGCCACCGACAGTACCGGGTCGCCGGTCGCACGGACCGACACCGCCCGGGCGACCGGCGGGGTTCCGCGGGCAGGTCGGGGTGCCGCCGCGGCGGTACTGTCGTCGTCATGCGCCTGCCCACCGCCGCCGCCCCGGCCGTCTGGATCGCCACCCGGACCGTTCTCCTGCTGCTGGTGTTCCACGTGCTGCCCTTCCCCGGGCCGGACGTCACCAGCGACGTGTCGGTCATCTACCAGGGCTGGTTCGACGTGCTGCGCACCGGCTCCTTCCCGCAGGGCGACGTCACCTGGCAGTACCCACCGCTGGCCGCGGCGGCCGTTCTGGCGCCGGGAGCGCTGCCGTTCCTCGGCTACAGCGCGGCATTCTTCGTCGTGGTCTGCGTGGCGGACGCGGTGGTGTTCGCCCAGCTGCTGGCAGCGGGCCGGGGGCGGGGCCGCCGCCGCGCGGGGGCCTGGTGCTGGGTGGTGGGCCTGCCGCTGCTCGGGCCCACCGCGTACGCGCGGTACGACGTCGTGGTGGCTGCCGTGGCCGTGGCCGCACTGCTGCTGCTGGTGCGCCGACCGGCAGTGGGCGGGGCGCTGGCGGGGCTCGGCGCGCTGCTGAAGGTGTGGCCCGCACTGTTGCTGCTCGGCACGCCCCGGGGGCGCGGCACCCGCGTCGCCTGGTGCGCCGCGGGCATCGCCGCGGCGGGTGCGGCGACCGCGTTCACGCTGCGCATGCCCGGCGCCTTCGACTTCCTGACCGCCCAACGGGACCGGGGCACCGAAGTGGAGTCCCTGGGGGCTCTGGTCTTCCACCTCGCCCGCCACGCCGGCTGGGAGGGCCAGGTGCTGCTGCACTACGGCTCGGTGGAGTTCCTGGGCCCGTACGTGGAGTTCGTCAGTGCGGCCGCCCTGGTCCTGACCGCTGCGGCGTTCGCCTGGCTGCTGGTGTGGCGGGTGCGTGCCCGCGAGTGGACCGCGTCCACTCCGGCGGATGCCGCGTTCACGGCACTGCTGCTGTTCGTCACGACGAGCCGGGTGATCAGCCCGCAATACATGGTGTGGCTCGTGGCGGTGGCGGCTGTGTGCCTCTGCCTGCGTGCGAGCCGGATGGGTCCGCCCGCGGTCATGGTCGTGGCGGCGACGGCGGTGACGATGCTGGAGTTCCCGATCTGGTTCGGTGAGGTGGTGGCCAGCAGTTGGCTGGGGCTCTCGCTGCTGGTGGTGCGCAACGGCCTGCTGGTCGCCGCATGCCTGTCCGCGGGCCGGCGCCTGTGGCGGACGACCGTCACCGAGCCGCGGGAAGCGGGTGCCAGGGCTCGCGCGGCGGCCGCCGACCTGGAGCGGGTGCCCGCCCGCCACGGTCCCCGCACGGCCGTGGCGTTCCCCGCTACCGGGACAGCTGCTGCCGCAGAGCGGAACGCCACAGGCGGGTGAAGGCGGCGGTGTCGACGCCGAGCACGTCCCGCAGGGCCCGGTCCACGACGGCACGCGGAGCGCCTTTCCCGGCCCCCACCGCGGTGTAGAGCGCGGCGAGGCGGTCGGAGCCCCAGCGGTCCGCCACCAGCCGGCAGGCCATCCAGGCGCCTTCGTAGGCGAGGGCCGGGGCGTCCGGGTCCCCGGTGGCCTGGAAGCGGCCGTCCGCGGGCAGTGTGCGGGGCACCCGCCCGTCCCGCACGGACCGGGTCAGGACCGGTGCGGCCGCGGCCGGGTCCGTCCCGGTGCCGAGGTGCCCGAACCAGTCGGCCAGTCCCTCGGAGAGCCACAGCGGCGTACCGGGTCCGGTGCGGGCGCGGGTCGCCACGTGCGCCGTCTCATGGGTGAGGACCACCTGCCGTCCGCGGTCGCTCAGTTCCTGGAAGGCCTCCGGGTTGACGACAATGTGCCGCCCCTCTCCCGTGGTGCTCGCGGACGGCCCGGTGGTGACGGCCGCGAGGCCCGCGTAGCGGGACGGTTCGCCGCCCAGCAGCTCCGCCATGTCCCGCAGGGAGGCGGGAACGAGGACCAGGGTGCGGCGGGACCACGGCTCGGGCCAGTGGCGGGAGACGGCGGACACGGCCCGCTCGGCACGCCGCGCGACGCCCCGCAGCGTCGCGCGGTCCACCGTTCCCAGCACCGTGCTGCGGCGCCCGTGTTCGACGCGGAGCCGGCCCTGCTCCCAGAGCTGCCGCCGGGTGCTGCCGGCGTGTCCGCCCAGCAGCCAGCGGCCCGCCGTGCGCCGCAGGGAGAACCGTTGCGTGAGGTGCCGGGGGGTGTCGGTGTCCCGGGTGAGGCGGTAGCTCAGCTCGACCTCCGCACGGGGCCGGTCGCCGTCCCGGTCGAGTCGGCGGAGGTCGTAGCGCCAGGAGACCGGGTGCAGCCGGGCCAGGTTGGCGGCGACGAGGCGCTGCCGGCGCAGGAACGTGCGGGCCCGGGGATCGACGGTCCCGAGGAAGCGCTGCGGGTCCGCCGCCCGCACGGCTGCCGCCCGCCGGTCGAAGAGGGCCTGTGCGGCCTTCTCCTGCACGGGTGCCCCCTGCCCGGCGGGCCCGCTGCCCGGTCCTGGCGCGCATCCGAGCGGGCCGAGCAGCACGGCGGCGAGGAGGCAGACGGTGCTGCGCACCGTGCCGGATCGGCGTGCCTTCACGCCGCGAGTGTAGTGGTGCGGCCGCTTCCGCACGGGCTCGATGCCCCGCCGGCGGACTCCGGCGGTCAGGGCCGGGTGACGCGGGAGACCGGCATCATGCCGACCGGATCGTAGCGGACGGCCGCTCCCGGATAGGGAGCGTGCACGACCTGGCCGCCTCCCACGTACAGGGCCACGTGGGAGGCGTCCTGCCGGTACACCACGAGGTCGCCGGGCCGTGCCCGGGAGAGCGGCACCCACCGTCCGGCGCGGGCCTGCCCCTGCGAGGTGCGCGGCAGCGAGACGCCGGCGCGGGCGTAGGCCCACTGCGTCAGTCCGGAGCAGTCGAAGGCGTACGGTCCGGCCTGGCCCCATCCGTAGGGTGCCCCGACCACGCTGCGCGCCGCGGCGACGGCCGCGGCGGCGCGGCCGGAAGGGGCCCCCGCGGCGGTGAGCGGGCCCGGGTCCCGTCCCTCCCCGCGGGATGCGCGCTCGTAGGCGGCACGTTGTGCGGGCAGCATCCGGTCCAGCACCTCTTGTGCCGCGCCGAGCCGCCGCTGGACGGTCTTCTTGTGCCGCAGCAGGGCGGTGCGGCGGCTGCGCAGCTCCGCCAGCCGGCTGTCCGCCTCGGTGCGGTACTGGGCGAGAACCCGCTGCGCCTCGCGGAGTCTGCCGAGCCGTTCCGCGTTGCGCGCGCCGATACGGTCCAGAGTGGCGACCTTCGCGAGGAAGGTGTCCGGGTCCGACGACAGCAGGAGCGCGACGGAGGGGTCCAGCACCCCGGAACGGTACTGGGCGCCGGCGAGCCGGCCCAGGTGGCGCCGGAGCCGGTTGACGACGACCTGCTTGCGTGCCGCCTGGTCCTGGACGTCCTCGATCCGTGCCCGGAGTTCCGCGATCCGTGCTGCCGCGGCGTTGTACTTCTCGGTGGCTGCTTCGGCACGTGCGTGGAGGCGGTCGACGCGCGCCGCCGGATCGGGCTGGACTCCGCCGTCCGGTTCCGCGTCGGCCGGAACGGAGGTGAGGGCGGTGACGGCGACGGCGCCGAGAACGCCGGCGCGGACCGCCGGGCGTCTGCCGGACGGCGTACCGGCGTGCCGGTCTGACCGGTGCGGGACCACGGCCGCGCTCCTTCCACTGGGCGATGTGCCCGGCAGAATGTAGCGACTTGCTTACAGAGGGTCCACGAGCCCGATCGGCTACGGCTGTCCCTGGGCGGCGCTCCGGAACGGAGAGCGTGCAGGTCAACGGCGTGCGGCGGAGTGCGGGCCACCGCGGCGGAACCACCCGTAAGAACGACGGTCGACGTCGGCGGGTCGGCGCCGCCGGGGACGCCCCGCGGGGTACGGAAACGTCAGCCGACGCGGACGCCGTACATGAACGGCATGCTGTTCAACGAGGTGTACTGCACGGACGAACCCGGCTTGGGTGCGTGGAGAACCTGACCGTTGCCGGCGTAGAGACCGATGTGGTGCAGGTCGCTGTAGTAGAGCACCAGGTCGCCGGGTTCGAGGTTGTCGGCGCTGACACGGGCGCCCGCGCTCGCCTGCGATTGCGAGGTGCGCGGCAGCGAGACACCGGCCTGGGCGTAGGCCCACGAGGTGAGGCCGGAGCAGTCGAAGGAGCTCGGCCCGGTCGCCCCCCACACGTACGGAGAGCCGATCTTGCCCTGTGCCGCGCTGAGGGCCGCGCCCGCCCGCTGCGAGGCGGGGAGTGCGCTGCCGAGGTCGACGTCCGCGGTGGCGGCAGCCTCGGCGCGCTGCATGGCCTCGCGCTGCTCGGCGGTGAGGGTGTTGAGCAGGTCCCGGGCGTCGGACAACTTGCCCTGGATCCGGTCCTTCTTCTTCCCGAGCTCCTTGCGGGTCTCCGCGAGGTCCTCGAGCTTGGTGCGTGCCTCGGTGCGGCGCTGTTCGAGACTGCGCTGCTTGTCCTGGATCTTCTCCAGCGCATCGCTCTGCTTGCTGCTGAGCTGGTCGAGCGTGGCGGCCTTGTCCAGGTAGTCGTCGGGGTCGGAGGAGAGGAAGAGCTGGATGGACGGGTCGACGCCCCCGGTGCGGTACTGCGCGGTCGCCATCGAACCGAGGTGGTCGCGCATGCCGTTCAGTTCGCCCTGGCCGCGCGCCACGGTGTCCTGGAGATCACTGATCTCCTTCTGCAGCTTCTCCTGCTTCTCCTTGGCACCGTTGTACTTCTCGGTGGCCTTCTCGGCTTCCTCGTAGAGCTTGTCCACCTTGGACTTCACCTCGTCCAGCGAAGGCTTGGACGGGGCCGCCTGAGCGGTCTGCGAGGTGACCGCGACAGCGGCGGCGGCGGTTGCCGTCAGCACGTTGATGCGCGTGCGACTGGGCTGCTTGGGACGACGGTGGGACGCCACTGGGGCGAGCTCCTTCTTCCTCAGCCGCCTGCCGGCCGGTTCTGCTCCGGCCCCACTCGCCCTGGGGAGTCGGCTCGTGGGACGAGGCGGTACCTCCGCTGTCACTCCCGACGAGTGATCGGCTTCGCGGCGGTTCGTGGCCAGACATTAGCCACGTACATCTGATCGGATCAAATCTCTCACCGAAAATAGCTCGCACATCACAGATTTCTTTGCTCCCCGTCCACCCGCAGCAACGGCGACCTGACGGAACGTAGGAGCAATACGGGCACGAAGCGACGTTGCCCGCCAACTCCCCCGTAAACCGCAAGACTCCCTATGTGCGGGCGAGTCGGCGCAGCAGCAGGGCAGAGGCGACCGGACGGGCTCCCGCGGCCGCACAGCCGTCGGCGACCTCGCGGTCCGAGGAGACCACCACGACCGGCCTGCCCGGCGGTTCGGCACGGACCAGGCGACGGATCAACTCGTCCGCGGTCTGACCCGGTTTGCTGAACAGCACCCGCACACCGCGAGGCGGAGCGAGCAGCACGGGAGCAGCCAGTTCCGCGCCGTCGAAGACGCAGGTCATCTCTGCCCCGGTCTGGGCCGCGAGCACCGCCAGACCACCCAGCAGGCGCAGCCGCTGCTTGTCGAGCGGCATCGTCGGATAGCCGGTCTTGGTCACGTTGTAGCCGTCGACCACCAGGTGGGCCTGCGGCAGTGCCAGGAGCTGGTCCAGCAATGCCGGGTCGGTCTCCGACAAGGCCCGCGCTGCGACGTCCTGGGGGCTCATCCGGCCCGGCTCGACGGCCTCGACAGTGTCGGCCGGGCGGAGTTCGGCGGGCGGCAGCGCCAACTCGCGCCGCAGCCCCTGCGCGGCGTCCAGGACCGTGTCCAGCAGCAGCCGCACCCTCATGTCCTCGACACTGCGGCCCTCGCGGGCGGCACGACGGGCCGCCTCCAGGGCGGACTCGGAATCCGCCAGCCGGGTCTTCAGACGGCGCACCTCGCTGTCCCCCGCCGCCTTCTCCGCCGCGTGCGCGGAGCGCTGCTCCTCCCTCTCGGCGCGCAGTTTGCGCAGAGCCGCCTCTCCGCGCTTGACGTCGCTCTGCGCGCTGCGGAGCTTCCGCCGCACTGCCTCCAGCTCCTTGCGAGCCGCATCCGCCTCGCTGCGGGACCGTTCCGCCTCGCTGCGGGCGGAGGCCCGGGCCCGGGACAATTCCTCGCGCAGACGGCCCAGTTCCTCCTGGGTCTCCTCCTCCACCTGCTCGGCCTGGGCGCGCTTGGCCTCCTCCCCGGCGGCGGCGACGAGCTTCGACCAGCCGGGCGGACGCAGCACGTACGCCGTGGCGGCCACCTCCACCGGATCGGCAGCAGCGGGAGGCGTCCCGGACTCGACCGCCCGGGCCAGCTCCGCCGCCTGCTCCCGGAGCCGTGTCGCGATGCGCTGCCGGAACACGGGATCGCTCTCCAGCGCAGCCGCCATGGCGTTCCCGCCGAACCGGGTCCGGCGCTGCGGAGTGAACCTCGCGTACTGACGGAGCGGTGCCGGAAGCTCCGCGACGGTCAGGCCGCCGACGGCCTCACCGGTGAGCGCGACAACCCGGCGCCGCACCTTCTCGGGCAGCGGGCGGTCGAGCACCTCGTCCGACGGCACGCGTCCGCCGCTCTCGGCCCCGCCGCGTTCCTCCACCGTTCACACCTGCCCGTTCCGTCCCGTTCCGGTCCGCCGACGCCCGACCGTCCGTGCGTTTCCGGGCGCCCGGCCGTTCGACCGGTTCGCCCGGGTCCACCGCATCACGCCGACGGCACCGGACGGAGTCGATGTTCTCACTGCGGACGCCCCGTTCCTCGACGGTCGGGGCCACCGGCCGCGTCCGGCCGGGTGCACTGCAGATCAGCCTACGGCCTGCGACACCCGGTGCACCTCGTCCGGAGGGTGCCGTGGCCGGCGCGTCACCGTCCGGCCCGGCAGGGCCGGGGTGCCCGCTCTCCTGCCCCGCTCGTCACGCGGCCACCCCGGCCGGTCGGGCTCCGGACCCGGCATGCGGCCGGACAGCCTGCCGGACGGGTGCGGCACGACGACGGCGGTCACGGACCAGGGTGCCCCCCGCACGTCGTAGGCTTCATGCTCGGCTTCCGCTACGCCCGGCTGCGCTTCCGTACGGCCGCCCCGACGAAGGGACCTCACATGATCACCTCGATCGTGCTCATCAAGACCAGCACCGACCGGATCCCGGAGATCGCCGAGCAGATCGCGGCGATCGAGAGTGTGAGCGAGGTGTACTCCGTGACGGGTGCGCACGACCTGATCGCCCTGGTCCGGGTGGCGCGCCACGACGACCTGGCGGATGTCATCCCCGGGCGCATCAGCAAGGTTCCCGGTGTCGAGCACACGGAGACCCACATCGCCTTCCGCACCTACTCGCAGCACGACCTGGAGGCCGCCTTCTCGATCGGTCTGGACGCCTGAGCCGGGGGCCGGTCCCGGCCCCACCGGTGTGAGCGAGGGGCGCCCGGAGCGGCCGACCCACACGGGCGCCCTCCCCGCTACGCCTGGCTGGCCGCGACCCAGCGCTCCAGGACGGCCTTCGCCGCGCCCGAATCGAGGGACTCCGCCGCCCGCGCGATTCCCGCGGCCAGACGCTCGGTGAGCGGCTCGTCGGTCGGGTCGAGCGCGGCCAGTGCCGCGGCGGAGTTCAGCAGCACCGCGTCGCGCACGGGGCCCTGCTCGCCGTCCAGCAGGCGGCGTGCCACGTCGGCGTTGTAGGAGGCGTCGGCACCTCGCAGGGCCTCCACCGGCACCATGGGGATCCCGACCGAGCGCGGGTCGAAGCTCTCCTTCCGCACGGCACCGTCCCTCACCACCCACACCGTGGAGGTGGCGGTGGTGGTGAGCTCGTCGAGACCGTCGTCGCCGCGGAACACCAGGGCGGAGGATCCGCGGTCGGCGAGCACTCCGGCCAGGATGGGAGCCATGCGTGCGTCGGCCACGCCTGTCGCCTGGGCCCTCACACGGGCGGGGTTGGTGAGCGGGCCCAGGAAGTTGAACGGCGTCGGGACGCCCAGTTCCGCACGGGCCGCACCCGCGTACCGGAGCGCGGGGTGGAACTTCACCGCGAAGCAGAAGGTGATGCCCGCCTCCGCGGCGACCTCGACGACCCGCTGCGGGGCGAGGTCGAGGTTGACCCCCAACTTCTCCAGCACGTCCGAGGCACCGCTGGCGGAAGACGCGGCACGGTTGCCGTGCTTGACGACCTTCGCCCCGGTGCCGGCGACCACGATGGCGGACATCGTGGAGATGTTCACCGTCTTCGCCCGGTCGCCGCCGGTGCCGACGATGTCGACCGTACGGCCCGGGACCTCGATCGTGTGGGCGTGCTCGTACATGGTGCGGACGAGACCGGCGACCTCCTCGACGGTCTCCCCCTTCGCCCGCAGCGCCACCGCGAAGCCGGCGATCTGAGCGTCGGAGGCCTCGCCGCGCATGATGCGGTCCATCGCCCAGGCCGACGCCGCCGACGACAGATCCTCTCCCGCCAGCAGAGCGCTCAGCACGTCGGGCCAGGTGAGGCCGTCTCCGGCGGGAGAGCCGACGTCGGGAACGGTGTTCATGCTGCACGCTCCTGGGTTCGTCGGCCCGGCCGGGGACCCGGCGGACCGTGGACGGACCGGCGGCACCTGCCGCACGGCTTGGACGGGAGGGACCGCCGCGGCCGCCTCCCGCTCGCTCCACACCCTATCCGCGCGACGGGCCGCCGTGGTCGCGGCGCCCGTGCGGACACCGCGGGCCCCGTCCCCTCCGGTTCCGGAGGGCACGGGGCCCGCGGTGCGGCGACCCGAGCGGTCGGGGATCAGTGGTGGCCGTGGCCGCTGGTGATCTCCCGGTACTCCTCGGCGGTCGGCTTCGGCACCTGGCCGGTCTCCGCGTCGAAGTAGCTCTTGCTGAACCGTGCCCGCAGCTTCTGGCCGGCACCGATCTTCCGCTTCACTCCGTTCTCGTCCCGCTCCGGGCCGAGTTCGAGCGGCTCCTGCTGGTCGTGGGCGGTGAGCGTGTGGAGCTGCTCCTGGCTGAGCGGCTCGTGCACCTCGATGAACTCGCCGTGCGGCAGGCGCTTGATGATGCCGGATTCGCGTCCGTGCAGCACCTTCTCCTTGTCGCGCCGCTGCAGACCCAGACAGATCCGCTTCGTGGCGATGAACGCCAGCACCGGGCCCACGAAGAAGCCGATGCGTACGAACCAGGTGATCGCGTTGATCGACAGGTGGAAGTGCGTGGCGACAAGGTCGTTGCCGCCGCCGATCAGCAGGATCATGTAGAGGGTGATCCAGGCGACACCGAAGGCGGTACGGGTCGGTGCGTTCCGCGGACGGTCGGCGATGTGGTGCTCGCGCTTGTCGCCGGTCACCCACGCCTCGATGAACGGATAGACCGCGATCGCCGTCAGGACCAGCGGGAAGATCAGCAGCGGGATGAACACGCCCAGCACCAGGGTGTGCCCCGCGAAGTTGACCTCCCAGCCGGGCATGAAGCGGATCAGGCCCTCGGAGAAGCCCATGTACCAGTCGGGCTGCGCGTTCGTCGACACCTGGTCGGGACGGTACGGCCCCAGCACCCAGATCGGGTTGATGGAGAACGAGGCGGCCAGCACCGCGATGACGCCGAAGACCAGGAAGAAGAAGCCGCCGGCCTTGGCCATGTACACCGGCAGCAGAGGCATGCCCACGACGTTCTTGTTCGTGCGGCCGGGGCCCGCGAACTGCGTGTGCTTGTGGTAGAAGACCAGGATCAGGTGCGCCACGAGCAGGCCGAGCATGATGCCCGGAAGCAGCAGGACATGGGCGGCGAAGAACCGCGGAATGATCTCGTGCCCGGGGAACTCCCCGCCGAACAGGAACATCGACAGGTACGAGCCGACGACCGGCACGGACAGGATCGCGCCCTCCATGAACCGGACACCCGTGCCGGACAGCAGGTCGTCCGGCAGGGAGTAGCCGGTGAAGCCGGTGAACATGCCGAGCACCAGCAGCAGGAAGCCGAAGAGCCAGTTGACCTCGCGGGGCTTGCGGAACGCGCCGGTGAAGAAGACGCGCATCATGTGGACCCACATGGCCGCGAGGAAGATCAGCGCCGCCCAGTGGTGGATCTGCCGGATGAGCAGACCGCCGCGGATGTCGAAGCTGATGTCCAGCGTGGAGGCGTAGGCCTCCGTCATCCGAATGCCGTGCATCGGCGCGTAGGAGCCGTGGTACTCGACCTCTGCCATGCTCGGCACGAAGAACAGCGTCAGGAAGACACCGGTCAGGATGATGATGATGAAACTGTAGAGCGCGACCTCACCGAGCATGAAGGACGGGTGGTCCGGGAAGATCTTGCGCATGTTGGCGCGTGCCAGGGTGTAGATCCCCAGCCGGCCGTCCGCCCAGTCGGCGACCCGCTCGCCGGCGGGCGCCTTCTTCTTCGATGCTTCTGTACTCATGCTCCGCGCTCCCAGAAGGCCGGGCCGACGGGTTCGGCGAAGTCGTCCTCCGCCTGCAGGAACCCCTCTTCGTTGACGCTGATCCTCAGCTGCGGCAGCGGGTGACCGGCAGGGCCGAAGAGCACACGCGCACCGTCGGCGAGGTCGAACGTCGACTGGTGGCAGGGACACAGCACGTGGTGCGTCTGCTGCTCGTACAGGCTGACGGGGCAGCCGACGTGGGTGCAGATCTTGGAGTAGGCGAGGACACCCTCGTGGCTCCAGTCCAGGGTCCGCTTGTCCTTGATGTCCTCGGGCTGGATGCGCACCAGCATGAGGGCGGCCTTGGCGATCTCGGTGTTGAAGTCCTCGTCCTCGGGCTCCAGACCCTCCGGCCGCGCGAAGGCCAGCGAGCCGACCGAGACGTCCTCGGGCCGCAGTGGCTCACCGGTGTTCTCGTTGATGAGCAGCTTGCCCTTCTCCCAGGGCGTGTGCCGCAGCTTGTCCTCCGGAAGCGGGCCGAGGTCGCGCAGCAGCACGACGCTGGAGAGCGGCAGCAGGGTCAGCGCGCCGAACATGGTGTTGCGCACCAGCTTGCGCCGGCCGAGAGCCGATTCCTTGGCGCCCTGGCGGAAGTCCGCCATGACCTTGCTCCGGACCTCGGGCTCCGCCTCGATGGCGTGCCGTTCGTCCGCGAGCTCGACGTCGCTCATCAGGGTGCGTGCCCAGTGGACGGCGCCGATGCCGATGCCGAGGAGCGCGACACCGAGCGTGGTGCCCAGCGCGAAGTTCAGCGCGCTGATGTGGCCCAGGGGCCAGATGTAGACGATCTTGTCGACGGGAAGCGTCACGTAGGAGGCGATGAACCCGACGGTCGCCAGCATCGACAGGACGAAGTAGAGGGCGACGGTGCGCTCGGAGCGCTTCGCGGCCCGCTCGTCGATGTCCTGGATGCGGTGCTCGTGAGGCGGGAGTCCCGGGTCGCGGAACGGGTTCTCCGCCAGATCCGGCTCCCGGCCGTGCGCCTCGTCCTGCCCCTGCGGCAGCTTCTCGTTCGGGTCGTCGTCTGACACGTTGTCGTGGGATCCAGTCTCGCTGCTCATGACTTCTTGGCCTTCGCTGTGCGGGCCGCGACCCAGACGGCCAGGGCGATCATCGCACCGAGGCCGAACACCCAGGCGAACAGGCCCTCGGACACCGGGCCGAAGCCGCCGAGCTTGTAACCGCCCGGGCTCTCGGCCTCATCGCTGTTGACCGTCTTCAGGTACGCCACGATGTCCCTCTTGTCCGACGACGGCACGACCGTGTCGGGGAAGGCAGGCATCGCCTGCGGGCCGGTCTGCATGGCCTCGTAGATGTGCTTCTCGGACACGTCGCCGAGGTCCGGCGCGAACTTGCCCCGGGAGAGGGCGCCGCCTTCACCGGTGAAGTTGTGGCACTGGGCGCAGTTGGTGCGGAAGAGCTCGCCGCCCCTGGCGGTGTCGGCACCCTCCGGGTCGTACTGGCCCTCGGTGGGGACGCTCGGGCCGGGGCCCAGCGAGGCGATGTAGGCACCCAGCTGCTGGATCTCGGCGTCCGAGTAGCGCTTGGGCTTCTTGGGGGCCTGCGGGCCGGGCTGCTGCGCGGGCATGCGGCCGGTGCCGACCTGGAAGTCGACGGCCGCGGCGCCGACGCCCACCAGGCTCGGGCCGTCACTGGTCCCCTGGCCGCCCTTGCCGTGGCAGCTGGAGCAGCCGACCAGGTAGAGCTTCTTGCCCTCCTTGATCGCGAGGGACTGGCCGGACTTGGTGTCGGCCTTGGCCTCGTCGGCCGGCGCGAACGCGGCGTACAGCCCCCCGGTGGCCGCCAGCGCGAAGAGTAGGACGACGAGCGCCGCCAGCGGATGGCGCCGTCGTGCGGAGAGCTTTTTCACGGATTACCCCGGTGTCAGGATCTTCTGCGTCGATGCTTCTGGCTGTGTCTGCGCGGACCCGGGCCGCGCGGCCCGGGTCACTTGATGAGGTAGATCGTGGCGAAGAGGCCGATCCACACGACATCGACGAAGTGCCAGTAATAGGACACGACGATGGCCGCAGTGGCCTGGTGGTGGGTGAACCTCCTGGCCGCGTACGTCCGGCCCAGGACGAACAGGAAGGCGAAGAGGCCGCCTGTCACGTGCAGTCCGTGGAAGCCGGTGGTCAGGTAGAACACGGAGCCGTAGGGGTCGGAGGAGAGCGAGAGGCCCTCGTGCTTGACCAGCTCCGTGTACTCGAAGATCTGACCGCCGATGAAGACTGCGCCCATCACGAAGGTGATGACGAACCAGGTCCTGAGCTTCTTCACGTCACCGCGCTCGGCGGCGAACACGCCGAGCTGACAGGTGAGCGAGGAGAGCACCAGGATCGTGGTGTTCGCCGCGGAGAAGGGGATGTTCAGCGCTTCGGCATGAGCCTCCCAGTACTCGGCGCCCGTCACCGACCGAAGGGTGAAGTACATCGCGAACAGAGCCGCGAAGAACATCAGCTCGGAACTCAGCCAGATGATGGTTCCGACACTGGTGAGGTTCGGCCGGTTCACCGACGGATGCGCGTGCCCGGTTTCTACTGCTGTTGCTGTCGCCACGCCCGACATTATGTCGGTCGCCCGTCGCGGGTTCGCTTCCGGGGGTGCCGTTCGGTGTGTCCGTGCCGTCTGGGCTGGGCAGACCGCCTTCCGCAAGACCGTGCGAACCGGTGTCGGGGGGCTGCTCGAGGGAGTAGCATCCGGCAGCACGGAACCGCGATCACCGACGGCTCCGGATCGTGGACAATGACCCTTCGCGGAGGAACGATGCAGCCGACCGCCACGGTGCTGGTCTACAGCGACGACGTCAACACCAGGGAGCAGGTGCGGCTCGCCGCGGGGCGCCGCCCCGCCGCCGACGCTCCCGAGGTGGAGTACGTGGAGTGCGCGACGCTGCCCGCCGTGCTGAGCACTCTCGAGGAACGCACCGTCGACGTCTGCGTGCTGGACGGCGAGACGGCCCCGGCGGGCGGTATGGGCGTGTGCCGGCAGATCAAGGACGAGATCTTCCGCTGCCCGCCCGTGCTGCTGCTCATCGGCCGTCCGGAGGACGCCTGGCTGGCGACCTGGTCGCGGGCGGAGGCGGCGGTACCGCACCCGGTGGACCCGGTCGCGCTGGCGGACGCCCTCGCCGGACTGCTGCGGGGCGACCACCGCTCGCCGGAGGCCGGGGCGGCCTGAGACCCGGCCTCCGGACACCCCCGCGCGCGATCACGCCTCGAACCGGAGCCGGGCCTGCGCGAACTCCACGTCGCCCACCGGTGCGTCGGTCGATCCGCCGCGCCCCGTCAGGGCGCTGCCCTCCCGCCACTCCTTCCAGCTGAGATTCCAGTCGCCGAAGCCGTTGCCGAAGGCTGCCATACGCTCTCCCCCGCCTCCGGTGTAGGAGAAGACGTCCCCGGGCTGCACCAGGTCGTAGAGCCAGCGGGCGTTCTCGGTGCTCATGCCGGTGCATCCGTGGCTGGTGTTGGCAACGCCCTGGGAACCGACGGACCAGGGGGCGGCGTGCAGGAACTCGCCGCTCTGCGTGAGACGCGCGTTCCAGTGGACACCGAGGTCGTAGGACTCGGAACTGCCGGCGGGTATGCCGATGCTGCCGCTGGTCATGCGGACGAACGGTGATTTGCTGAGGATCACCTTGATGCCGTGACGGGTGTTGAAGCCGGGTTTGCCCGCGCTGATGGGGATCGTGCGTATCCGCTCCCCGTCCTGGTACACCTCCAGGGTGTGGGAGTCGAGGTCGACGAAGCCCTTGACCTCGTCGTCCGTGCGCAGGGTCAGCGGCTTCGAGGCGCCGCCCTGGAGGCCGTCGCGTATCCGTATGCCCTTGAGGGCCGCCGAGGCCGTGATGGTGGCGTGGGCGGGCCAGTAGTCCTTGGGGCGGTAGTGGAGTGTCCGGTCGTCGACCCAGTGCCAGGCGCCCTCGACCCGGGGGGTGGAGCTCACGCTGAGTCCCTGCTCGACGGTCCGCCGCTGCTTCGTGCCCTTGACCGCGTGACTGAGCTCGGCGACCACGGGCTGGCCGACGCCGTAGGTGCCCTTGTCGGGGCCGAAGGCCACCGTGAGCCTCCTGCCGTCGGAGGGACGCGTCCGGAAGTGCATGGTGCGGCGGCCGGGCTCCCCGTCCTCGTTCTCGGTGCTCACCCGGACGGTGTACCGCGCTCCGGCGGCCAGCGGGACCGTGCTGTGCCAGCGGCTGCCGTCCTCCGACAGCGCACCGCGTATTCGTCGGGCCGCGGCGTCCGTCGCCACTACGTCGGTTATGCGCCCGTCCCCGTCCTCTGCGGTGATGACGAGCGGGTCGCGGAAGTCGACGCGGGTAGCGCCGTCCTCGGCGCTGAAGCTCACCTGGGAGCCGGCGTCGTACGGAGCCGCGGCAAGGGGGTTCCCGTCGCTGCTGCAGGCGGTGAGCCCCACCGCCAAGGGGCCCATGAGGAGGGCGCAGCTCACCGCTGTGCGGTGCTTGGCTCGTTCAGTCATGCCTCGACGCTAGGAGCGCACGGGGCCGATGGCCTGCTGTGATGGCCCGTTCGGGTCGTCACGCGCGGCGGGCCCCCGGGAAATCCCGGGGGCCCGCCGTGGGATGCGCAAGACTTACTGGTTCTGCGCCTCACCGTGGTAGTACTCGAACACCCATCCGAACAGTCCGATGAGGACCACCGGCAAGGAGAAGAAGAACAACCACCAGCCGAAGATGATGCCCAGGAAGGCCAGGGCACCGCCGATCGCCAGCGAGAGCGGCTGCCAGCTGTGCGGGCTGAAGAAGCCCACCTCGCCGGCGTCGTCGGCGACGTCCGCCTCCTTGTCGTCCTGCGGTCCGACATCGACCCGGCGCGCGGTGAACGCCAGATAGAAGCCGATCATCAGCGACAGGCCGAAGGTGAGGAAGAGAGCGGTGGTGCCGACCGGCTCCTTCGACCACACGCCATAGACGACCGCCATGGCGAGCATGAAGAAGGAGAGCAGGATGAACATCTGTCCCTGGATCTTCACTTCCCGACCTCCTTGCCGGCAACGGCTTCCTCGCCCCGACCGGCCGCATCGGGCCGACCGGTCTCCTCGAGCTGGTCGAGAGCGGCGATCTCGGGGTGGTGCAGGTCGAAGGCCGGGGACTCGGACCGCACCCGCGGCAGCGTGAGGAAGTTGTGCCGCGGCGGCGGGCAGGACGTCGCCCACTCCAGCGAGCGGCCGTAACCCCACGGGTCGTCGACCTCGATCTTCCTGCCGTGCTTCGCCGTCTTCCAGACGTTGTAGAAGAACGGCAGCATCGACATGCCCAGCAGGAACGAACTGATGGTGGAGACGGTGTTCAGCGCGGTGAAGCCGTCGGCCGCCAGGTAGTCGGCGTAGCGCCGCGGCATGCCCTCCGCACCGAGCCAGTGCTGTACGAGGAAGGTGCCGTGGAAACCGATGAACAACGTCCAGAAGGTGATCTTGCCGAGCCGCTCGTCGAGCATCTTGCCGGTGAACTTCGGCCACCAGAAGTGGAAGCCGGCGAACATCGCGAAGACCACCGTGCCGAAGACCACGTAGTGGAAGTGGGCCACGACGAAGTAGCTGTCGGAGACGTGGAAGTCGAGCGGCGGCGAGGCCAGGATGACGCCGGTCAGACCGCCGAAGGTGAAGGTGACCAGGAACCCGATGGTCCAGAGCATCGGCGTCTCGAACGAGAGCGACCCCTTCCACATCGTGCCGATCCAGTTGAAGAACTTCACACCGGTCGGTACCGCGATGAGGAACGTCATGAACGAGAAGAACGGCAGCAGCACACCGCCGGTGACGTACATGTGGTGCGCCCAGACCGTCACGGACAGACCGGCGATGGCGATCGTCGCGGCGATCAGGCCGACGTAGCCGAACATCGGCTTGCGGCTGAAGACCGGGATGATCTCGGAGACGATGCCGAAGAACGGCAACGCGATGATGTACACCTCGGGATGGCCGAAGAACCAGAACAGGTGCTGCCACAGCAGCGCCCCGCCGTTGGCGGCGTCGAAGACGTGCGAGCCGAACTTGCGGTCCGACTCCAGCACCAGCAGGGCGGCCGCCAGCACCGGGAAGGCCAGCAGCACCAGCACACCGGTGAGCAGCACGTTCCACGTGAAGATCGGCATGCGGAACATCGTCATGCCGGGCATCCGCATGCAGATGATCGTGGTGATGAAGTTGACCGAGCCGAGGATCGTGCCGAAGCCGGAGAAGGCCAGACCCATGATCCACATGTCCGCACCGATGCCGGGCGAGTACACCTCGCTGGACAGCGGCGCGTAGGCGAACCAGCCGAAGCCGGCGGCGCCCTGCGGAGTGAGGAAGCTGCCGACGGCGATCAGCGAGCCGAAGAGGTAGAGCCAGTAGGCGAACATGTTCAGCCGCGGGAACGCCACGTCCGGCGCACCGATCTGGAGCGGCATGATCCAGTTCGCGAAGCCGGCGAACAGCGGAGTGGCGAACATCAGCAGCATGACCGTGCCATGCATGGTGAACGCCTGGTTGAACTGCTCGTTCGACATGATCTGCGTGCCCGGGCGGGCGAGTTCGGCGCGCATGAAGAGCGCCATCACGCCGCCGATGCAGAAGAAGAAGAACGAGGTGATGAAGTACAGGGACCCGATCGTCTTGTGGTCGGTGGTCGTCAGCCACTTCACCACGACATTGCCGGGCGCCGTGCGGCGCGCCGCAGGGTCGCCCGTTCCGGCGACCCCTTCCGCGGCGGCACCCTGGGGTTCGTTGAGGATGCTCACGGGTTATTCGTCTCCGCATTCCTGGCGTCGCCGGTTGTGGCGACGCCCGCCGGGATGTAGCCGGTCTGGCCCTTCTTCGCCAGCTTCTCCAGGTGGTCCCGGTACCTCTCCGGCGAGACGATCTTCACGTTGAAGAGCATCCGGGAGTGGTCGACACCGCAGAGTTCGGCGCACTTGCCGACGTAGGTGCCCTCGAGCTTCGGAGTGACCTGGAAGCGGTTGGTGTGGCCCGGGACGACGTCCTGCTTCATCAGGAAGGGCACGGCCCAGAAGGAGTGGATGACGTCCCGCGAGGTCAGCACGAACTGGACGGTCTCACCCTTCGGGAGCCACAGGGTGGGGCCCGGGTTCTTGGTCTGGTAGTTCCTGTCGGCAGGGGTGCCGGCGGTGTAGACGCCCTCTGCGCCCTCCGGGAAGGCCTTCTTCATCCGGTCCGGGATGGCGGCCAGTTCCTTGGAGTCGGTGCCGTCCGTCGCGGTGTCGCCGTCCACGTTCTCGATGTAGTTGAAGCCCCAGCTCCACTGGTAGCCCACCACGTTCACCACGTGGTCCGGCTTCTCGGAGGTGGCGAGCAGCTTCGCCTCGTCACGGGCCGTGAAGTAGAAGAGGACCGCGACGATGATGATCGGGACCACGGTGTACAGCGCCTCGATGGGCATGTTGTACCGGGTCTGTGTCGGAACCTCGACCTTGGTGCGCGAACGCCGGTGGAAGACGATGCTCCACAGGATCAGCCCCCAGACCAGGACACCCGTGGCGAGCGCAGCCGCCCACGAGCCCTGCCACAGGGAGAGGATCCGCGGCGCCTCCTCCGTGACCGGGGTCGGCATACCGAGGCGGGGGAAGTCCTTGGATGTGCAACCGGTGGCGGTCGCCAGGACCAGGCCCGCAGCGAGGACCTGCGGCAGCATCCGCCGCATCGGGCGCTGCGACATGGGGTTACCGCCCACGCCCTGGGGGCGGTGGGGGAGGTCGGAGCCGTTGGGACTCACGTAGCGCCTTCCCGAGAGTCTCGCCCGCTCAGCCGGGCTCGGCCGTCTTGCGTGGTCGGGCGCCGGCCCGTGGCGCGGGCAGGGTTTGATGTTTATGCGGGCCAAACCTTACTGGACGCGATTTGGCGTCGCGCGGGGAGGGTCGGATCTCCCGCGTGGCGACGGCGCGCCGTTGCACAACCCCTGTCCCTGGCCCCGCTGCGCGGCGCACGGGACCGCCCAGGACCCGGGTGACGCCTCGGGGTGACATCCCACGTCACGGGGCAGCTGCCAGGCGTTAGCGTGAAGCGTGCCCTACTTCGACGCCGCCTCCTCCCAGCCCCTGCACCCCGTCGCGCGGCAGGCGCTGACGGCCGCACTGGACGAGGGGTGGGCGGACCCCGCACGCCTCCACCGGGAGGGCCGCCGCGCCCGGATACTGCTGGACGCGGCACGCGAGGCGGCTGCGGAGGCCGTCGGCTGCCGCCCGGACGAACTCGTGTTCACGCCGTCGGGCACGCAGGCCCTGCACACCGGGATCGCCGGCGCCACCGCCGCGCGGCACCGCGTCGGCCGCGGGCTGGTGGTGTCGGCCGTCGAGCACTCCGCGGTGCTGCACGCGGCCGCGGCCCACGAGCGGGACGGCGGCACGGTCTCCGAGGTCCCCGTGGAACGGAGCGGCGCGGTCGCTCCCCGACGGTACGCCGCCTCGCTGGCGAACGGCACCGCGCTCGCCTGCCTGCAGAGCGCCAACCACGAGGTCGGCACCGTGCAACCGGTGGCGGAGGTCGCCGGGACGTGCAGGGAGGCGGCGGTCCCGCTCCTCGTGGACGCCGCGCAGTCGCTGGGGTGGGGCCCGGTCGACGGCCCGTGGTCCCTGCTGGCGGCCAGTGCCCACAAGTGGGGAGGCCCGGGCGGCGTCGGCATGCTGGTCGTGCGCAAGGGTGTGCGCTTCGACCCGCCCGGCCCTGCGGACGCGCGCGAGGCGGGCCGCTCCCCCGGGTTCGAGAACATCCCGGCGATCGTGGCGGCGGCCGCTTCGCTGCGCGCGGTGCAGGAGGAAGCGGCTGCGGAGGCGCCACGGCTGCGCCGCCTGGTGGACCGCATCCGGACGCGGGTGCCCGAACTGGTCCCGGACGTCGAGGTGGTGGGTGACCCGGTGCGGCGGCTGCCGCACCTGGTCACCTTCTCCTGCCTGTACGTGGACGGCGAGGCGCTGCTGCACGCCCTGGACCGCGCCGGCTTCTCGGTGTCGTCCGGTTCCTCGTGCACCTCGAGCACGCTGACGCCGAGTCATGTGCTGCGCGCCATGGGCGTGCTGTCCGAGGGGAACGTGCGTGTCTCGTTGCCGCCCGGCACGACCGAGGAGGAGGTCGACGGCTTCCTCCGCGCCCTTCCGGAGGCGGTGACCGCGGTGCGGGACGCCGCCGGCGTTCCGGCGGCATCCCGCGGTGGGGCGTCCGCCGCGGTGGAGGAGGCCGGGGCCGCGGAGGACGGTGGGAAGGAGGCGGCCGTCACCGTGGACGCACTGGGCCGGCTCTGCCCGGTGCCGGTCATCGAACTCGCGAAGGTGATCGGCGACGTGCCGGTGGGCGGAGTGGTGACGGTGCTCGCGGACGACGACGCCGCACGGCTGGACATCCCGGCCTGGTGCGGGATGCGGGGGCACGAGTACCTGGGGGTCGACGCGGACGGCACGACGTACCGCGTCCGCCGCAGCGCGGAGCAGGGCGGACGCGGTATGTCGTGACGGAAGGGGTGCGGTGGGGCCGCGCCCGTCAGTCGGGGAGGTGCGCGCGGACCTCGTTCGCGGCGGTCTCGCCGTAGGCCTTCGTGAAGCGCTCCATGAACTGCCCGCGGCGCAGCTCGTACTCCTGGGTGCCCAGGGTTTCGATGACGAGCGTGGCGAGCATGCAGCCGACCTGGGCGGCCCGCTCCAGCGGGACGCCCCAGGAGAGGCCGGTCATGAATCCCGCGCGGAAGGCGTCGCCGACACCGGTCGGGTCGACCTTGGCCTCCTCCTGGGGAGTGCCGACGTGGATCGACTCCTCGCCCTTGCGGTCGATCCGCACGCCCTGGGCGCCGAGGGTGGTGACCCGGGCGCCGACACGGTCGAGGATCTCCGCCTCGGTCCAGCCGGTCTTCGACTCGACGAGCCCCTTCTCGTACTCATTGGTGAACAGGTATGTCGCACCCTCGAGCAGGACGCGGATGTCGTCGCCGTCCATGCGGGCGATCTGCTGCGAGAAGTCCGCGGCGAACGGGATACCGCGGGAGCGGCACTCCTCGGTGTGGCGGATCATGGCCTCGGGGTCGTCGGCACCGACGCACAGCAGGTCGAGACCGCCGACACGATCGGCGACGGACTGCACCTCGATGAGCCGCGCCTCGCTCATGGCCCCGGTGTAGAAGGAGCCGATCTGGTTGTGGTCGGCGTCGGTGGTGCAGACGAACCGCGCCGTGTGCCGGGTCTCGGAGATGTGGACGGATTCGGTGTCGACACCGTGCCGGTCCAGCCACCTGCGGTACTCCTCGAAGTCCTCGCCGGCAGCACCGACGAGGATCGGCCGCGCACCCAACTGGCCCATCCCGAAACAGATGTTCGCCGCCACGCCTCCTCGGCGGACGTCGAGACTGTCGACCAGGAAGGAGAGGGAGACCGTGTGCAGCTGATCGGCGACCAGCTGGTCGGCGAAGCGGCCGGGGAAGGTCATCAGATGATCAGTGGCGATGGAGCCGGAGACTGCGATACGCACGGCGAATTCTGCTCCAGACGGAGGACGGATGTCGGGCGCGACAACGCTACCCGCTTCCGCTCCGCAGCCGAACAGGACGTAACTACCACATAGTAGGCCTTTCCCCCGAGTCCTGGAAATGATTAGTGTCCGGTTGTGGACACGGACAGCACGAATGGCCGGACTCCCGGTGACGACCGGGAGGAGCCGGACTCGCTCGCACAACTCCGCGGGGACGGCGCGCGGATCTCCTTCGGCCGGCGACCGGTCACGGCACCCGGAACCCCGTCGGAGGACCGGCCCGGTCCGGCGGTGGAGCCGACGCGCCCGCGCGGGGTGCACGTCCCGGCGCGCGCCGCCCGCCTGCTCGACGGCATGTCCGACTACGGCGACTGAGCGGCCGCCGGGAACCGTTCCCCCCTCCTCCCCGTCCAAGGGGCGTCCCGCAACGGGATGCGGGCCCGACATGACGAGCGGAGCCGAAGGAGCGAACTGGTGAGCACCTCCAAGACCCCCGAGCGACACCACCCGCGCGGACGGCGGCTGACCGTCGCCTCGGTGGCGACGGCCGTCGTCCTGGCAGGCGGCGGCGGAGCCTACTGGGCGTCGAACGCCACCGAGCCGGCCGGGAGCGCGACCCGGGCGTCCGACAGCGGTTCCGAGCCGCCCCCGCTGGTCCTGGACACTCCCGGCCGGTCCGAATCCGGGGACGGCGGCAACCGCGGCATCGCGCCCGGAGAACCGAACCCCTCTGGCGCCGTCTACGAGGCGGAGGGGAAGCTGCCGGAGGGACCGGGCAGTGCGCCCGTGCACCGCCCTGACGGCAACCTCACCCGGGCCGAGGTCGCGGCCGTCGCGAAGGTCCTCCGCGTGCCGGGCGACCCGGTGCGGCAGGGCGACGGCTGGCGGGTCGGGGGCGCGCCCGACGGGTCCGGACCGCTGCTGACCGTGGGCGAGGCCGCCGGCGGCGCCTCGTGGTCGTACGTGAGTCGACAGCAGGGCAGGGACGACCTGTGCGGCAAGCCCGGGAGCGACCGGCCGGACGCCCCCTCGTCGCCCTGCGACCCGCTCCCGGGCGACGGCGGTCCGGCGCCGGACCAGGGCGACCCGGTCCCGGCCGAGCGGGCGAAGCAGGCGGTACGGCCCGCGCTGGCGCCTCTGCACCTGGAGCACGCCGCGCTGGACGCTTCCAGCACATACGGGGCGCTGCGCGTGGTGAGTGCGGAACCGCGGGCCGGCGGCCTCCCGGTGCGCGACTGGACCAGCTCCTTCACGGTGGACTCGACCGGCACCCTGGTGCGGGGCCACGGGCACCTCGGCGACCTGGTGAAGGGCGCCGAGTACCCGGTCATGTCGGCGCAGGAGACGCTGAAGGCGCTGAACAAGCACCGGAGCGGTCCTCCGGCACCGTCCTGCGACGACACGCCAGGACAGGGCGGCCCCGCGGGTGGCGGCGAGCTCGGCGGCTACCCGGAGGCGGACGACGTGGTGCGGTGCGTCGAGCCCGGGACCGCGGAGGAAGGCGCGCAGACCGTTCCGGTGACGGACGCGACGTTCGGGCTGACGACCGAGTACTCCGAGGGCCGGCCGGTCATGGTGCCGGCCTGGACGTTCCTGGTCCGTCCGCTGGGTGGCTCGGACACCTACGAGGTGGCCTTCCCGGCCGTGGAGCCCGAGTACCTCCGCACTCCCGAACAGGGCGACGGGGGCGACGCCCCGGTCCGCCCGGGGGGTGACGGCGCGGCTCCCCTGTCCTACACCGTGGACGGCCGCACGCTGACCGTGACCTTCTGGGGCGGAGTCTGCGACGACTATCGGGCGAAGGCCCAGGACCGCGGCGGAAAGGTGGCGGTCACCGTCGAGTCCGAGAAGAACGGCTCCGAGGAGCCCTGCATCATGATGGCGAAGAAGCAGCAGGTGACGGTCGAACTGGACGAGCCGCTGAACGGCCGCCCGGTCGTCGACGGGCAGAGCGGTGAGGAGCTGCCGCGGAAGAAGTGATCCCGGCGGGGCGGCGCGGCACGCCGCCCCGCACACGGAAGGGGGGGCCCCCCCGGGGGCCGCCCGAGGGACCGGCGGGGGC
>NZ_JBJZOM010000025.1:0-56203 GCF_047200695.1 Streptomyces callyspongiae
CCCCCCCCCCCCCGGGGGGGGGGGGCCCCCCCCCCCCCCCACGGAGGCGTCCCGGCCGCCGTACCGCTGCTGCCAGCCCTTCAGAACGGCGAAGAAGTCCCGGTCGCCGATCCGGGTGCGCAGCGCCTGCAGGGCCATCGCCCCGCGCGTGTAGACCGCGCTGTGGAACTGGTTCTCGGCACCCGGGTCACCCGGCGCCACGGCCCAGAAGTCGTCGTCCGCGGGGATGGAGGCATAGGCGTAGGCAGCGAGTTCCTCCGCGGTGCCTTCCCCGACGTGCTCCGACCACAGCCACTCGGCATAGCTCGCGGGCCCCTCGTTGAGCCAGATGTCGTCCCACTGCTGCACCGAGACGTTGTCGCCGTACCACTGGTGCGCCATCTCGTGCGTCACCACGTAGGTGTTCGCGCCCTCGTCGAAGAAGTGCGGGCTGTAGAACGGGCGGGTCTGTGTCTCCAGCGCGTACCCGGCATCCGTGTCCGGGACGTATCCGCCGACGGCCTCGAACGGGTACGGACCGAACCGGCGCTCGAGCCATTCGGTGATCTCGCCCGTGCGCTCCAGACTCGCACGAGCGGCGCCCTCGTCCTCGCCCAGGCCGAGGCTGTAGGCGTTCAGCATCGGGAGTCCGCTCGCCGTGCGGTGGGTGGTGATGTCGTACTGCCCCACGGCCAGTGTCGCCAGGTAGGTCGCCTGGGGCTTGCGGGAACGCCACGACCAGCGGGTCCAGCCGGCAACGGAACGCTTGCCCTCCAGCGTGCCGTTGCCGATCGCCTCGGTGCCGTCGGGAACGGCGACGCTCATGTCGTAGGTCGCCTTGTCCGTCGGATGGTCGTTGCTGGGGAACCACCACCAGGCGGACTCGGGCTCGTTGGCCGCGAACCCGCCGTCCGGGGTGCGGTGCCAGGAGGTGTAGCCGTTCACCTTCACCTTCGACGGCGTTCCCGCATACCGGACCACGATCGTGGCACGTTCGCCCTTCTCCAGCGGGCGGGCCGGTGTGATCTCCAGCTCGTGCGCACCCGAGGCCGCCACCTCCGCCCGGTGACCGTTCACCCGGACCCGGCGCACGTCGAGTGCGAAGTCGAGGTTGAAGCGGGAGAGGTCCTTCGTCGCCGTTGCCAGCAGGGTGGCGGTCCCGGAGAGGCGGTCGTTCTTCGGCCGGTAGCGCAACCGCAGATCGTAGTGGCTGACGTCGTAGCCGCCGTTGCCGTAGGTCGGATAGTAGGGATCGCCCACTCCGGGCGCTCCGGGCGAGGGCTGCGCCGCCGCGGCGGGGACCGCCAGCAGCAGGACGGCGGCGGCCGCGGCCGGTGCGATCAGTCTGTGACGCACGAGTCCTCCAACTCGGTGGGGGCTTTGCAGAACACGTGTCGGATGTCTAGCGCCACCACTAAGGTCATGTCCATGGCGCATGCGGGGCCCGCGGAAGCACGGCGGTGCGGGCGGGGCGTGGGCTCAGACGGAGAAATGCTCCTTCACCAGACGGGCCGCCTCCCGGGCGCTTCCCCAGGAGACGGTGACCCCGGCGCCCCCGTGCCCGTAGTGGTGCACGCATACGCCCCCCGGCACCTGCTCCGCCTCCAGCCGGACACCGCCCGGCCGGAACGGACGCAGCCCCACCCGGTGCGCCAGCACCGGCGCGGTACCGACGGCCGGATGTACGCGGGCGCACCGCTCCCGTATCGCCTCGGCCGTCGCCGGGTCCGGCTCCAGGGCCCAGGCGCCCTCCTCAGCGGTGCCGCCGAGGACGAGACCGTACGGCTGCGGAAGCAGATAGGTGGAGTGCGAACTGCCCGAGCCCGCGGCCACGTACCAGCGGTCCAGCCCCGGGTTCTCGACGACCAGCAACTGGCCCCGGACCGGCACCACCGTGTCGTCCCCGGCGAGTTCGCGTGCCCCCAGACCGGTGCAGTTCACCACCACCGGAGCCTCCTGCGCCGCCGCGGCCGGAGAGGTCGCGGAGCGCTGCTCGTACCGGCCGCCGGCCTTCTCCAACCGCTCGTGGAGGTAGGGGAGGTACCGCGCCATGTCGATGAGAGGCGTCAGCGAACGGTCGCCCACCAGCGCCGACCACCGTGCCGGAGTGCCGTCGCCCGACATGGTGCCGGGCACGACCCGGACCCCCGTCCGCGCCGGAGACTCCGCCAGATCGGTGAAGACACCGAACGACTCCTCCGCCCAGGTCGCCGCCAGCTCCACCGGCTCGATGCGGTACGGCCAGCACAGACCCCCCGCGACGGCGGACGTCGAGCTCCCGTACGGCTCTCGGCTCCACACCCGCACCCGGGCGCCGTCCTCGGCCAGGACGACCGCAGTCGTCAGCCCGATGACGCCGCCTCCGACGATCAGCACCTCGCGCATGGAGGCACGATACTCACACCACCTCCTCCGCCACATCGGAAAGCCCGTCTTCCAGCCGCATCCACCGGGTGATGCCGATCGACTGGAGGAACGGCAGGTCGTGGCGCGCGACCAGCAGTGCCCCTTCGTACGCGTGGAGCGCAGCCGCCGGCTGCCGCACGCTCAGCAGATCCAGATTGGCAGCAGAGTGGACTTGCCGGTGCCGTTGGTACCGATGAGGCCCGTACGGCCCGGGCCGACGGACAGGTCGAGGCCGTGCAGCACGGGAGTGCCGTCCGGCCATGCGAAGGACAGGTGGACCGACTGGTTGGCACGTATGGAGAACACCGGGTGCCCGCCGCGACCGGGCGGGCACGGGAGGCGGGCTCCGTCGGGACGGGACGGTTCGCTCCCGAGGTCGCACGTGTGGCAGCCACGGCTCGTGCCGGTGCACACGGTGTCTCCGACCTCAGACGAGCAACGTCCCTCTCCGTTCGGCGGCAGCACAGCAAGCACCATGCCGGACGGCCCGTCACCGGCGCGCAACGGATTTCTTCCCGGCGCGTCGCCCGCGTATTGCCCGGGCACGTGGGGTGTGCTGTGCTGAACGCATGGTCCAGGCCACGCCCCCGCCCACGGTGCCGCTGCGTCCGCTGCACGTCCCTCCCGACCGGGCCGCCGCGCGGGCCCGGGAGTTCCACGAGGTGATGGCGCGGCGCCGGACCGTCCGGGACTTCGACCCCCGCCCTCTCCCGGAGGGCGTCGTCGCCGCCGCGGTGCGCACGGCCGCCACCGCCCCGAGCGGTGCGCACGTGCAGCCGTGGCGCTTCGTGGTGCTCACCGATCCCGCACGCAAGCGGCGGCTGCGCGAGGCCGCGGAGGCCGAGGAACGGGCGTTCTACGAGCGCCGCGCCTCGCAGGAGTGGCTGGACGCGCTGGCGTCCCTGGGCACGGACCCTGACAAGCCGTTCCTGGAGACGGCGCCCGTGGTGATCGTGGTCTTCGAGGTCCACAAGGGTCCGAACTCCCCCCGGCCCTACTACGCCAAGGAGTCTGTCGGCATCGCCGTCGGCCTGCTGCTGGCCTCCCTGCACCAGGCGGGCCTGGCCACCCTCACGCACACCCCGAGCCCGATGCGGTTCCTGAACGAGGTCTGTGACCGGCCTCCCGAGGAACGTGCCGCGTACGTCGTCCCCGTCGGCTATCCGGCTGCCGGGGCACGCGTCCCGGACCTCCGCCGGAAGGACCTGGACGAGGTGATGGTCGAGCTGTGAGGGTTGCCGCTCCGAGCGGGACGGGCGGCGGAGGGGGCCGGGGATGTATCCGAGGATCGAACCGTACGCGAGCGGGATGCTCGACGTCGGCGACGGCAACCGCGTGTACTGGGAGACCTGCGGCAACCCCCTCGGCAAACCGGCGGTCGTGGTGCACGGAGGTCCCGGCTCGGGGTGCCGGGCCGGCGCGCGGCGGTTCTTCGACCCGGAACGCTACCGGGTGGTGCTGTTCGACCAGCGCGGCTGCGGACGCAGCACGCCGCACGCGAGCGACCCGGGCACCGACATGCGGCACAACACCACGGCACACCTCGTGGCCGACATGGAGCGGCTGCGCACCCATCTGGGCATCGACCGTTGGCTGTTGTACGGCGGATCGTGGGGCTCCACCCTGCTGCTGGCCTACGCCGAGCAGCATCCCGCTCGCGTGACGCAGATCGTCGTGGCGGGCGTCACCACCACTCGGCGCCGAGAGATCGAATGGCTCTACCGGGGTGTCGGCCGCTTCTTCCCCGAGGAATGGGAACGTTTCCTCGCCGGAGCACCCGGAACGCCCCGCGACGGCGACGTCGTCGCGGCCTACGCCCGGCTCATGGAGCACCCGGACGCGGCCGTGCGGGAGCGGGCCACCAACGACTGGTGCGACTGGGAGGACGCCGTCCTGTCGGGCGAGCTCGGCGGCAACTCCCGCCCCTACGGCGGCCGGCCGTCGACGGCACGTGTCGCACTGGTACGCATCTGCAGCCACTACTTCGCCCACGGTGCGTGGCTGGAGGAGGGCGCCCTGCTCCGGGACGCCCACCGGCTCGCCGGCATACCCGCCGTCCTCGTCCACGGGCGGCTCGACATGAGCAGTCCGTCCGAGACCGCCTGGGACCTCGCCCGTGCCTGGCCCGACGCCGAACTCCTCGTCGTCACCGACGCTGGGCACCTCGGCAACGGGAGGACTCTGCGTCACGTGCTGGACGCACTCGACCGGTTCGCCGCGTACTGAGGGGCACCGAGGTGCGCAGTCCGCGCCCGGCACGGAAAACCCCTCGCGCACGGTCCGGCGGCTCCCGTACCGTCCCGGCGGTCGGGTGCGCCGGCCTTCGGCGTCCGACGGCATCGAACCGTCCCAGGGAGACGTATGACCCCGCACAGCATCGTCGGTCTGCTCGCCGAGCCCGCGCGGTTGCGCACCTTCTCCGCCGTGGTGCTCGGCAGCTCCACCCCGTCCGCGATCGCCCGGGCGGCGGGGCTCTCGTCGAAGGAGACCGCAGCGGCTCTGCGCCGGCTCCACGAGGGTGGCCTGGTCGAGTACCTCGACGGCGCCGTCCGGGCCCGTCCCGACCACTTGAAGGAGGTGGTCCGTACCGCCGCCGCAGCCGAGGCGTCCGGCTCTCCGGGTGTCGACCACGGGACGGGTGACACACGCCTCGAAGCCCTGCTGCGCACCTTCCTGCGCGAGGACGGCGAAGGCCTGCGGGCCCTGCCCCGGCAGTTCGGCCGCCGCCGGGAGGTGCTGCGGCACGTGGCCGAGCGGTCCTTCCGCGCGGGCGCCGCCTACAGCGAGCGCGAGGTGAACGAGATCCTGCGCGGCTGGTGCACCGGTGCGTCGGTGGACCACGTGACCGTCCGGCGGTACCTCGTCGACCACGGAGTGATGCGGCGGAAGGACGGCGGGGACTACTGGTTGCGGGAGGAACCGGAGGCCGCGTGACGGCCGCCCGACCTCTCAGGAGGCGCCGCGCGCGGCACGCCGGGCCTCCCGTGCAGCGAGCCGTTCGTCGAACTTCCGCGCCTCGCTGTCGAGTCCTTCCATGTAGAGGCCCAACTCCTCCTGAGCCTCTAGGCCTTCGGGGCCGAGGCCGTCGATCTCCATCACCTTGAGGAACCGGAGCACGGGCTGGAGCACGTCGTCGTGATGGATGCGCAGGTTGTACACCCCGCCGATCGCCATCCTCGCCGCGGCCCGCTCGAAGCCCGGCATGCCGTGGCCGGGCATCCGGAAGTTCACCACGACGTCGCGGACCGCCTGCATGGTCAGGTCCGGGGCGATCTCGAACGCGGCCCGCAGCAGGTTGCGGTAGAAGATCATGTGGAGGTTCTCGTCCGTGGCGATGCGGGC
This sequence comes from Streptomyces callyspongiae, assembly GCF_047200695.1. Lineage (NCBI taxonomy): Bacteria > Bacillati > Actinomycetota > Actinomycetes > Kitasatosporales > Streptomycetaceae > Streptomyces > Streptomyces callyspongiae. Next base: position 5,728 of record NZ_JBJZOM010000025.1, read on the forward strand.
GAGCATCCGGTCGCACACCGGATCGCCCGCCAGGTGCCCGGTGTTGCGGTGCGAGATCCGCGTCGCCAGCTCCTGGAACGAGACGTAGGCGACCGAGTGGAGCATGCTGTGCCTGTTGTCGGACTCGAAGCCCTCCGACATGTGCGACATGCGGAAGTTCTCGAGCTGCACCGGGTCCACGGCCCGTGAGGCGAGCAGGTAGTCGCGCATCACGATCCCGTGCCGGCCCTCCTCCGCGGTCCAGCGGTGCACCCAGGTGCCCCAGGCGCCGTCGCGCCCGAAGAGGGTGGCTATCTCGTGGTGGTAGGAGGGCAGGTTGTCCTCGGTGAGCAGGTTCACCACCAGGGCGATGCGGCCGATGTCGGAGACGCCGGACTGCTCCGGCGACCAGGGCTCGCCCTCCAGGGGGCCGTCGAAGTTCCGTCCGTCGCTCCACGGCACGTACTCGTGCGGCATCCAGTCCTTGGCCACAGCCAGATGGCGGTTCAACTCCTTCTCCACCACCTCTTCCAGCGCATGGAGCAGCCGGGCGTCGGTCCAGCCGTCCGTACCGGTGTGCTGGGTGGTGATGACGGTCACAGAGGCTCCTGACGACGGGGGCGGTTCGACCTACGGATCCGTAGGTTACGAGACCGTAAGTTGTTACCGTCGGGCGGGGCAAGGGGGGTCCGGCGACCAGGTGCGACGCTCCGATTTGTGGGAACCCGCCTTGCGCGCGAGCGGGTGCCACTGTTCGTGCACGGCGCGTCGGGGGCGGGTGACGGACACCTCCGGTGGCGCGGTGGCGTCGGCTGCCGGCTGTCCCGCCGTCGGTGCCCGAAAGCCGACGGGAGGGCCCGTCGCGGACCCTCCCGTCAGGAGCGAGGAGCCGTAGGACTCCGCAGCCGTGTCAGCGCAGGCCGGCCCGGCGCAGCGCCTCCGCCATCTCGCTGTTGGCCGGCGCCTGGTCGCGGCGGCGGCCGCCGTCCTCGCCTCGGCCGCCGTTCCCGCCGCGGCCCCCCTGGCGCTGGCGGGGCGCCCCGCTCCGGCCGCCGGACCCGCGGCCGCTCCGGCGCCCCTGGCCGCTCTCCTTCGAGGAGCCGGAGCCCGAGGAGCCCGAGGAGTCGTCCTCCAGGCGCAGCGTCAGCGAGATGCGCTTGCGCGGCACATCGATGTCCAGCACCTTCACCTTCACGACGTCGCCGGGCTTCGCCACGTCCCTCGGGTCCTTCACGAAGGTCCGGGACATCGCGGACACGTGGACCAGGCCGTCCTGATGGACGCCGATGTCGACGAAGGCCCCGAAGGCCGCCACGTTGGTGACGACGCCTTCGAGGACCATCCCCGGGGCGAGGTCGCCGATCTTCTCCACGCCCTCCTTGAACGTCGCCGTCCGGAAGGCGGGACGCGGATCCCGACCCGGCTTCTCCAGTTCGCGCAGGATGTCGGTCACCGTCGGCAGGCCGAAGTCGTCGTCGACGAAGTCGTCCGGACGCAGGGAACGCAGCACCTTGGTGTTGCCGATGAGGGATCCGACGTCCGTGCTCCCCGCCTTCACCATGCTCCGCACCACCGGGTACGCCTCCGGGTGCACGGCGGACGCGTCCAGCGGGTCGTCCCCGCCCCGGATGCGCAGGAAGCCCGCACACTGCTCGAAGGCCTTCGGGCCGAGGCGTGTGACGTCCTTGAGCGCCTTCCGGTTCGAGAAAGGGCCGTGGGCGTCGCGGTGGGCGACGATGTTCTCCGCCAGTCCGCTCCCGATGCCCGAGACCCGCGAGAGCAGTGGCGCGGAGGCGGTGTTGACGTCGACGCCGACACCGTTCACGCAGTCCTCCACCACCGCGTCGAGCGAACGCGACAGCTTCACCTCGGACAGGTCGTGCTGGTACTGGCCGACGCCGATGGACTTCGGATCGATCTTCACCAGTTCCGCGAGCGGGTCCTGGAGGCGGCGGGCGATGGAGACCGCGCCGCGCAACGACACGTCCAAGTCCGGCAGTTCCCGGGAGGCGTAGGGAGAGGCGGAGTAGACCGAGGCGCCTGCCTCGGAGACCATGACCTTGGTCATCCTCCGTTCCGGCAGCCGCGCCACCAGTTCCCCGGCGAGCTTGTCCGTCTCGCGGGACGCGGTGCCGTTGCCGACGGCGATCAGTTCGACACCGTGCTGCTCGGCGAGCGCTGCCAGCGTGGCCAGCGCGGCGTCCCACTGCTTCTGCGGCGCATGGGGGTACACGGTGTCGGTCGCCGCGACCTTCCCGGTGCCGTCGACCACCGCGACCTTGACACCGGTGCGCAGCCCCGGGTCCAGGCCCATCGTCGGCCGTGTCCCCGCGGGCGCGGCCAGCAGCAGATCGCGCAGATTCGACGCGAACACGCCCACGGCCTCGTCCTCGGCCGCGGTACGGAGCCGCTGACGCAGGTCGATGCCCAGGTGCACCTGGATCCGGGTGCGCCACGCCCAGCGGACGGTGTCCGCCAGCCAGGAGTCGGCCGGCCGCCCCTGGTCGCGGATGCCGAAACGATCGGCGACGGTCCGCTCGTACGAGGTGGGCGTCCCGTCGTCCGGTGCGTCGGCCGGGTCCTCCGGCTGGAGGGCGAGGTCGAGGATCTCCTCCTTCTCGCCGCGCAGCAGCGCCAGCACGCGGTGCGAGGGCAACCTCGTGAAGGATTCGGCGAAATCGAAGTAGTCCTTGAACTTCGCCCCTTCCTGCTCCTTGCCCTCGCGCACCGAGGAGGCGACCCTGCCCCGCTCCCACATGCGCTCACGGAGCTCGCCGATGAGGTCGGCGTCCTCGCCGAACCGTTCGGTGAGCACGGCGCGGGCGCCCTCGAGCGCTGCGGCGGTGTCCGCGACCCCCTTCCCGGCGTCCACGTACGCGGCGGCCGCGGCCTCGGGCTCGACCGACGGGTCGTCCAGCAGGCCGTCCGCCAGCGGCTCCAGTCCGGCTTCGCGGGCGATCTGCGCCTTGGTGCGGCGCTTCGGCTTGTACGGGAGGTAGATGTCCTCCAGCCGCGCCTTCGACTCGGCAGCCCGGATACGGGACTCCAGTGCCTCGTCCAGCTTGCCCTGCGACCGCACCGACTCCAGGATCGCCTCCCGCCGCTCCTCGAGCTCCCGGAGGTAGCGCAGCCGCTCCTCGAGGGCGCGCAGCTGCGCGTCGTCGAGCATCTCGGTCGCTTCCTTGCGGTACCGGGCGATGAAGGGCACGGTCGAACCGCCGTCGAGCAGCTCGACCGCGGCCCTCACCTGCCGCTCGCGTACGCCGAGCTCCTCGGCGATCCTGCCTTCGATGGTGGTCGTCACGTTGATCCGTTCCGCCGTCCGTTGCTGGTCCGCACCCGGTGTACAGCCGGGTGAGATAGGCATTCTGGCAGGTGCCGGCCCCGGAGCGCTGCTCGGACGCGCTCGGCGCGGCAGCCCAGGGGGCGGGCTGCTCCTCGCAGCGGCGAACCCGGCGTCCCCGACGCCGGGTTCGCCGTCCGTGGACGGAGCGGGTCACTCCTTGCCGAGCAGGTCCTCCGGGAAGGCTCCGTTGCCGAGGGCCACTGCGGTGAAGCCGCCCGCGAGTTCGGTCAGCCGTGCGACGCCCTCCGCGCCCAGGTGTGAATACGGCCGCCGGTCGAGCCGGTCGGTCTCGTCCTCCAGCCGCTTGCGCAGGGCGAGCCCGTCGTCGGTCAGTTCGCCGTCGTTGTCGAGGAGGCCGCGGCTCCGCAGCCGGTCCTGTGCCGCGGCCCAGTCGGACTGCTCCCAACCGCGCGTCGCCAGCACCCACTTGGGAGCCATGCCCCGTCCCGAGGCCGTGTGGCTGACCAGGGCCTCCAAGGGGTCCAGTTCCGCGTGCTGGAGGATCGCGATGTGGGCGTCGCCGCGGTGCTCGCGCAGGAGGGTGGCCGCGTGCCACAGCGCGAGATGGGCCTCTCCGGGGACCGGCAGGTCCGCGTGGGCCGCGTAGAGCGGGCGTCCCGCCCGGGTGCATCCCTCGGCCGCGCGCAGTGCCAGGTCCGCCGCCTCGCGCACGGTCGGCTGCGTGACGCCGTCCTCGCCGAGCAGCCGCCGCATCATGGCGTCCACGGCGCGCATCCGGGCGTCCAGCACGGTCTGCGGCGAGGCCAGATCCCACACGGCGGGGATGTGGCGGGCGACCAGGCCGTGGTCGAAGTTGTAGAAGGTGGCCGTGACGGTCCCCGCCGAGACGGCTCCGAGGGCTGCGGCCCGTCCGGCCAGATAGAGCGCTCGGGGGTCCTCGATGCCGTACGGCGCCAGTTCCTTCGCGAAGTCGGGGGCGAAGTAGGCCGCGGAGTGGAGCGGATTGAGCGCGTTGTGGCAGTGCCGTCCGGCCCGGTCGGGGAGTGTCGTCGTCATACCCCGCACGCTACCCACTGGTAATCACGGAGGGAAGCGATGCCCGACGTGTCCGCCCCGGCACGGGCGGGCCCCGGAAGGTCTCACGGGGACCAGGTGAAGACCGGTGGGCGGCGTTCCAGGAACGCGGCGACGCCCTCGGCTGCCTCGTCGCTCCCCGCGGCCTCGCGCTCCCAGTGCGCCACACGCGCGCGATCGCCGCGGCCGTCCGCGAACTCCTTCGCCGCGGCCTGGGTCAACGGCGACCGCGTCGCCAGGGTGCGGGTGAAATCGGCGGCCCGGCCGTCCAGACGGTCCCCGGGGTGGACCTCGTCCACCAGGCCGCAGCGCAACGCGCGCTCCGTGTCGATCAGCTCCGCGGAGAACAGCAGGTGCTTGGCCGTGGAGGGGCCGACCAGGCGTACCAGCCGCTCGGTGGAGGAGGCCGGGTAGACGATGCCCAGCCGGGCCGGGGTGACGCCGAACCACGCGTCCTCCGCGGCGAATCGCAGGTCGCAGGCCGCCGCGAGTTGGCAGCCGCCTCCCACGCAGTGCCCGCGCACCAGGGCGAGCGTCGGCTTGGGGAAGGCGGCGAGGGCCTCCTCGGCCGCCACCGCGAGTCCCTGCCCCGTCACCGCCGTGGCGCGCGGGTCGCCGTCACTCCGGAGCGTGGCGATGTCCGCACCGGCGCAGAAGGTCCCCTGTGCGCCGGTCAGGACCAGGGACCGCACCGCGGTGTCCGCGGCCAGTCGGTCGAGCAGCGGAGGGAAGGACCGCCACATGTCGGGCGTCATCGCGTTCCGCTTGGCCGGGTGGTCGATGGTGACGGTGGCGACGCCGTCGTTGCACTCGGTGCGGAGCTGCATGGATCCGATCGTATCCGCGTTGCTGTCATCTCTCGCCGAGAGGCTGCGACAACTTCTGTCGCGGAACGGATGGGCTCGAACCCGATCTGTCACATGCCATCGATAAGTGCCGACTTGCGGTCAGCCGGCGGGTTGGGAGGTGTGAGGTCCCAACACTCGATGCAAGTACAGGTGCAAGAACGGTGAGGGAAGCGGGGTGCGGCAGATGGACGTCCGCGGGAGCGGTCCGCCGGCAGCGGAAGGTGGTACTCAGGTGGCAACGCCGGTGCAGGAGCGCGAGGAGTCGAGGGTGTCCGGGGGTACCTGGCGCCTGACAGCCCCCGCCACCGACTCCTCCGTCCCGCAACTGCGCCACGCGGTGCGGGATCTGGTGCGGCGCCAGCAGGCGCCGGTTGCCGAGGAGATGTTGCAGGGACTGCTCCTGATCGTCTCGGAACTCGTCACGAACTCCGTGAAGCACGCCGCCCTCCTCTCGCCCGAGATCGGCGTCGAGGTCTCGATCGGCTCCGGGTGGGTGCGCGTGGCCGTCGAGGACGCACACCCCTACCGTCCGAAGGCGCTGGAGGCCGACCCCGCCCACCAGCACACCGGTGGGCGGGGCCTCCTGCTGGTGAAGACGATCGTCGCAGAGGCCGGCGGGCTCTGCGACGTCGAGCAGACCGGAAGCGGCGGGAAGATCATCTGGGCGGCGCTGCCGCTGCCCGGGACGGCCTGAGGCCCTCACCCGTCGCGAAGCGCCGGCCGCTCCGGCGGGCTCACCAGCCCGCCGCGGACCCCGTCAGCTCGCGGATGCCCGGGCGCGCCGCGTCCAGCACCGTGGTGAACCAGGCGGAGAACGCCCCCGCAGCCTGCCGCTCGTCGAGCTCCGCCGCCGTCACGAACGCCGTCTGCGCCACCTCCTCGGCGTCCGGGCGCAGCTCGCCGCGCACCACGCCGGCGAAGAGATGGTTGAACTCCTGCTCCACGAGCCCCGAGGCGGGATCCGGATGGTTGTAGCGGACCGTCCCCGCCTCCCGCATCAGGAACGGCGCCACCCCGAGCTCCTCGCCCACGCGACGTGCCGCCGCGGCGAACGGCGGCTCGCCCGGATAAGGATGACCGCAGCAGGTGTTGGACCAGACGCCGGGGGAGTGGTACTTGCCCAGAGCGCGACGCTGCAGCAGCAGGCGGCCGGCGTCGTCGAAGAGGAAGACCGAGAAGGCCCGGTGCAGCCGCCCGGGAGGCGCGTGCGCGGACAACTTCTCCGCCGTGCCCGTCGTCGTGCCGTTCTCGTCGACCAGTTCGAGCAGGATGGGTGCCGCTGAGCTGTTCGCCATTTTGGTCCTTTTCGTAGGGATATCCCGCTGCATGCCCAGTGTGCCCCACCTCAGTGGCAGAGCTTGGCTTCGTGGGCTGCATGTCCGCGCGGCTCGAGCTGGAACGTGCAGTGCTCCACGTCGAAGTGCGCGCCGAGGCAGTCCTGGAGCTCGTGCAGCACCCGCTCGTGGCCGATCGTGTCCAGCACCTCCTGGCTGACCACGACATGGGCGGAGAGCACCGGCATCCCGGACGTGATCGTCCACACATGCAGGTCGTGCAGGTCCTCGACACCGCGCACCGCGAGGATGTGCTCCCGCACCTCGGCGATGTCCACGTGGCGCGGCGCCGCCTCGAGCAGTACCTCCAGCGCCTCCCGCGCCAGACGTACCGTCCGGGGCACGATCATCAGCCCGATCAGGAGCGAGGCGATCGGGTCGGCCGCCTGCCAACCCGTCAGCATGACGACGAGACCGGCGACGATCACCGCGAACGAGCCCAGCGTGTCCGCCAGCACCTCCAGGAAGGCCCCGCGCACATTCAGACTCTCCCGCTGCCCCCGCAGGAGCAGGGTGAGGGACACCGCGTTCGCCGCGAGACCGATCCCGCCGAACACCAGCGTCAGGCCGCCATGGGTCCCCGCCGGACTCACGAAGCGTTGCACGGCCTCGTACAGCACATAGCCGCCGACCCCCAGCAGCAGTACGCAGTTCGCCAGCGCCGCGAGGATCTCCGCCCGCGCGAGACCGAAGGTCCGCTGCTCGTCCGCGGGACGGTTGGCGAAATGGATCGCCAGCAGCGCCATGCCCAGGCCGAGGGCGTCGGTGGCCATGTGGCCGGCGTCCGCCAGCAGGGCCAGCGAGTCGGCCAGCATGCCGCCCGCGACCTGGACCGCGGTCATCGTCAGGGTGATGCCCAGGGCGATACGCAGCCGCGTGCGGTGGGCGGCCGACGCGGTGGGCGCGCCTCCGGGAGGAAGCGTCCCGTGCTCGTGCCCCGCGCCCATGCTCTGCCTCCCGTGCCCGACTCGACCGCTGTCCCGCGGCGGTGCCCAGTGAACTACGGGCGGCCGACAGGGGCAACGCGACGCTGAACACCGTTGTCATCTCCCTGACCAGGCGTTTCGTGTCCCGCACAGCTGCTGCCGGGTTTCAGCGGGCGCGGTGCTGCCAGCCCTCCCAGGCGGAGGACACCATGTCACGGACGTCACGGGTCGCCGTCCACCCCAGCTCCCGCGCGATCCGGTCGGCTGCCGCGACCACGCGTGCGGGGTCGCCCGCCCGGCGGGGGGCCACTCGTGGCGCCGGCTCCCGCAGGCCGGTGACCTCCGCGACGGTGTCGGCGATCTCCCGCACCGAGACGCCACGGCCGGTGCCGATGTTCAGCGTGAGGTCGCGGGCCGCCTCGCCCGCCTCCGCCGCCGCCGCGAGCCGGTGGGCCGCGGCCACATGCGCCTCCGCCAGGTCCTCGACGTGGACGTAGTCGCGGACGCAGGTGCCGTCCGGAGTGGGGTAGTCGTCCCCGAAGATGCGTGGCGCCTCGCCCCGGGAGAGCGCGTCGAAGAACAGCGGGATGACGTTCGCCACGCCGACGTCGGCCAGCGCGGGTTCCGCCGCCCCCGCGACGTTGAAGTAGCGCAGGCAGGCCGTCGCGAGGCCGTGCCTGCTGCCCACGGCGCGCACCAGCCACTCGCCCGCCAGTTTCGTCTCGCCGTACGGGCTCATCGGGTCGCACGGCGTGTCCTCGGTGACCAGGTCCACGTCCGGCATGCCGTACACCGCGGCGGAGGAGGAGAACACGAAGCGGTCCAGGCCCGCTCCGGCCACGGCCTCCAGCAGCACGGTCAGGCCGTGCAGATTCTCCCGGTAGTAGAGCAGCGGTTCCTCGACCGATTCGCCGACCTGCTTGCGTGCGGCGAGGTGGATCACACCCCGCACCCCGTGCTCGGCGAGAGTGCGGTCCAGCAGTGCGCGGTCGAGGACCGATCCGGTCACGACCGGAACCTGGCCGGGGAGCCGCTCCGCGAGCCCGCCGGACAGGTCGTCCAGTACCACCACGCGCTCCCCGGCACCCCGCATCGCGCGCACCACGTGCGCTCCGATGTAGCCGGCACCGCCTGTGATCAACCACGTCATGCCGGAACCCTATCCGGCGGAACCGCGGGCGCCGTTTGTGCCGTCCTTCATGATCGACCATGCTGGCGCCCGCCCGGGCAACCCGATGCCGGTGAACGCGTGCCGAACGGCGGCTGTCGCCCATCCGATAGCCTCATGGCTCGCGCGCGGCCCGACCGGGTCCCACGGCAGTGCCGCGCCCGAGCGCTGCCCGCAGCCCCCGACGCCCGGCGCCGCGACGTGCCCGTTCCAAGGAGTGAGTTCCGCTGCCGACCGCCATCCTCACCGGTCCACCGGTCGACGGTTCGCCGCTCGAGCGCGATCTCGCAGCTCTCGGCTTCGACGTCCGGACCGCGGCCGACGCCGCCGGGGCTCGGGCAGAGGTGGACCACTGCCCGGCAGGGGAGCGGCTCGCGCTGATCGACTCCCGCTTCGTCGGCCATCTGCAGAGCCTCCGGCTCGTACTGACCGACCCCCGCTTCCCGGCAGCCGCGATTCCGGGCGCCGTCACGGTCCAGGCCTCCGCCCGCGTCGCACTGGAGCGCGCGCTGGACGACACCGTCCCGGCCTCCGCGCCCGTCGTGCCCGGCTCGGCTGCCGCGACAGTGGGCCCGGCGGCCGTCGTCCGCCCCCGCTCCGCCGGTGCGGCACGCGAACCGGACGCCCCCGAGCGCGGGCAGGCCCCCGACACTGCCTCGCTCCCGTCCCCGGCTGCCGAACGCGGCATCGGGGCATCCGAGACGGACGCGCCCGTGGAGGAGCAGGCCCCGCGGGAGCACGGCGCGACTCCCACGGCCGCTCCCGTCGTCGAACCCAACCTGCCCGACGCGGTCGCCGCCCGACTGCGGGAGAAGGGCGTCGCCGTGCAGCGCCCGGAGCTCGGCGTCCTCGTGGCGGCAGTGCCCGGCGACGCACCCGCACGCAGCCGTGCGGCAGAAGCGGTGGCCGGTGTCGACGGAGAAGAGGTGCGGTTGCGTTCCGCGGTGAAGTCGCGGGACGGCTTCTTCACCACTTTCGCCGTCAGCCCCTACTCCCGCCACCTCGCCCGCTGGTGCGCCCGCCGCAACCTCACGCCGAACCAGGTCACCACCGCATCCCTGATCACCGCCCTGATCGCCGCCGGCTGCGCCGCGTCCGGAACCCGCACCGGGTTCGTCTCCGCGGGCGTACTGCTGCTGGTGTCGTTCGTGCTGGACTGCACCGACGGCCAGCTCGCTCGTTACTCGCTGCAGTACTCCACGCTCGGGGCCTGGCTCGACGCGACCTTCGACCGCGCCAAGGAGTACGCGTTCTACGCCGGTCTCGCGCTCGGTGCGGCGCGGGGCGGCGACGACGTGTGGTCGCTCGCCCTGGGGGCCATGGTGCTGCAGACCGTGCGCCACGTCGTCGATTTCTCCTTCACCGAGGCAAGCCACGACGCGCGGGCCAACACCAGCCCCACCGCGGCGCTCTCCGACCGCCTGGATGCCGTCGGCTGGACGGTCTGGCTCCGGCGGATGATCGTGCTGCCGATCGGGGAACGCTGGGCACTGATAGCCGTCCTGACCGCCTGCACCAGCCCGCGGATCACGCTCCTGGTGCTGCTTGTCGGCTGCGCGCTGGCCGCCTGCTACACGACGGCGGGCCGGGTGCTCCGCTCGGTGACACGCAGGGCCGAGCGCACCGATCGTGCCGCCCGTGCGCTCGCCGAACTCGCCGACACCGGTCCGCTCGCCGGGGGAGTCGCCCGTGCGGTCCGCGGTGGTCCCCGCCCCGGACTGCCGCCCGTCCTCGCCGCGGTGGGGGCAGCGGGCGTGGTGGGCGTCGCGCTGTGGTCGCCGACGGGCAGCTGGTGGCCGTTGCTCGCCGCCGCGTGCTGCGCCGTCCTCGGCGGCCTGGCGGTGGCAGCCCCGCTCACGGGCGCGCTCGACTGGCTGGTCCCGCCGCTGCTGCGGGCGGCGGAGTATTCGACCGTGCTGGTGCTCGCCGCGCGGGCGGAGGTGAACGGCGCATTGCCCGCTGCTTTCGGGCTGGTGGCGGCGGTCGCCTACCATCACTACGACACGGTGTACCGCATCCGCGGCGGCACCGGTGCGCCGCCGGCCTGGCTGGTGCGTGCGGCAGGGGGGTACGAGGGGAGGACCCTGGCGGTCACGCTCGCCGCGGCGCTCCTCCTGGGGGGTTCCGGCCAAGGATTCGCACTCGCGCTGACCGCGCTGGCCGTGGTCATCGCCGTGGCGGTGCTCGGGGAGAGCATCCGCTTCTGGGCGTCCTCCGGGGCGCCCGCCGTACACGACGAAACAGGAGAACCCGCATGATCGGCCTCGTGCTGGCTGCCGGCGCCGGACGGCGTCTGCGCCCCTACACCGACACCCTGCCGAAGGCACTGGTGCCGGTCGACGGCGACAGGACCGTGCTCGACATCGCCCTCGCCAACTTCGCCGAGGTCGGCCTGACCGACGTCGCCGTCGTGGTGGGCTACCGCAAGGAGGCCGTGTACGAGCGGAAGGCCGAGCTGGAGAAGAAGCACGGCGTCACCCTCACGCTCATCGACAACGACAAGGCCGAGGAGTGGAACAACGCCTACTCCCTGTGGTGCGCGCGTGAGGTGCTGAAGCAGGGCGCACTCCTCGCCAACGGCGACACCGTGCATCCGGTCTCCGTCGAGAGGGATCTGCTGGCTGCCCGCGGCAGCGGCCAGAAGATCATCCTCGCCCTCGACACCGTCAAGGAACTGGCGGACGAGGAGATGAAGGTCGTCGTGGACCCGGCCGAGGGCATGCGGCGCATCACCAAGCTGATGGACCCGGCGGAGGCTACCGGCGAGTACATCGGCGTCACCCTCATCGAGCCGGAAGCCGCCGAGGAACTGGCCGACGCGCTCCGGGCCACCTTCGAGCGGGACCCCGACCTCTACTACGAGGACGGCTACCAGGAGCTGGCGGACCGCGGTTTCCGGATCGACACGGCCCCCATCGGCGATGTCGCCTGGGTCGAGATCGACAACCACGACGACCTCGCCAAGGGGCGGGAGATCGCATGCCGGTACTGACGCGTCTGATCCCGTCCCCGCTGACGGTCGACATCCGGGCCGGGGCACTGGGTGACCTCGAAGGCCTGCTCGCCGACCAGCGCATCGCTCCCTCGGGCAGGCTGGCGGTCGCGATAAGCCCGCGCTCGGGCCAGGCGCTGCGCAACCGCCTGGCTCCGGCGCTTCCGGGCGCCGACTGGTTCGACGACGCCGACGGCACCATCGACGGGGCCGTCCGGCTCGCCGACGCCATCAAGAAGTCCGGGCGCTACGACGCCGTGGTCGGACTCGGCGGCGGCAAGGTCATCGACTCCGCCAAGTACGCCGCGGCCCGGGTCGGCCTTCCCATGGTCGCCGTCGCGACGAACCTCGCGAACGACGGCCTGTGCTCCCCGGTCTCCACCCTGGACAACGACGCGGGACGGGGCAGCTACGGCGTGCCCAACCCGATCGCGATCGTCATCGACCTCGACGTGATCCGCGAGGCCCCGGTCCGGTTCGTCCGGGCCGGTATCGGGGACGCCATCAGCAACCTGTCGGCCGTCGCCGACTGGGAGCTGTCGCACCGCGAGACCGGAGAGGCGTTCGAGGGCCTCGCCGCCGCGATGGCGCGCAGTGCGGGCGACTCGGTGCTGCGCCACCCGGGCGGCATCGGCGACGACGACTTCCTGGTGGTCTACGCCGAGGCGCTGGTGCTCACCGGCATCTCGATGTCCATCGCGGGGGACAGCCGTCCCGCCTCGGGCGCCTGCCACGAGATCTGCCACGCTCTGGACCTGCTCTTCCCCAAGCGGTCCGCGCTGCACGGCGAGCAGTGCGGCCTGGGTGCGGCCTTCGCCATGCACCTGCGGGGTGCCCGCGAGGAGTCGGCCCTGATGGCACGCGTGCTGCGCCGCCACGGCCTGCCGGTGCTGCCCGAGGAGATCGGTTTCGACGTGGACGAGTTCGTCCGCGCCGTCGAGTACGCGCCGCAGACCCGACCCGGCCGCTACACGATCATCGAGCACCTCGACCTGTCCACCGACCAGATCAGGGACGCGTACGCCGACTATGCCGAAACCATCAGCAGCTGAACTCCGGCCGGTCGTCCACCCCGAGGGTGTGAAGGACCGCCGCAGCGGCGAGCACTGGGCCGGCCGCCTGTACATGCGCGAGGTGTCGCTGCGGGTGGACCGGCACCTGGTGAACACGCGGATCACGCCCAACCAGCTGACGTACCTGATGACGCTCGCCGGTGTCCTCGCCGCTCCCGCACTGCTGCTCCCGGGCATCCCGGGTGCGGTCCTGGGCGTGGTGATGGTGCAGCTCTACCTGCTGCTCGACTGCGTCGACGGCGAGGTCGCCCGCTGGAAGAAGCAGTTCTCGCTGAGCGGGGTCTACCTGGACCGGGTGGGTGCCTACCTGTGCGACGCCGCGGTGCTCGTCGGCTTCGGCCTGCGCGCCGCCGACCCCTGGGGCGCGGGACCGGTCGACTGGCTGTGGGCCTTCCTGGGCACGCTCGCCGCGCTCGGCGCCGTTCTCGTCAAGGCGGAGACCGACCTCGTCGGTGTCGCCCGGCACCAGGGCGGCCTGCCGCCGGTGCAGGAGGCGGCGTCGGTGCCGCGCTCCTCGGGCATGGCGACGGCCCGCAGGGCCGCGGCCGCGCTCAAGTTCCACCGGCTGATCCTGGGGATCGAGGCATCGCTGTTCGTGCTGCTCGCCGCGCTCCTCGACGCCGTCCGCGGGGACCTGTTCTTCACCCGGCTCGGTGTCGCCGTCCTGGCCGCGATCGCGCTGCTGCAGACCCTGCTGCACCTGGTCTCCGTGCTGGCCTCGAAGAGGCTCGCGTGAGCGCGCCGGAGGAGCGTCCGGTGGAGGCCGAACCGTCGGTCGGCGCGGTGGTGCTCACCATGGGCAACCGGCCCGAGGAACTGCGTGCGCTGCTCGCGTCGGTCGCCGCGCAGGAGGGTGCGCCGATCGAGGTCGTGGTCGTGGGTAACGGCGCACCGTTGCCCACGTTGCCCGCAGGTGTACGGACGGTCGAACTTCCGGAAAACCTCGGTATCCCCGGTGGCCGCAATGTCGGGATCGAGGCGTTCGGGCCGGGCGGATGCGAGGTCGACATCCTGCTCTTCCTCGACGACGACGGTCTGCTGGCCCGCAAGGACACCGCACGGCTGTGCCGCGAGGCGTTCGCCGCCGACCGGGAGTTGGGCATCATCAGCTTCCGCATCGCCGATCCCGACACCGGCGCGACGCAGCGCCGCCATGTGCCCAGGCTGCGGGCCTCGGACCCGTTGCGCCCCTCTCGTGTGACCACGTTCCTGGGCGGCGCGAATGCCGTCCGTACCGCGGTGTTCCAGCAGGTCGGGGGCCTTCCGGACGACTTCTTCTATGCCCACGAGGAGACCGACCTGGCCTGGCGGGCCCAGGACGCGGGCTGGGCGATCGACTACCGGCCGGACATGGTGCTGTACCACCCGACGACGCTGCCGAGCAGACATGCGGTGTATCACCGTATGGTGGCTCGCAACCGTGTTTGGCTGGCCCGGCGCAACCTGCCGGCGCCGCTCGTCCCGGTCTACCTGGCCGTGTGGCTGCTCCTGACCCTGGCGCGGCGGCCGTCCCGCCCCGCGCTGCGGGCCTGGCTGGGCGGGTTCCGGGAGGGGTGGACCACACCGTGCGGTCCGCGTCGCCCGCTGCGGTGGCGGACGGTGTGGCGCATGACCCGGCTGGGCCGACCACCGGTGATCTGACAAGCTCCGGTCTGAGAGCATCGGGCCGGGGCCACCACTGGCAGAGTGTGAGGACGAAGTTTCAACGTGAGCGAGACAACGCACGACGGTGCGGTCGCCGTGAACCCCCCGCCATCACCGGACGACGGCCTGTCCCCGGCAGAGCTGGCGGCGAAGTACGGCCTGACGGTGAGCGGTGTGCGGCCCCCCTTGCCGGAGTACGTCCGGCAGCTCTGGGCCCGGCGCCACTTCATCCTCACCTTCTCCCGGGCCAAGCTGCACGCGCAGTACGCCAACGCGAAGCTGGGGCAGCTCTGGCAGGTCACCACCCCGCTGCTCAACGCGGGCGTCTACTTCCTGATCTTCGGGATGCTGCTGGGCGGCCGGCAGGGTGTGCCGGGCGGGAAGGAGAACTACGTCCCGTTCCTGGTGACGGGCGTGTTCCTGTGGACCTTCACCCAGACCTCGGTGCTCAGCGGGGCGCGCTCCATCTTCAACAACCTGGGCCTGGTGCGGGCCCTGCACTTCCCGCGGGCGGCGCTGCCGATCTCCTTCGCGCTGCAGCAGCTGCAGCAGCTGCTGTACTCCATGATCGTGCTCTGCGTCATCATGGTCGGCTTCGGCGAGTACCCGGACTGGTCGTGGTTCTTCGCCGTCCCGGTGCTGGCGACCCAGCTCGTCTTCAACACGGGTCTCGCGCTCACCATGGCCCGGCTGGGCAGCGAGACCCCGGACCTGGCGCAGCTGCTGCCGTTCGTGCTGCGCACCCTCATGTACGGCTCCGGTGTGCTCTTCCCGCTGCACTACATGATCACCGAGCGGGCCAACGCACCGGTGTGGATCGCCGAGCTGCTGCAGTACAACCCGGCCGCGATCTACATGGACCTGATGCGCCGCGCCTTCATCGAGGAGTACACGATGGGGTACGTCGCGCCGAACGCGTGGTTCGCCGCGGTCGGCTGGGCCCTGCTGGTCGGCGTCTTCGGATTCGTGTTCTTCTGGAGGGCGGAGGAGCGGTATGGCCGTGGCTGAGCAGCACCGGGAGAAGACAGCGGACTCCGAGGTCCCCGAGGTCACCGAGCTGGGTGAGCCGACGGTGGTCGTCGACGACCTGCACATCGTCTACCGCGTCAACGGAGCGCCGAAGGGCAAGGGCGGTGCCACGGTCGCGCTGAACCGCATGCTCCGGCGCACCGAGGAGGCCGGTGCCCGCGAGGTGCACGCGGTGCGCGGCGTGAGTTTCACCGCCCGTCGCGGCGAGGCCATCGGGCTCATCGGCTCCAACGGGTCCGGCAAGTCGACCCTGCTCAAGGCGGTGGCGGGCCTGATCCCGGCCGAGAGCGGGCGGGTCTACACCAACGGCCAGCCCTCGCTGCTCGGAGTGAACGCCGCGCTGATGAACGACCTCACCGGTGAGCGCAACATCGTCCTCGGCGGTCTCGCGATGGGCATGACGCGCGAGCAGATCCGGGAGCGCTACCAGGGCATCGTCGACTTCTCGGGGATCAACGAGAAGGGCGACTTCATCACGCTGCCGATGCGCACCTACTCCTCCGGCATGTCGGCCCGGCTCCGGTTCTCCATCGCCGCCGCGAAGGACCACGACGTGCTGATGATCGACGAGGCGCTCGCCACCGGTGACCCCCGGTTCCGCAAGCGCTCCGAGCGACGCATCAAGGAGCTGCGCAAGGAGGCCGGCACCGTCTTCCTGGTCAGCCACAACAACCGGTCCATCAGGGCCACGTGCACCCGCGTCCTCTGGCTCGAGCACGGCGCACTGCGCATGGACGGCCCGACGGAGGAGGTCCTGAAGGCGTACCGGGAGTTCAACCGGAAGGGCTGATGCGCGGCCCGGGGAGCAGCCGGCGACGGGTCCCCCGGGCGGCGTGTCCCAAATGGGTCATTTAGCCATGAGGGTGTAAAAACGGACACGTGACGGTTCCGGATCATGGCAGCCCGCAGTGACCGCGCAAGCGGACCAGCACGTGCGCGCCGTGCTGGAGAAGGCTGCGCAGGAGAACTTCCCCGTGGCCCCGCGGATGCTTCCGCGGGCGTGGCGGCGCGACCTCATGGCCGTCTACGGCTACGCCCGGCTCGTCGACGACATCGGCGACGGCGACCTCGCCCCCGGCGGGCGTGACGCAGCGGTCCTCGGCCTCACGTCCGCGGAGGCCGACGACCGACTCGTACTGCTCGACGCGCTCGAGGCCGACCTCCACCGCGTCTTCGACGCCACCGGCCGCGCGCGGGGCGGGCCACGGCACCCGCTCCTCGCCGCGCTGGAGCCCGCGGTGCGCGAGCGCGGCGTTCCCCGCGAACCGTTCCTCGCTCTCATCGACGCCAACCGGCAGGACCAGAAGGTGCGCCGCTACGAGACCTTCGCCGGCCTCGTCCGCTACTGCGAACTCTCCGCGAACCCCGTCGGGCGCCTCGTACTCGCCGTCACCGGCACCGCCACACCCGAGCGGGTCCGGCACTCGGACGCGATCTGCACCGCGCTGCAGGTCGTCGAACACCTCCAGGACGTGGCCGAGGACCTGCGCCGCGACCGGATCTATCTTCCCGGTGAGGACATGGCCCGCTTCGGAGTGTCCGAGGCCGACCTGGGAGCTCCCTCGGCCGGTGCCTCCCTCCGTGCGCTGATCGCCTACGAGTGCGCCCGCGCCCAGCGGCTCCTCGGGCAGGGCAGCCCGCTGGTGCGCACGGTGGAGGGCCGACTGCGGCTGCTGCTCGCCGGATACGTCGGCGGCGGGCGCGCCACGCTCGCCGCGATCCGCCGGGCGGGTTACGACGTCCTTCCCGGACCTCCGAAGCCCACCACCGCCGGGCTGCTGCGCGGTGTCGGGACGGCACTGCGAAGAGAGGGGTGACCGAAGCGTGGTCAGGGACCGGTCCGAGCAGCAACTGCCCCCGCCCGTCCTCGCGGCGTACACGTACTGCGAGGCCGTCACAGGGGCGCAGGCGCGGAACTTCAGTTACGGCATCCGCCTCCTGCCGCCGGGGAAGCGGCGCGCCATGTCCGCTCTCTACGCCTTTTCACGCCGCGTCGACGACGTCGGTGACGGGCCGTTGGCACGGCAGGAGAAGGAGGCCCGACTCGCGGACGCGCGCGCCCTGCTCGACCGTGTCCGCGCCGGTCTGGTGGACGAGGACGACACCGACCCGGTGGCGGTCGCACTCGGACACACCGCCCACCGGTATCCCGTGCCGCTCTCCGCACTGGACGAGCTGATCGACGGCGTGCTCATGGACGTCCGGGGCCGCGCCTACGGCTCCTGGGAGGAACTGCGCGAGTACTGCCGCTGCGTCGCCGGTGCGGTGGGACGCCTCTCGCTCGGTGTCTTCGGCACCGCCACGGGCCCGGGACCGCCCGCGGTCGCCGAGGGCGCGGACGGCGCCCGGCAGGCCGCCCGCGCCGCCGAGTACGCCGACACCCTGGGACTGGCTCTGCAGTTGACCAACATTCTCCGCGACGTGCGGGAGGACGCCGGGTGCGGACGTTCCTACCTGCCCGCCGAGGACCTCGAGAAGTTCGGGTGCTCCGGCGGCCTCCTCTCCCACCCGCCGCAGCCGGACGCCGACATCGCCGGCCTGGTCCGTTTCGAGGTGTGTCGCGCCCGCACACTCTTCGACGAGGGGTATCGTCTGCTGCCCATGCTCGACCGCCGCTCCGGTGCCTGCGTCGCCGCCATGGCGGGCATCTACCACCGCCTGCTCGACCGCATCTCCCGCGATCCGCTCGCCGTGCTCCGCGGCCGTGTCTCCCTGCCCTCCCGGGAGAAGGCCTACGTC
Organism: Streptomyces callyspongiae; assembly: GCF_047200695.1. Taxonomy (NCBI): domain Bacteria; kingdom Bacillati; phylum Actinomycetota; class Actinomycetes; order Kitasatosporales; family Streptomycetaceae; genus Streptomyces; species Streptomyces callyspongiae. Next base: position 23,841 of record NZ_JBJZOM010000025.1, read on the forward strand.
GCACTGCGCGGCCTCGCAGGAAGCGACGCCCGTCACGCCGCCCGGCGCACCGCCCCCTTGGAGGCGGCCCGGTGACTGACGAGCACCCCCCGAGCACCACGCCGCCCGGCCGCCGCAGGCGAGCCGTGGTCGTGGGCGGCGGTCTCGCGGGGACCACGGCCGCTCTGCGCCTGGCGGACGCCGGGGCGGACGTCACGCTGCTGGAGTCCCGGCCGAGGCTGGGCGGACTCGCCTTCTCCTTCCGGCGCGACTCGGCCGCGGGATCGCTGACCGTGGACAACGGCCAGCACGTCCACCTGCGCTGCTGCACCGCCTACCAGTGGTTCCTGGAACGCATCGGCGCTTCGGAGCAGGCTCCGCTCCAGCGGCGCCTCGACGTTCCCGTACTCGACGCCGCGACAGGCAGGCTCGGCCGCATCCGCCGGACCCGGCTGCCCGTCCCGCTCCACCTGGCCGCCGGACTCGCCCGCTATCCGCACCTGACGCACGCGGAGCGTGCCGGCGCCGCCCGCGCGGCACTGGCTCTCCACAGCCTCGATCCCGCGGACACGGGGCTGGACGGCACCGACTTCGCGAGCTGGTTGCACCGGCAGCGCCAGACCCCGCGTGCCGTCGAGGCGCTGTGGGACCTCATCGGCCTGGCCACACTCAACGCCCGCGCCCCGCAGGCCTCCCTGGCACTCGCCGTCATGGTGCTCCGTACCGGCCTGCTGTCCGCGCCCGGCGCGGCCGACATCGGCGTCGCCCGGACACCCCTCGGAACCCTCCACGACACCCTCGCCCGCGCGGCTCTGGACCGGGCAGGTGTACGCACCCACCTGCGGACCCGGGTGCACTCGATCACGCCGACGGACGGCTCGGCCGGCTCGACCGGCTGGCGCGTGTCGGCCGCCACGGCCGGAGGCGGCGCCACCGGAGTACCGGCCGACACCGTGATCCTCGCCGTCCCGCACACCGAGGCCCACCGGCTCCTCCCCAAAGGCGCGCTTACGGAGCCCGACCGCATCCTGGGACTCGGGTCCTCGCCCATCCTCAACATCCACGTTGTGTACGACCGCCGGGTGCTCCACCAGCCCTTCCTGGCTGCGCTGGCAAGCCCCGTGCAGTGGGTGTTCGACCGCACGGCCCCCTCCGGACTCACAGGAGAGGGGCAGTACCTCGCGCTCTCCCAGTCGGCCGCCCATCAGGAGATCGACAGCCCCGTCTCCGTGCTCCGCCGCCGCTACCTGCCCGCACTGGAGCACCTGCTGCCGGCGGCGCACGGCGCACGGGTACGGGACTTCTTCGTCACCCGGGAACGGCGGGCCACCTTCGCGCCCGCTCCGGGGACGGCCCGGCTGCGGCCGGGAAGCCGTACGAACCTGCCCGGTGTCCACCTCGCCGGTGCTTGGACCGATACTGGCTGGCCGGCGACCATGGAGAGTGCCGTACGGAGCGGCATTACCGCTGCACGAACGGCTCTCGAGGTTGCAGGATGTCCGCGCGACGCCGAAACATCGCACCGCATCGAGAGAAGGGCCGTGGCATGAGCGCCACCACCGAACGCGCAGGAGACGCCGCGACGGCGGCGACCGGGGGAGTCCGGGCGGACGGGACGGATCCGGCGGGACCGGCTCCCGAGGACACGGCGCGGGTCGACGCGCTGCTCGAGCGTGGCCGCACCCTTGCCACGCCGATGCTGCGCACCGTCGTGGACCGGCTGGCACCGCCCATGGACACCGTCGCCGCCTACCACTTCGGGTGGATCGACGCCCAGGGCGCCGCCTCGCAGTCCGACGGCGGCAAGGCCGTACGGCCCTCCCTGGTCCTGCTGGCGGCAGAAGCGGTCGGCGCGCCCGCGGAGGCGGCCCTCCCGGGAGCCGTCGCAGTCGAGTTGGTGCACAACTTCTCACTGCTCCACGACGACCTGATGGACGGCGACGAGCAGCGCCGCCACCGGGACACGGTGTGGAAGGTGCACGGACCGGCCCAGGCCGTCCTCGTGGGCGACGCGTTGTTCGCCCTCGCCAATGAAATACTGCTGGAGCCGGGCACCGCGGAGGCCGGCCGGGCCGCGCGGCGCCTCGCCGGAGCCAGCCGCAAGCTGATCGACGGTCAGGCGCAGGACATCTCCTACGAGCACCGCGAGCAGGTGACGGTGGAGGAGTGCCTGCGCATGGAGGGCAACAAGACCGGGGCACTCCTGGCCTGCTCCACCGCGATCGGTGCCGTGCTCGGGGGAGCCGACGAAGCCACCGCGGACGCGCTGGAGGACTACGGCTTCCACCTCGGGCTGGCCTTCCAGGCCGTCGACGACCTGCTGGGCATCTGGGGCGACCCGGCCGCCACCGGCAAGCGGGCCTGGAGCGATCTGCGGCAGCGCAAGAAGTCCCTGCCCGTCTCCGCCGCTCTCGCGGCACCGGGTGAGGCAGCCCGGAAACTCGCGGAGATCATGACGGCCGACGCGAAGAAGAGCCAGGCAGATTTCGAGGACTTCGACGAGGCCGAGTTCGCCGCGCGGGCCGCCCTGATCGAGGAGGCGGGCGGCCGAGCATGGACCGCCCGTGAGGCGCGTCGCCAGCATGCCGGAGCGATCGCCGCACTGGACCGTGTCGACATGCCGCACGACGTGCGCGAGCAGTTCACCGCGCTCGCCGACTTCGTGGTCGTGAGGCAAGGGTGAGGAAGGTGAAGCGATGACCACCACAGCCGGGCCCGGCAGCAGTGCGCCGACTGCCGGGAGCCTCGCGCATATCCACGGCACCCCCGTGCGTGAGGCGGCCGCGACGGCCGCCTCACGGGCGGTCGAACACCTGCTGGCCCGGCAGCACGCCGAGGGATGGTGGAAGGGGGACCTCGAGACCAACGTCACGATGGATGCCGAGGACCTCCTGCTGCGCGAGTTCCTCGGCATCCGGGACCGCGCCACCACCGAAAGAAGCGCGCGCTGGATCCGCTCCCGGCAACGCGCGGACGGCACCTGGGCGACGTTCCACGCCGGGCCCGGCGACCTGTCCACCACCGTGGAGGCCTATGTCGCCCTCCGCCTGGCCGGTGACGCCCCCGACGCGCCGCACATGTCCTCGGCGTCGGACTGGGTGCGCGCGCAGGGCGGTATCGCCGCGACCCGCGTGTTCACCAGGATCTGGCTCGCGCTCTTCGGCTGGTGGCGGTGGGAGGACCTGCCGGAGCTCCCGCCGGAGATGATCTACCTGCCCCGCTGGTTTCCGCTGAACATCTACGACTTCGGCAGCTGGGCACGGCAGACCATCGTTCCGCTCACCGTGGTCTCCGCACACCGCCCCGTACGGCCGGGGCCGTTCGCACTGGACGAGTTGCACAGCGACCCCGCCGACCCGTACCCGGCCCCGGGGCGCAGCCCGTCGGGGCTCACCTGGGACGGCGTCTTCCACCGCATCGACCGCGCCCTGCACGCCTACCGGGACGTCGCCGTGCGGCCCCTGCGGCGGGCCGCCCTGCGCGCCGCGGGCCGCTGGATCGTGGAGCGCCAGGAGAACGACGGCTGCTGGGGCGGCATCCAGCCCCCGGCCGTCTACTCGGTCATCGCGCTCCACCTCCTCGGCTACGACCTGGACCACCCGGTGCTCCGCGCCGGCCTCGACTCGCTGGACCGCTTCGCGGTGCTGCGGGACGGTCCGGACGGCTCCGTCCGCATGGTCGAGGCGTGCCAGTCACCGGTGTGGGACACCTGCCTGGCCACGCTGGCCCTCGCCGACGCGGGGCTGCCCGCCGACCATCCCGCACTGCTGAAGGCCGCGGACTGGATGCTCGGCGAGGAAGTCACCCGCCGCGGGGACTGGGCCGTTCGCCGTCCCCGGCTGGCGCCCGGGGGCTGGGCCTTCGAGTTCCACAACGAGACCTACCCGGACCTCGACGACACCGCGGAAGTGGTGCTGGCCCTGCGGCGGCTGCGGCACCCGGACCCGGCACGGGTGGACGCGGCGGTCTCCCGAGCGGTGCGCTGGTGCCTGGGGATGCAGTCGCGGGACGGCTCCTGGGGCGCCTTCGACGCGGACAACACCAGCAGCCTGCCGGGCCGTCTGCCGTTCTGCGACTTCGGCGAGGTCATCGACCCGCCGTCGGCGGACGTCACCGCCCACGTGGTGGAGATGCTGGCCGCGGAGGGACACGCGGGACACCCGGCGACGCGCAGAGCCGTCCGCCGGCTGCTCGCCGAACAGGAGGCGAGCGGCTCCTGGTTCGGGAGGTGGGGCGTCAACCACCTCTACGGCACAGGGGCCGTCGTACCCGCCCTGACGGCTGCCGGGATTCCGCAGGAGCATCCCGCCGTGCGCCGCGCGGTCGACTGGCTGGAGACGGTACAGAACGAGGACGGCGGATGGGGCGAGGACCTGCGCTCCTACCGGGGACCGGAGTGGGTCGGACGCGGCGCCTCCACCGCCTCCCAGACGGGATGGGCGCTGCTGGCCCTGCTCGCCGCGGGCGAGCGCGACTCCGAGGCGGTCCGTGGCGGTGTGCGGTGGCTGGCTGCCACGCAGAACGAGGACGGCTCCTGGGACGAGCCGTACTTCACCGGAACCGGCTTCCCCTGGGACTTCTCCATCAACTACCACCTCTACCGGCAGGTCTTCCCGCTCAACGCCCTGGGCCGGTACCTGCACGGCACCCCGGAGTCCCGGACCGCCGCATGACGGCACCGCACCGCACCGAGCCGGGGCCCCTGCTCGTGACCTGCGCGCTCCGCATCGAGCGGTTCGCCCTGGGACGGGGAGCGCGGCCGGAGGACGGCACGCGGATCCTCCGCACCGGCATGGGGCCGCGGGCCGCCCGGCGCGGTGTGCTCCGCGCGCTCTCCGGGGAGTCCGGGGTGTCCGGGGAGGGTGCCTCCGTCCGGACCGCTGTGGCGGCCACCGGATTCTGCGCGGGCCTCGTGCCCGGGATGCGCCCGGGCGACCTGGTGCTCGCCGAGGAGGTCCGGGACGGCGGGACTGTCGTGCCCTGTACCGGTACCGCCGCGCTCACGGAGGCCCTGGCCCCGCTCGGCACCCTGCACACCGGAACGCTCGCCGGCACCGACCACGTGGTGCGGGGCGCCGAGCGTGCCGCCCTGCGCCGGAGCGGAGCGCTCGCCGTCGACATGGAGTCGGCGGCCACCCTCGGCACGGCCGCGGACACCGCTCCCCAGCGCCCGGTGACGGCCGTACGGGTGGTGGTGGACGCTCCCGGCCACGAACTGCTGCGGGTCGGCACCCTCGGGGGAGGGATATCGGCGTTCCGTGTTCTGAGCACGCTCCTGCCGGCACTCCTCGCCTGGCACCGATCCCTGCAGCTCCCCCGGAGGTGAGCCGCCATGGCCATGCCGCTCCGTCAGACCGTCCGCATCGGCACCTACCTCGCCCAGCAGAAGCTCCGAGGGCGGGAGAAGTTCCCCCTCATCGTCGAGCTCGAACCGCTCTACGCCTGCAACCTCGCCTGCGAGGGATGCGGCAAGATCCAGCACCCGGCAGGAGTCCTCAAACAGCGCATGCCCGTGGCGCAGGCGGTCGGCGCCGTGCTGGAGTCGGGTGCCCCCATGGTCTCCATCGCGGGCGGCGAACCTCTCATGCACCCGCAGATCCACGAGATCGTGCGGCAGCTGGTCGCGCGTCGCAAGTACGTCTTCCTGTGCACCAACGCCATGCTGCTCCGCAAGAAGCTCGACGGCTTCGCCCCCTCGCCGTACTTCGCCTTCGCCGTGCACATCGACGGACTGCGGGAGCGCCACGACGAGTCCGTCGCGAAGGAGGGCGTCTTCGACGAGGCCGTCGCCGCGATCAGGGAGGCCCAGCGCCGCGGCTTCCGGGTCACCACCAACTCCACGTTCTTCAACACCGACACCCCGCAGACCGTCGTGGACGTGCTGAACTACCTCAACGACGAACTCCGCGTGGACGAGATGATGATCTCTCCCGCCTACGCCTACGAGAAGGCACCTGACCAGGAGCACTTCCTGGGAGTCGAGCAGACCCGGGAACTCTTCCGCAAGGCGTTCGCCGGGGGCAACCGCCGCCGCTGGCGCCTCAACCACAGCCCCCTCTTCCTCGACTTCCTGGAGGGCCGGGCGGACTTCCCCTGCACCGCCTGGGCGATCCCGAACTACTCGCTGTTCGGATGGCAGCGCCCGTGCTATCTGATGAGCGACGGCTACGTGACGACGTACCGGGAGCTGGTGGAGGAGACGGACTGGGAGGCCTACGGACGGGGCCGGGACGCCCGCTGCGCGAACTGCATGGCGCACTGCGGCTACGAGCCGACGGCGGTGTTCGCGACGATGGGATCGCTGAAGGAGTCGCTGCGGGCGATGCGGGACACGGCGGGTGCCGCGAAGCGCTGAACCCGGGCGCGGTGTCTCGCGCGGCCCCTGCCGTCAGCCCTCGAGCAGCCGCTCCCGGAGCCGCTCGCGGGTGCCGTCCGACAGTGCGAGCCCCTCCCGGAGATAGGCGTCCACGCCGCCCCAGGTCTCCCGGATGGTGTCGTAGGCGGCAGCCAGGTACGCGGCGCGGGCGTCGAACAACGGAGCCAGCAGCTCCCGCACCTCCGGCGACAGTCCGCCCTCGGCGTGCTTCGCCCGGTGGATCCGGTAGCGGCGGTGCGGCGAGTTGGAGCTGAGGTAGTCCGCCTCGACGGCCTCCTCGTCCACCCCGACCGCCAGCAGGGTGATCGCGACCGTCAGCCCTGCCCGGTCCTTCCCCGCGGCGCAGTGCATCAGCGCAGGCACACTGTCCTCGGCGACGGCGTGCAGCACCCGGCTGTGCTCCGCCGTGCGCTGCAGGACGAGGGCGCGGTACGAGGACCGCATCCGGGCCTCGCCCTGCCCCTCGGACAGCGCGGCGCGCAGCTGCGCCATGTCCCCCTCGCGGATCATTCGCCAGAACTCCGCACCCTCGGCGGGGTCCGTGAGGGGCACGTTCAGGTTCCGCACGCCCGGCAGATCCGCGTCGGGGCCCTCCAGCGCCTGGTCGGCCGCGTTGCGGAAATCGAAGATGGTGTGCAGCCCGAGACCGCCGAGGAAAGCCACGTCCTCGGCGGTGGCGTGCGCCAGATGGCCGCTGCGGAAGAGCACCCCCGGCCGGACCCGCCGGCCGTCGGCGGCGGGCAACCCGCCGACGTCGCGGAAGTTGCGCACTCCGGTGAGCTGCGGCTCGTTCGGCTGCTCCGTCACGTGCTCTCCTCCGGGCCGGGTGGCTGTCGTCGGGTCCTGCCGACCCTACGGCACCCGCCCGGGACTCGGTCCGCCTCCCGGCGGCAGCCACGTACCGCCACCGGCCCCTCACCCCCTGCGCGGGAGCCTCCGGTGCCCGCGGCAGCGGTCCCGGCGGAGTTCCCTCAGGAAGCAGCCGCCCAGGCGGCCACCAGATCGTCCGCGGCAGTGGGGCGGGCGTAGTACCAGCCCTGCCCGGTGTCGCAGCCCAGCTCGCGCAGGGTCCGGGCCTGGGACTCGGTCTCCACACCCTCCACGGTGACCCGCAGCCCGAGGGAGTGCGCCAGGGAGATGATGCCTCCCACGAAGGTCACGTCCGTCTCGTCCGCGGGATGCCGCTGCAACCCCTGGGTGAAGGAGCGGTCGAGCTTCAGCGTGGTCGCGGGCAGCCGGCGCAGGTTGGCCAGGTTCGAGTAGCCGGTTCCGAAGTCGTCCAGCGCGATGTCCACGCCCAGTTCGGCGAGCTGCCGCAGCGGCTTCAGCTCGTCCTCGTCGGCGCCGATCAGCGCGCTCTCGGTCACCTCCAGGCACAGCGCCTCGGGGGTGATGCCCGAGGCCTCCAGCACCGCCATGGTGTCCTTCACCAGGTCGGGGTGGTGCAGCTGCCGCGGGGAGAGGTTGACGTTGACGCGCAGCGTCCCGTCCCACGCCCCGAGCACGGGATGGTCGCGCCACACACAGGCCTGCCGCACCGACTCCTCCAGCACCCAGCGGCCCAACGGGACGATCAGTCCGGTGTGCTCCGCGAGGGGGATGAACCGGTCCGGCCCGAGTCTCCCGTGCACCGGATGCTCCCAGCGCACCAGCGCCTCCGCGCCGTTCAGCCGACCGTCGCTCATCCGTATCAGCGGCTGGTACTCGAGGAAGAACTCGCCGCGCTCCAGGGCGCCGGGAAGGTGGTTGGTGAGACTGTGCCGGTCGATCGCCCGGGCGTCCGACACGGGGTCGGCCAGCTCGTAGCGGTTTCCGCCCGCATCCTTGGCCCGGTACATCGTGATGTCCGCGCTGCGCATCACCTCGGCGGGGCTCAACTCGCCCCTGCGGCCCTCGACGATGCCGATGCTGGCGCGCACCGACAGGTCCCGGCCGTCGACCGTGACGGGCGTGGCCAGGGCAGCCAGGGCCTGCCGCGCCACCTCCACGACCTCCTCCCGCCCGGACGGGTTGCCGATGAGCGCCACGAACTCGTCCCCGCCGATACGGGCCACCAGATGGTGGGGAGCGGAGGCGCAGGACTGCAGCCGCTCCGCCACCGACACCAGCAACTGGTCGCCGACCGAGTGCCCCAGACTGTCGTTGACGGCCTTGAATCCGTCGATGTCGAGATAGCACAGGCCGAAGGCGGCCTCGGTGTCGCCGTCGCCGGGAGCACCGGACCGCCCGTGGCCCGCCGCTCCGCGGCGACCGCCCCCGGACAGCAGTCGTTCCAGTCTCTCGGCGAACAGGGCCCGGTTGGGCAGGCCGGTCAACTCGTCGTGGGTCGCCTCGTACCGCAGCCGCAGGTGCAGCAGCCGGCGCTCGGTGATGTCCTCGAGCAGGGCCAGCTGGTACTTCGGCCTGCCCTCGGCGTCCCGCAGCAGCGACACCGTCAGGTTGGTCCACAGCACCGTGCCGTCCGGGCGCTGGTAGGGCTTCTCCACCCGGAAGTGGTCGCGCTCGCCCTGCACCAGCTCGCGGTGCATCCGCCACACCTCGGGAGCGTCACTGGGATGCACCCACTCGCTGACGTTCCGGCGCCGCATCTCCGCCTCGGAGGTCGCGAACATCCGCGCCAGTGCCCCGTTGACGTCCATGACACGCCCGTCCATGTCGGCGAGCCCGATGCCGATGGTCGCGTCCTTGAAGACGGCACGGAACCGCGTCTCACTGGCGTGCAGCGCCTCCTCGACGGCGGCCTGGGCGGCCAGCGCCGCGCGCGAGAGGGCCTCCTGCTCCGCGCGGGTGCGCTCCCGCAGGGCGCGTGAGAACCCGGAGGCGATCGCGTGCTGGAGCCGGGCGCAGCGGGCCCGGCCCTCCTCGACGGGCAACGGTTCCCCCGCGGTGCTGTACAGCACCAGGTACGACTCCACGACCCCGAGGATGTGCGGCAGCGCTTCCGGATCGGTGCAGTGCGCCGCGACGAGTGCCTCGCCCACCTCGCGGCCCGCGGCGGGGGAGAAGGGGTGTGCGTGCAGCGCCTCGCCCAACCGCGTCGCCAGGGGCCGGAGGTGGACCTCGAACTCCGCGCGCGTCATCGATGTGGCCGTCGCCGGGTAGATGGCGCGGCTCCAGATCGTCGCGAAGCGCCGCAGCCCGTCGGCGGCGGTTTCTCCCAGCTGCGGCGCGGAACTCACCCGCCGAGTCCCGCCTTGCGGCCCACGCCGGCGAAGCCGCTGAAGACCACGGGGTCGTCCTCTTCGACGGGCCCGTCCGGTCGCCACCGCGGCATGGACGTCAGGCCCGGCGGCACCAGTTCCCAGCCGTCGAAGAAGCGCTCCACGTCGTCCTTGGTGCGCATCAGCAGTGCGGATCCGAAACGCCGGTAGACGTCCGAGGTCCCGGCGCCACGGTCCGCGACGCGGTACTCGCCTTCTCCGGAGGCGTGCGTGATCACCATGACGCTCCCCTCCGGCAGGGCGTCGCGGAGGGCTGCCACGGCCCGGTACGGTTCGTCCGCGTCCTCGATGAAGTGGAGCAGGGCCACCAGCATGAGCGCCACGGGCCTGTCCAGGTCCAGCAGCCGCGCCACCTCGGTGCTCTCCAGGATGTCGCCCGGCGAGCGGAAGTCGGCCGACACCACGTCGGTGGCGTCGTTGTCCTGCAGCACAGCGCGGCTGTGGGCGACGGCCACCGGGTCGTTGTCCACGTACACGACCCGCGCGTCGGGGTGTTCCTGCTGCGCGACCTCATGGACGTTGCCGAAGGTCGGGATCCCGGAGCCGATGTCGAGGAACTGGGTCACGCCCTGCTCGACCGCGTACCGGATGGCGCGACGCATGAAAGCGCGGTTCGCCTTCATGACCTTCGGCAGACCCGGCCATGCCTCGATCGCGCGCCGCGCCGCCTCACGGTCCACTTCGAAGTTGTGGGAGCCGCCCAGGTAGTAGTCGTACATCCGCGACACACTCGGTACGGTCAGGTCTATCCCCTGTGGGGCCCAGGCGGGACGTTCCATCAAGGTCTCCAGCTCTCCTTCGGCGCCGATCCGGGTCAGAGGCTAGTGACCGTCGTCGACGGTGGCGAGGAATCATCATCTCAACGACTGGATCTTGTCACGAAGTCGGAGAAACCGGATCCCCCCGGGACGGAACTCCGTGCGGATCCTGCTCCTGCCGCGACGGACTCCCCCGGCCGGATGCCCCCACACGCGTGACGCCCCCTCAAGCACCACCGTACGCATCCGGTATGACGCGACGTCGGCACCGGGTTCGACGGGCGTCCGCCCCCTGAAGAACTCTCCGACTCTCCGGGGCCGCGAGCCCGCGGCGGCCGGGAGGGAGACGTGGCGGTTTCCGAGGGGACGGGGGACTACCCGCGGCGCGCACGGGCACCCGGACGACACCGGAGGTCCCGGAGAGGAGGTGCGCACCGTGCGGAACACCGGAGGGCAACACGACCGCGGGGGCCGAACGCCCCCGCCCGGTGTGCCCCGGTCCCGGTCCGGCTGGGTCGGGCGACGCCGGGAGCGGACCGGCACGGAGCCGGCGACGGCACGCAGCGCGCTCGGGCTGCGCCTCCTGCTGTCCTCCGTCTTCGTGCCGCTGTTCCTCGCCGGCACCGGCCTGTTCTGGTACTGGACGGAGCAGAGCGGTCCGCGGGACGTGCCCAGCAGCGACTCGCTGCGCGTTCTGGCGATCGTCTGCGCGATCCTCGCGTTCCTCTCGCTGCTGGACCTGATCGCCGTCCTGCGGCGCCGCCGCCGCGAACGCCGCGGCCCGGCCCGCCACTGATGCGCAGGGCTGCTGGGAGGGCTCAGCGGTGCCCGAAGCGGATGCCCTCCCACGGCAGCTCCCCGACCTGCGGCTCCGCTCGCCGGCCGGGGCGCCGGCGGCGCGGCGCGTCCTTCACCACCGGCGCCGCCTCCCCGGCCCGCTCCATCCACCGCAGCAGAGCCTTCCGAAGCTCGTCCGCCACGGACCGGTGCGAGGGCAGCCCGGCCAGATTGTCCAGCTCGTACGGATCGGCGGCCAGGTCGTACAGCTCCGACTCCACGTAACGGCGGGCGCCGCTGTCGCGCCACGGGTGCGCCTTGGGGGCGGTCACGGCGTACTTCCACCGCGAGGTTCGGACGGCCCGCCCCACCTGCGACTCGCTGATCTGGAGGAACACCTCCTCCGGGCGGCCGGGATCGGTTCCGCCCCCCACCAGGGGCAGGAACGACCGCCCCTGCACCGTCTCCGGTACCGCGACCCCGCAGGCGTCGAGGAGGGTGGGCATGAGGTCGAGGGTGCCGACGGGGCGGCGGATCGCACCGCCACCGTCGAAGCCCGGTCCGGTGAGCGCGAGCGGCACCCGGACGGCCGCTTCGTGCGCGCTGCGCTTGTACTCGGCGTTCCGCGTCCGGAAGTGGCTGCCGTGGTCGGAGGTCCACACCATGATGGTGTCCTCCAGCAGGTCGAGGCTCCGCAGCGCGTCCCTGAGCCTTCCGACGCCCTCGTCGACGCGCGCGATCTGCCCGAGGTAGCCGCCCAGGTGACGGTACGGGCCGCCCTGTGGCGCCGAGGGGCCGAGCGCGGCGAGGTCGGGGGGCACCCAGCGCCCCGCGAAACGCTCCGCGTACCCCTCGGGCGCGGGGTGGTCGTCCGTCGCGTTCTGGTGGTGGGGCTCCAGCAGGGAGAGGAACAACAGGAAGGGCTCGTCGTGGTGATCGGCGACGAACCGTACGGCGGCGTCGATCAGGGCGTCCGAGCGGTAGCCGGGCAGCCGGACCGGTTCGCCCCGCTCGTCGTACAGCACCGTGCGGTGGGCGGACGAGGTGAATTCGAGGATCTCGCTCGCCAGCCAGTGCCGGTAGCCCCCGCGGCGCTCCTCCGGCACCGGGCCGTGCCCGCCCGCCTCACCGGCCAGATGCCATTTTCCGAGGTACCCCGTCGCCCATCCGGCACCGCCGAGGCAGGTCGCGAGCGTCGGCAGTGCGGGATCGAGGGCCAGTCCGTTGCGGAAGACGCCGGTCGTCGTGGGAAAGCAACCGGTCTGCAGCGAGGCCCTGGCGGGAGCACATACCGGCTGCGGGGTGATCGCCTGCTCCACATGGGTGCCGGTGCGTGCCATCCGATCGAACACCGGGGTCGCGCCCGTGGGATTGCCGTGCACGCCGGTGGTGTCCCAGCGCTGCTGGTCCGTCAGCACCACTACGACGTTGGGGCGGCGCCCGCTCACGGCTCGACACTGCGCGCGCGGGCGTGGCGGTCCACTGCCCTCCCCGCGCCCGCGACGTCGGGATAGACCTCGCACACCAGCTCTCCGTCCAGGGTCAGATCGTGCTCCAGCTCGTACAGGCAGACCTCCGCCCCGTCGGAGAGGAGGAACGCGTGCTCGTACAGCGTGCACCACGGGTGACGTGCCGGAGGGCAGCCGCGCAGCCCCGGGAGCTGCGTGATGGCGTGGCCGCAGGCGCCGGACAGTGTCCGCAGCGTCTCCTCACCCGGCCGACCGGGATTGGCGGCGCGCCGTAACAGGCGCCGTGCATGATCGAAGGAACCGCGGCACGACCACGGGCGCCGCCGCACGGCGGCGGAGGGCGCGTGCTCCCCGGAGTGGCGGCCTCCCGGGGCGCGAAACTCCTCCTCGCGGAGTCGGACCTCGAACCGAGGGCCGCCGGCCGGGTGGTCGGCGTCGAACTGCCAGCGCTCCCAGAGGCTTTCCACGCTGCCGTCGGCCAGCAGGAAGGTGTGCCGATTGGTGCCGTGGCGCACCGCCCCGGGCGCCGTCCCCTGCGGTTCCACCTCGCACAGCAGCGCGTCCGACAGCCGCGCCCGTACGCGGCCCGGCACGGCGCGGGGATTGTGCACGCGCGCCAGCAGGACCTGAAGGTGCCGTGCCGGTGAAACCTCCGGCGTCACGCCCATGGGGAACCTCTTCTGCGCGAAGGACACGGACCCACCCCCGCGGGGCACTCACCGTAGCGCTCCCGCCGCGTTCCGGGGAGCCGTTCGACACGAACCCACCGCATCGGGCGGACTCGGTGGCTCGGCCGGGAGCAGCCCGCTCCGGTGATCCGGGCGGGTGAGCGGGGACCCTCCGGGCGGCGCGCCCGCGGCCGTCGCACCGTCACGGCTGCCTAGTCTGCGGGCGTCGCCGTCGAGCGGGAGGTCCTGCCGTGTCCGTGTTTCGCCGTGCCCGTCTCCGCCGTGCTCTGGTCAGCGGTGCTGTGTGCGCCGGACTCGCCGCCGGTACCCTCGGGCTGACGCAGGGCGGCAGCCGGCTGCCGGTTGCGCTGGCCGTACCGCGCACCGACGTCTTCGCCGCTGCGGACCGGCGCCCCGCCGACGGCCCGGGCACCACCTATCTGCTCGCCGGCCTCGACAGCCGCTCCGTCCTCACGAAACAGCAGAGGCGCCGACTCCACGTGGGCAACGACGCCTGCGACTGCACCGACGTGCTGATGCTGCTGCACGTCTCCGCCGACGGCGACCGGGTCAGCACCGTCTCCCTGCCGCGCGACTCCTACGTGCGCTTCGCCTACCGGACCGGGCACGTACAGCAGTCCCGCGCAGCCCGACCCGAGGCCGGCAAGATCAACAGCGCACACCGGCTCGGCGGCGCGGCCCTCACCGTCCGCACCGTCGAGCAGGCGACCGGCGTGCGGGTCGACCACTACCTCGAAGCGGACTTCGCCACGTTCGTCGACGCCGTCAACCGGATCGACGGCGTCACGGTGTGCACCGCGAAGCCGCTCCACGACGCCAACGCCGGTCTCGACCTGCCCGCCGGCACCCACGACCTCGACGGGCGGCACGCCCTGCAGTACGTGCGGGCCCGGCACATCCCCCCGTCGGGGGACCTGGGACGGGTCCGGCGCCAGCAGCGGATGCTCGCCGAACTCGCGGACACCTTCGCCGACCGGGGCCTGCTCGACGACCCGGCGGCACTCGCCCGGACCGCGGGCGACGTCCTCGGCACCCTGCGGGCGGACGAGGAACTGACCACCGGTGACCTGGTGGCACTCGGCCGCGCTCTCCGCCGTTCTGGAAGCGCCGGAACCGAGTTCGCCACCGTGCCCATCGCCGACTTCGACCACGCCGTGCCCGGGTGGGGGTCCACTCTGGTGTGGGATGCCGAGCGGGCCGAGCGCCTCTTCGCCGCCCTGCGCGAGGACCGGCCGCTGACCGACGGCGAGGCGTACGCGCTGCCCGGCCCGGGAACCCCCGTCGGCTGGGATCCCGCGGACGTCCGTGTCCGGGTCGCCACGGCCTCCTCCCGCAGCGAGCAGGCGGCACGACTGGAACAGGACCTCCGCGCACAGGGCTTCGACGTCCGTCCACCCCGGTACGGCACCGCGGGCACCCCTGCTCCCCGCCGCACCCGGATCGTCTTCGCGCCCGGACAGGAACGCCGGGCCGCCTCGCTGGCCGCCGCCCTCCCGGATGCCCGGCTGCGCCCCACCGAGGGCCACCCGGGCGTCATCGAGGTCCGGCCCGGTCGCGACGGCGCACGCGTCGTGCCCGTGGTGCACGACCGCAGCAGTGTCGAGGGGGCTCCCGCCACCGGGGACACGCTGGACTGCGACCACAATGGCTGACCTCGGGCGCGCCGACGCCACCGTCGGTCGCATCCCGGAACGTGTGGGACGCCCCGGCCGTGGGACCCGTCCGTCGGGCAGGGATGGCCCCGGCCGCGACGGAAGGGGGTGGGCGTCATGGCGCCGACGCCCCGCGTACGGCTGTGGCGGTGGCGCGCCAACCCTCTCCGGCGCACCTCGGACCGGGTGGAGGCGTGGGTCGTGCTGCTCGCCCTCCTGCTCAGCACCCTCGGCGGCCTCGCGGTCGCGGTGCTGACGTGGACCGCGACCACGGACGCGGCCCGGGAGCAGCGCGCCGAACGGCAGCGTGTCCCCGCTGTGCTGCTCGACGACGCCGACCGCGAACGGCGTGAGGCCCTGCACCAGGCGTACCAGGCGCCGAACGCGGAAGTCACCAGAGTCCCGATCCGGTGGACGGCTCCTGACGGTTCAGTGCGCCGGGGCACCACCGAGGTGGCGGACGGCAGCCGCGCCGGCACTTCCGTGCCGGTGTGGATCGCTCCGGACGGCGAGCAGACCGCTCCGCCCGGCGGTCCGGTCGTCTCGCAGGTCGAGGCCGCGCTGTGCGCTGCTCTCGCGGCCGGCGCGTTCGTCGCTCCGGTGGGTGCCGGCCGGGCCGGCGTCCGCTCCCGCCTCGATCGGCAGCGGGCCGAGGCCTGGGAACGTGCCTGGGCCCGGGTCGAGCCCGAGTGGCGCAACCGGGCGAGGTGAGCCGTGCGCCACCGGCGCCCGGTGGCGAAGCCGCCCGGGCCGGCCGCGCCGGGCGTCAGGTGTGCGCCGTCGCCGTCCACAGCGCCGCGATGCGGGAGGCGAGGCGAGCGTTGCCCCGCAGGGCCGCCAGGTTGGCCTCCAGCGCCGCACCGCCGGTGTGGCGCATCAGATGGTCGAGCAGGTGGGGCGTGACCTCCGGGCCGGTGACGCCCGCCCGCTCGCAGGCGGCCAGCGCGTCGGCCAGCACGCGGTCGTGGACGTCCGGGGCGAGTTGCCGATCCTCCGGCACGGGATGCGCGACGACCATCGCCGAGCAGGGGCCGCCCAGGGTCTCCTGGGCGCGCATCGCCGAGACGACCGTGCGGGGATCGTGCGCGGTCCAGCCCACCGGCCGACCGGAACTCGTCATGAGGAACCCGGGGAAGGTGTCGGTGCCGTACCCGATCACCGTCACGCCGAGGGTCTCCAGGCGCTGGAGCGTCGCCGGCACGTCGAGGACCGACTTCACCCCCGAGCACACCACCGTGATCCGGGTGGAGGCCAGCATGCGCAGATCCGCCGACTCGTCCTGGGACTGCGACCAGCCGCGATGGACGCCGCCGAGACCGCCGGTGGCCAGGACCTTGATCCCGGTCCTCGAGGCGACGAAGCCCGTGGCGGACACGGTGGTGGCGCCGCAGGCGCCGTCCGCAAGAGCCGGTGCCAGGTCCCGGTGGCCGAGCTTGCGCAGCTTTTCGTCGGTGGCCACGCGCTCCAGTTCGGCCTTGTCCAGGCCCACCCGCACGCGCCCGTCGAGGACGGCGACAGTGGCCGGAACCGCCCCGCCCTCCCGTACCAGGTCCTCCAGTTCGAGGGCCGTCTCCAGATTCCCGGGGCGCGGCAGGCCGTGTGCGAGGAGTGCGGACTCCAGTGCGACCACGGGACGCCCGTGCTCCATCGCATCCCGTACTTCGTCCGCCATCAGCAGGGTCATTCCGGCCTCCGTCCGTATACGGTCGTGATATGTGCCGATCGATCAAGACACTTCGTCCCCCGTACGCCGAGTCGGTAACCGAGGACGACATCCGGGCAGCCGCTTTGCAGTACGTCCGGAAGGTCTCCGGCTTCCGCTCGCCGGCCTCGCACAACGAGGCCGCATTCGGTGCAGCAGTGGACAAAGTGACCGACGCGACGCGCGAACTCCTCGGTTCCCTGGTGGTCAGGGGAAGCTGAGAGATTCCGCCGTCAGGTGTCCCGCCGCCGGTCGCGGGCCCTGCTCGGCTGCACCCGCCGGGGTTCGCCCGGTGCCTTGGGGTGGTCCGGCGGATACGGCATGTCGCCGGCACCCCGGTCCCGCTCGTGCCGATCCGCGAGTTCGAGCGCGGCGTCCAGCCGGCAAGGACGCTCCGCCATGTCGGCGTGCAGGTCACCGAGGCGTGCGAACCGCCCGGGCATCGTCGCCAGGTCGAAGTCCTCCGGAGACGCGTCCTCCGTCTCGCTCCAGTCCAGCGGGGCCGACACCAGCGCCCGGGGGTGGGGGCGCACCGAATAGGCGCTCGCGATGGTCCGGTCGCGGGCGGTCTGGTTGTAGTCGACGAAGATCCGCTCCCCCCTCTCCTCCTTCCACCACGCGGCCGTGACGCGTTCCGGATGCCGCCAGGACAGTTCGCGGGCGAGGGCGATCGCCGCACGCCGCACCTCGGCGAACGTCCACTCGGGCACGATCGGCACGAAGACGTGCAGGCCGCGGCCCCCCGAGGTCTTCGGCCGGCCGGACAGCCCGAGTTCGTCCAGGAGCGGGCGCAGCTCCCGGGCGACCCGCACCGCGTCCCGGTAGTCCGTCCCCGGCTGCGGGTCCAGGTCGATGCGCAATTCGTCGGGGTGCTCGGTGTCGTCGCGCCGCACCGGCCACGGATGGAAGGTCAGGCAGCCCAGGTTCGCCGCCCACACCACCGCAGCCTCCTCCGTCGGGCACATCTCGTCCGCGTGGCGTCCGGAGGGGAAGGAGATCCGGGCGGTGGGGATCCAGTCGGGCATGCCGCGGGGGGCACGCTTCTGGAAGAAGGACTCGCCCGTGACGCCGTCGGGGTGACGCTGCAGGGTCGTCGGCCGGTCGCGCAGCGCGCGCAGCACTCCCGGCCCGACGGCCAGGTAGTAGCGCGCCACGTCCAGCTTGGTGAACCCGCGCTCGGGGAAGTAGACCTTGTCCGGATTGGTGATCCGCACCGTGCGTCCACCGACGTCCAGCTCCCGTGCCTCGCCCATGCCAGAACGCTAACCCGGTCCGGCGCCGTGGGCGCGGCCGCGCCGCCAGGCGGGCGCGGCCGTCCGCCGGGACAATTGCGCACCATGGACCTCCCGGTGATGCCGCCCGTCAAACCGATGCTCGCGAAGCCCGCCGCGGAGATTCCTCCCGGCTCGCACTACGAGGCCAAGTGGGACGGGTTCCGGGCCCTGGTCTTCCGGGACGGCGACGAGATCCTGATCGGCAGCCGCAGCGCCAAACCGCTGACGCGGTACTTCCCCGAGCTCGTGGACGCCCTCCGGAGCCGACTGCCGCCGCGCTGCGTCGTGGACGGTGAGATCGTCGTCGCCCGCGGCGGGCGGCTCGACTTCGACGCTCTGCTGGAGCGCATCCATCCCGCCGACTCCCGGGTCCGGATGCTCGCACAGCACACTCCCGCATCCTTCGTCGTCTTCGACGTACTCGCGCTCGGGGACCGGGCGCTGCTGGACACTCCTCTGGAGGAGCGTCGTGCGCTGATCCTCCGTGAGCTGCGCGACGTCGCGGCGCCCGTCCACATTGCGCCCGCGACGCGGGATGTCGACACCGCCCGGCGATGGTTCGAGCAGTTCGAGGGGGCCGGACTGGACGGTGTCATGGCGAAGCGTCCGTCGCTCCTCTACCGGCCGGACCAGCGGCTGATGACGAAGGTCAAGCACGAGCGCACCGCGGACTGCGTGCTGGCCGGTTTCCGCTTCCACAGGAGCGGGCCCGTGGTGGGTTCGCTCCTGCTGGGGCTCCACGACTCCTCGGGAGTGCTGCAGCACGTCGGGGTCTGCGCCTCCTTCCCGATGCGGCGCCGCGAGGAACTGGTCCGGGAGCTCGAGCCGTTGCGCATGCCGTCGGTGGCCGGGCACCCGTGGGCCGACTGGCAGCACGAGGAGGCCCACGCCACGAGCCGCATGCCCGGCGCCCCGAGTCGCTGGACCGGCACGAAGGACCTCTCCTGGGTGCCGCTGCGCCCCGAGCGGGTGTGCGAGGTCGCCTACGACCACATGCAGGGCGACCGGTTCCGCCACACCGCCCGGTTCCGCCGCTGGCGCGCCGATCGGGATCCCGCCTCCTGCACCTACGCGCAGCTGGAGGAGCCGGTCGGCTACGACCTCGCGCGCGTGCTGACCCCGTCCGGACCGCCACCGGGAGAGTGATCCGGAGCCGAAGTCCCGTTCGGGGATGTGCCTGTGGTGCTCTGGGTGGGTATGTCGTTGTCAGGGGAGAACCGCAGCACACGGTCCGCCTCCTCACCCGATCGGCTCCCGCCGACGTGAGGTACGGCGTTCGGGCGAAGACCCTGGGACCAAGGCCGTCAGCACGCAGCCGGTGACCCGGACGCGTCGCAGCCGGAGGTGAGACGATGCCGACGTTCTCGGTGACGCAGGACCTGTCGACGGAGCCGCCCGAGGTCTTCGCCTTCCTCGCCGATGCACGCAACATGCCACGCTGGAACTCGGGCGTCGCCGAACTCGGCGACGAGCGCCCCCGCCCTGCGCACCAGGGCGCGCGGTACCGGTACCGGTTCCCGGGCCGTCACCGCTTCCACCACCTCGAATGCAGCGTCTACCGGGCACCGTCCCTGATCGGGTTCCGCGGTCAGCCCATGTGGACCCCCTTGGGCATCCAGTCGGTCGGCTACGTCTTCCGCGTGCGCCCTGGGGAGCGCGGCACCACGCTCCGCATGACGGTGGACATCCATCTCTACGGCGGGATGCTGCTGCTGGTTCCGATAGTGACCCTCGGCTGGCGACGGGACCTTCCGCAGGACATGGAGCGGTTGCGGGAGGTGCTCGAACCGGCGGTGCCCGAGCGCCGGGACGAGCCGTTGACCTGGTGACCGGCCTCCCGCACCCGCCACCTGCGGCGATCACGGCAACCGCGCGGCAGGATGGACCACGTGACACCTCTGTTCCCCCGCCCGCGCGCCACCGTCGCCCCCGGCGCGGTGCACGTCCCCGACTGGCTCCCACCCGAGGAGCAGCGGGAGTTGGTGGCCGCGGCACGGCGCTGGGCGCGGGGCCCGGTGCCGATGAGGCACACCAGGCTGCCGCGCGGCGGCGTGATGTCCGTGCAGACCGTGTGCCTCGGCTGGCACTGGCAGCCCTACCGGTACTCGCGCACCGCGGACGACGTGAACCGCGAGCGGGTCGCACCCCTGCCTGCCTGGCTCGTGGCGCTCGGACAACGCGCCGTCGCCGACGCCTACGACGACGCGGGCACCGGGGCCGCCTACGTTCCCGACGCGGCGCTGGTCAACTTCTACGGCGAGGGCGCCACGATGGGCATGCACCAGGACCGCGACGAGCGGTCCGACGCGCCCGTCGTCTCGCTCAGCATCGGTGACACCTGCGTCTTCCGCTTCGGCAACACCGGGACGCGTGGCCGGCCGTACACCGACGTCGAACTCGCCTCCGGGGACCTCTTCGTGTTCGGCGGCCCCTCCCGCTTCGCCCACCACGGCGTACCCCGTGTCCGGCGCGGTACCGCTGACCCCGCGACCGGGCTGCGCGGCGGCAGGTTGAACCTCACGCTGCGCGTCACCGGGCTGCCGGACTGAGCGGCGCCTACCGGGATGAGTCCCGCATCCCGCGCAGCCGCTCCATCTCGCGCCGGTCGCGCTTCGTCGGCCGGCCCGCGCCGCGGTCCCGCACTCCGGCACGGAACGGGTCGACGCGCGGCGGTGGGGGAGGACTCCTGTCGATGTAGCACTCCACCGCCACCGGGGCGCCGACACGTTTCCGGAGCAGCCGCGTGACCTCGACGATCCGTTCCTGCCCGGCCTGGCGCACCCGTACCTCGTCCCCGGGCCTCACGTGCTGGGCGGGCTTGGCCCGCTCCCCGTTGACGCGCACGTGACCGCCCCGGCAGGCGGACGCCGCTGCGGACCGCGTCTTCGCGAGCCGTACGGCCCAGATCCAGCTGTCCACCCGCACGGTGCCCTCTTCAGCAGCCATGCCCCCGACTCTAGTGCTGTGCCCGGGAAGGTCACAGCACTGGTCAGTCCCTCGTGGGCCCCGGGAGTACGTCCGCTCCGGCGCCCGTTTCGGGTACGGGCGGCGGAGGTACCCGGGCGCCCCGCCCGCGGGGAGCGGGCTCCCGCTGCCCGGGGCCGCCCGGATCGCGCGCTGTCCTCCGGACGGGTAGCGTGAACGCAGTGCTTCGGACCTGTAGGCACATCCGCGGGAGGGCACGGACAAGCGCCGTGAACGCCCCGGACGTACCCGGTCCGGCTCCCGCGGTGACCGCTCTATCACGCCGCAGCGAACCGGGAGAGCGCAGTCATGAGCACGACCCCCTTCCGCACCAAGCGTGCACGCCATCCGCACGACGACGCCCCCGACACCGGTGAGGCGTTCGCCGCCATCGCCGCCCTCCCCGACGGGCCGGAGAAGGAGGAGCTGCGACGGCAGGTCGTGCAGGCCTGGATCCCCATGGCCCATCGCCTGGCAGGGCGGTACCGGAACCGGGGGGAGTCGCTGGAGGACCTGCAGCAGATCGCCGCCCTCGGACTCGTCAAGGCGGTGGCGGGCTACGACCCGGGGCGGGGCTCGGCGTTCGAGAGCTATGCGGTGCCCACCATCGTCGGAGAGATCAAGCGCCACTTCCGCGACCACACCTGGGACCTGCACGTACCGCGGCGCGTCCAGCAACTGCGCACCCAGGTCCGTGCCAGCCGCAGAGAACTCACCCTCACACTGGGCGGACGCTCACCCACGGTCGCGGAGATCGCCGAGCACAGCCGGCTGAGCGAGGAGGACGTCCTGCTGGGGATGGAGGCGCTGGACTCCTACAGTGCGCTGTCCCTGGACGCAGAGCTCTCCGCCGCCGACGACGGCTACTCGCTGCAGGACACCCTCGGCGTCCTCGAGACGGGCTTCGACCTGGTCGTGTACCGGGAGGCGGTGAAGCCGCAGCTCTCGCGACTGCCGGAGCGCGAGAGGCGCATCCTCTACCTCCGCTTCTTCTGCGACATGACGCAGAGTCGCATCGCGGAGGAACTCGGCATCTCGCAGATGCACGTGTCGCGCCTCATCCACCGCACCTGCGAGCGCATACATCAACGGGTGGACGCGGAACGGCGGCGCACCCGGGCGCCCGCCCCCACGGGGTGACGGCGCCCGGACCGGAGGCGCGGCACACATCCGCCGGGCCGCAGGCCGAAGACACCCGGCAGCGAGGGAGGCAGCAGGATGGACGAGGGCAGCGCGCGTCCCCGTGAGGGCCACACGGTCGCCGTCGTGGGAGCCACGGGAAACCTGGGCACCAGCATCGTGCGAGCGGCGTCCGAGGACCCGCGCGTGGCGCAGGTCCTCGGACTCGCGCGGCGGATCCCCGACTGGCAGCCGCCGAAGACCCGATGGATCCCGTGCGACGTCACCCGCGAAGGGGTGGAGACCGACCTGGCGGAGATCTTCCGCTCGGTCGACGTCGTCGTCCACCTCGCCTGGTTGTTCCAGCCCACGCACCGGCCCGCCCTGACCTGGCGCACCAACGTGCTGGGCGCCCTGCGGGTGTTCCGGGCCGCAGCGGACGTGGGCACCGCCTCGGTCGTGCACGCCTCCTCGATCGGCGCCTACTCGCCGCGACCGGTCCACGATCCGCTGCGCAGGGTCGACGAGAGCTGGCCCACCCACGGCTGGCCGGAGGCCGCCTACACCCGCGAGAAGGCCTACCTCGAGCGGTACCTGGACAGCTACGAGCAGAAGTATCCCTGGATCCGCGTGGTGCGCATGCGGCCCGCGTTCATGTTCAAGGAGGAATCGGCCTCCGAACAGCGCAGGCTGTTCCTGGGACCACTGCTGCCCAGCCGCCTCGTCCGCAGCGGCACCGCTCCGCTGGTGCCGGACGTGCCGGGCCTGAGCATGCAGTTCCTGCACACCGACGACGTGGCCGAGGCGTTCCTCGACGCCGTCACCGGCACGGCCCGCGGTGCGTTCAACCTGGCCTCGGAACCGGTGGTCGACGCACACGTCCTCGCCGAGGTGCTGCGGGCCCGCACCGTGCGGATCCCGGCCCGAGCCGTCCGTGCCGCGATCCACGGCGCCTGGCTGACCCGCCTGCTGCCGGCGTCGCCCCAGCTCTTCGACGCCGCCCTGCGCCTGCCGCTGATGGACTGGAGCCGCGCGCGCGACGAGCTCAACTGGCGTCCACTGCGCACCAGCACCGAGGCGTTCCAGGAGTTCCTGCTCGGGCTGCGCACCTCGAGCGGCATGGCCACCCCGCCGCTGACCTCGCGCCTGCCGCACGGCGGCAGGGCACGCGAACTCGCCACCCGCCTGACGGCCAAGCCCTGACAAGCCCTGATCGGCTGAGGGATGCCCTCGCGGCACCGTGCCACGGACGCCCTCATCTCCGTGGCACGGTGCCGCGCCCGTCAGGTGTTGCCGTCGGAGGAGTCGGAGGAGGAGTGCGGACGGTAGGTCAGTTCGCCGTCCGCCACCTCGACCTCCACCCGGGAGCCGGCCGTGATCTCCCCGCTCAGCAGCATGCGCGACAGCCGGTTGTCGACCTCCCGCTGGATGGTGCGCCGCAGCGGGCGCGCGCCGTACTCGGGCTGATAGCCGCGCTCGACCAGCCACTCCTCGGCGGCGGGAGAGAAGTCGATCTCGATCTCCTGGGCCCGCAGCCGTTGACGGGTCTCGTCGAGCAGCCTGTCCGTGACCCGTCGCAGCTGGTCGGCGGACAGCTGGTGGAAGATGACGATCTCGTCGATGCGGTTGAGGAACTCGGGACGGAAGTGCTCGCGCAGCGGCCTCAACACCCGATCGCGCCGCGCCGCTTCCTCCGACTCCTCCCCGCCGGTGCCGAAGCCGGGAGCGGTGCCGCGGCCCGCGATGGCCTCCGACCCCAGGTTGGAGGTCATGACGACGACCGCGTTGGTGAAGTCGACCGTCCTGCCCTGCGCATCGGTCAGCCTGCCGTCCTCCAGCACCTGCAGCAGCATGTTGAAGACGTCCGGGTGCGCCTTCTCGACCTCGTCCAGCAGCAGGAGGGAGTACGGGTTGCGGCGCACCGCCTCGGTGAGCTGCCCGGCGTCCTCGTGCCCCACGTAGCCGGGCGGGGCGCCGATGAGACGACTCACGGTGTGGCGCTCCTGGTACTCGCTCATGTCCAGCCGGACCATGCGGTCCTCGCTGCCGAACAGTGCCTCGGCCAGCGCCCGGGCCAGCTCGGTCTTGCCCACTCCCGTAGGGCCGAGGAACAGAAAGCTCCCGATCGGCCGGTTCGGGCTGGACAGCCCCGAACGGGAGCGCAGCACCGCGTCCGAGACCGCGGTGACGGCCTCGTCCTGTCCGACCACGCGCCGGTGCAGTCGCGCCTCCAGTCCAAGCAACCTGTCCTTCTCCTCCTGCGTGAGGCTGCTGACCGGAATGCCCGTCTGCCGCGAGACGATGTCGGCGATGTCCTCCACCGTCACCTCGGTGATGCGATCGCCCGTCGGGGCCCTTCCGCGTCCCTCGGCGATCTGCCGCTGGAGATCGCCCAACCTGTCCTTGAGCTCTTTCGCCCGCTGGTAGTCCTCCGCCGCCACGGCCTGCGCCTTGTCCCGCTGCACCTGTTCGACCTCGCGCTCCAGCGCCCGCACGTCGGTACCACGGGTGACGGAACGCAGCCGTACGCGGGCCCCGGCCTGGTCGATCAGGTCGATGGCCTTGTCCGGCAGGTGGCGCCCGGTCAGGTAGCGGTCCGACAGCTCGACCGCGGCGTCGAGCGCCTCGTCGCGGTACCGCACCTGGTGGTGCGCCTCGTAGCGGTCGCGCAGCCCTCGCAGGATCTCGACCGCGTCCGTGACGGACGGTTCGGAGACCAGGATGGGCTGGAAGCGGCGGGCCAGCGCGGCGTCCTTCTCGATGTGGCGTCGGTGCTCCTCCAGCGTGGTCGCACCGATGACGTGCAGCTCGCCGCGGGCCAGGGGAGGCTTGAGCATGTTGGAGGCGTCCATCGAGCCGCCCTCCGCGCCGCTCCCGCCGGCACCGACGACGGTGTGCACCTCGTCGATGAAGACGATGAGGTCGCCCGAGTGCGCACGGATCTCGTCGATCAGTGCGCCCAGACGCTCCTCGAAGTCGCCGCGGTACCGCGTTCCCGCCACCACACCGGAGAAGTCGACCTGTACCACCCGTCGGCCGAGCAGGCTGTCCGGTACGTCGCCGTCGGCGATGCGCTGCGCGAGCCCCTCCACCACGGCCGTCTTGCCCACGCCCGCCTCACCGATCAGTACCGGGTTGTTCTTCCCCCGGCGGGCCAGCACCTCGATGGTCTGCTCGATCTCGTCGTCCCGGCCGATCACCGGATCGACGCGGCCCTGACGGGCGGCGTCGGTCAGATCGGTGCCGTACGTGTCCAACTGGGGGGTGCTGCTCTGCCCTGCTCCCCGCCCGGGCCCGCCCTCGGAGGTTCCCGCGCCGGCCCGCGGCCCGCCGATCCCCGTCCCGTCGTAGCCCGGCGGCCCGTACCCGGCCGGTCGGGAGCCGCCCGGTGCGTCGAGACGCGCGGCTCCGAGGAACTGTCCCGCCGTCGAGTCGCGGTTCGCGGCCAGGGCCACCAGCAGGTGTTCCGGACCGATGTAGGAGGCGCCCCGCGATCGGGCGATGTCGTGGGCGTCGATCAGCGCCCGCTTCACCGCCGGACTCACGGCGATGGAGTTCCGCGGCGGGCCGCCGCCCGCGCGGCTGTCGATCTCCGCGGCCAGGGCGTCCGGGTCCGTCCCGGAACGGCCGACCATGGTGCGTGTCGGTTCGATGTTCAGGGCCGCGCGCAGCAGATGCTCGGTGCCCAGGTCCGCGTCGCCGTGCTGTGCGGCGAAACGGGCCGCCTGCGTGAGCAGGTCCCGGGCGGGTTCGCTCATGAGCCGCATGAAGTCGTGGTAGCGGGGGTCCGGCCGGGGGCCTCCGCCCGACCCGGAGCCACCCGTGCCGAAGTAGCGTGCCAGGAATTCGCCGAGCGCGTCCCGGCCGAAATCGTCGGAGCCCGTGTACCCGCTGTTCATGGCCGTCCATCCCGACGGTCCCGCACACCGGGTGCGGGCCGCATACTCGTAGGGGCGATTACCGGAGGCGTGCGCAGCGGATCCCGGGTCAACGCTTCTCGTCCCCCTCGGGCCGACCGGACCGCTGGGGGACGCCGCGCGACGGACGGTGCGCCTTCCCACCCGTGCCGGAACGGCCGCGGGGGTTCCCGCTGCCGTGGGGCGACGTGGTGCCTTCTCCCATGGCTTCCAGCTGGGCCAGCCGGGCCGACAGCAGGTCCAGCACGGGAGCCCGGGCGGCGTGCGACCGCTCGTACTCCAGGAGCCGTTCCAGTTCCGCGGCGGACAGCGACCGGACCCGGTACGCGATGTCCCCCACGGAGAGCGCGTGGTAGTCCGGCGTCGGAGGGCGGCCGGACGGGGTCGGGTCGGTCATGCTTCCCCGGGTCACCTGCGGCGGCGGGCCGAAACCGGCCCGTCCCGGCCTTTCCGCCCCTCCGCGGCCGGGGAGACCGGCACGGGCCGGAGGGACGTCTCGCGGACGACGTCGGCCGGCTCCTTGTCCGTGCGCAGGCCGAGGAAGCGCGGGTGCCGCAGCATGCCGTCCCGCGTCCATTCCGTGAACGCCACCTGCGCCACGAGCCGGGGCCGGACCCAGTGGACCCGGGGCTCACCGACGGTCTCGGCGAACGGCGAGGTCTCCGCCTCGAGCGCGTCGAGCGCCCCGCGCATCGCGGACAGCGTCGCCCGGTCGTAGCCCGTACCGACCTTGCCGGCGTAGCGGAGCCGGCCCTCCCGGTGGTAGCCGACCAGGAGCGCCCCGAACCCGGCACGGCTGCCCGTCGGCTCCGTGAAGCCGCCGACCACGAACTCCTGACCACGGGTGCACTTCAGCTTGAGCCAGTCGGGCGTGCGGCGCGGCCGGTAACGGCCCTCCGCCCGCTTGGCGACCAGTCCTTCCCACCCCCGGGCGCAGGCCTGCTCCAGGAGCTCCGGGCCGCCCCGGTTGCGGTGCGGGGTGAGCCGCAGCGGCGGAGCGAAACGCAGGGCCCGCCGCAGCAGGGACTTGCGGACCCGCAGCGGCAGACGGGTGGTGCTCAGACCGTCGAGTGCGAGCAGGTCGAACAGGTAGTAGGTGACGTCGATCCCCGTCGCGAGCGCCCGGCGGGGATCGGTGATCTGCATCCGCCGCTGCAGGCGCGCGAAGTCCGTCCGGCGGCCGCTGAAGGCGACGATCTCCCCGTCGACGACGAAGTCCTCGCACGCCTGGCCCTCCAGGGCCTCGACGAGTTCCGGGTACGTGCGGTTCAACGGCTGCCCGGAACGCGACAGCAGCCGCACCCTCCCCTCCTCCCGGACCGTCAGCGCCCGCACACCGTCCAGCTTCCGCTCGAACAGCCAGCCCGGACCGAAGTCCCTCCGGTCGCTCGGCGTGGCGAGCATCGGGGCGGTCGGCGGACCGCTCTCCGGCAGTGGTGCGAGCAGCCGCTGCTCCTCGGGAGGCAGGCGTTCCAGCAGTCCGGTGCGGCTCATCGCGCACCTCCTTCCCCGGCACATCCGGGGGCGGCCGATCCAGTGCCCCGGCTTCCCGGTACCCTGTCCGCCGACATCTGGTCAGGGCACCCGGCGCCGCGGTCGCGGGGCGGGCGTGCGGACGTGAGGAACGGAAGAGAAGACGTGGCGAACGACACTCCCCACCCGGTCCTGCGGGCCCTGCTGGCAGTCCTCGGCGGAACGCTGGTCGCCGTGGGCATCGCCCTGCTCGTGCTGCCCGGACCGGGACTGCTGCTCGTCTTCGCGGGCATGGTGCTCCTCGCACGGGCTGTGCCCTCGCTGCATCGCCACGTCGCACCGGTGCGCGCCCGCGCCATGCAGGCGGCTGAGGACAGCGTGTCCTCCTGGTGGCGCATCGCCTGTTCGATCGTGGTCGGCCTCTCGCTGATCGGTGCGGGCGTCGCCTGGGGCCTGGTGCCTCGTCTGCCGTTCAGCGGCTGGACGACCGGAGCCAGCCTCATCGTCTCCGGCATCGTGCTGTTCGTGCTCCTCGCGTGGAGCCACCGCAAGCTGCGCCTGGAGCGGGCGGCCGCGCGCTGAGCGGAGCCGCCCCGCCGAGGCGGCCCGGTCCTGCAGGGCGGGCCGAGGGGTCCGGTGCAGGGCTCACCGATCAGCCTCCGGTGTGGCCCGGCCCGCCGCTCCCGAAGCCGCCGCTGCCTCCCGGGTCCCAGCGCCGGCGTCGCACCTGGCCCTCCGCTTCGGACTCCGACTCGACCGAACCCGAGTCCGACACCTCGTAGGGGTAGCGGCGGCGGCCGTCGCGCGGCATCTCGGACGGACTCACGCGCCCCTCCTCGTAGACCTTCGGTCGTCCGGGTCCCGGCGTACCCGACTCCGAGGCGCGCGAGTCGCCGCGGCTTCTCTGCCGCATGCCGATCCCGACGCCGAGGATCAGCGCTCCCACGATGAGCAGCCCGATCACGAACGGCGCGATGCCGATGAGATAGTCCCGCTGCACCGCCAGCCGAACACCCACGTCCAGTGCGTCCATGGCCGACGAGTGCCACACCCTGCGCGCCTTACGCCCGGGAATCCCGGGAATCCGGGCCGTGCCGGAGCGGCGTCAGCGGGCCCCCGGGATCTCGCCGGTCCGGGCCACGCTGCGGGCGATGTCGCGGAGTTTGATGTTGTGGTCCTGGGAGCTCTTGCGCAGCACGGCGAACGCCTCGTCCTCGCCCACCCTGTACCGCTCCATGACGATGCCGAGCGCTTCACCGATGTCGTTCCGCGAAGCGAGTGCGGCCTCGAGCTGCGCGTGGCTGCGTGCGCTGGAGAAGGCCACGGCCGCGTGCGAGGCGAGGAGCCAGCCCACGCGTTCGGAGTGTTCGGTGAAGGCCCGCGGCCGCGTGGCGTAGAGGTTGAGCGCGCCCAGGTCGTCGTCCTCGGTGAAGAGCAGGAACCCCATCATGCTGCCCACGCCGAGTTCCCGGGCGTACGGCGCGTACCGCGGCCACCGCTCGACGGAGGTGGTCATGTCCAGGACCCGGTAGGCCTCGTGCGGCTGACGGGCCGCATCGAAGCAGGGGCCCTCCGCGGTCTCCTGCTGCATCCGGTCCGAGCTGTGCACGAGCGGGCCGGTCGCGGCCAGCGTGCGGACCCGGTCCGGCTTCTCCACGACGAGGATCCCGGCGTGCTCGCAGCCGTCCACGAGCTCCACGGCGTACCGCACGATCTCGTCGAGCGTGTGCTCCACCGAGTCCTGTGCCAGCAGCACACGGGCCATGTCGGCCAGGCTGACGGCGAACTTCTCCCAGGCCTGCGCGTCCATGCGTCCCATTCAACACGGCGCCACGTCCCGGGGTGACGTCCGCGCCGGAAATCTCCCCTGGTCCGCCGTATTTCCGGCACCCGTGCGGCCCTGCCCGCCGGGCTCCGGGCGGGCAGGGCGGACGCGGTGTCAGGCCGCGGGCGCGGGGAAGGTCGGGTACTCCACCCCCGAGACGTGCTGCACGACGCGGACGACCTGGCAGGAGTAGCCGAACTCGTTGTCGTACCAGAGGTAGAGGATGGCGTTGTCGCCGTCGACCTTGGTGGCGCCGGCGTCGATGATGGACGCGTTGCGGGAGCCGATGAAGTCGCTGGAGACCGCGTCCGGTGCGCTGATGAAGTCGATCTGGCGCTTCAGCGGCGAGGTGAGCGAGACCTCCCGGAGGTGCTCGAGCACCTCGGTGCGGCTCGTGCCGCGGGCGAGCTGCAGGTTGAGGATCGCGATCGAGACGTTCGGCACCGGCACCCGGATCGAGCTGCCCGTGATCGTCGCGTCCAGGTCCGGGAGCGCCTTCGCCACCGCGGAGGCGGCACCCGTCTCGGTGATGACCATGTTGAGCGGCGCCGAACGCCCCCTGCGGTCCGACTTGTGGTAGTTGTCCAGCAGGTTCTGGTCGTTCGTGAAGGAGTGAACGGTCTCCACGTGTCCGCGCAGCACGCCGTACTCGTCCGCCATGGCCTTCAGCGGCGGCACGATCGCGTTGGTGGTGCAGGAGGCGCAGGACAGGATCTGCTCGTCCGGCTTGACGGTGTCGTGGTTGACGCCGTGGACGATGTTGGGGATGTCGCCCTTGCCCGGGGCGGTCAGGACGACCTTCGCGATGCCGGGGCGGAGGTGGTTCGACAGGCCCTCGCGGTCCCGCCACCGGCCGGTGTTGTCGATGAGGATGGCGTCCTTGATGCCGTACGCCGTGTAGTCCACCGCCGCCGGCTCGTCGGCGTAGATCACCTTGATCTCGTTGCCGTTGGCGACGATCGTGCTCGTCGCCTCGTCGACGGTGATCGTGCCCTGGAACTGGCCGTGGATGGAGTCGCGGCGCAGCAGCGAGGCCCGCTTGACGATGTCCTGGCCCGAGCCCTTGCGGACCACGATGGCACGCAGCCGCAGGCCGTTGCCCGAACCGGCCTTCTCGATCAGTAGCCGGGCCAGCAGGCGGCCGATGCGGCCGAAGCCGTAGAGCACCACGTCCCGCGGCTCGCTGCGCTCGATCTTGTGCGGACCGGTGGCGCCCGCGACGGCCTCCTGCGTGAACTCCTCCACCGTCAGGCCGCGGTCGTCGGTCCTGTAGGTGGCCGCGAGCATGCCGATGTCGATCTGCGACGGACCCAGGTCCAGTGTGGTCAGGGCGCGCAGGAAGGGCAGCGTCTCGGTGACCGAGAGTTCCTCGCCGGCGATCTGCCGGGCGAATCGGTGAGTCTTCAGGATACTGATCACCGATTTGTTCACCAGGGAGCGGCTGTGGAGCAGGACGGTGACGTCCCGCTCCCGGTGCAGCTTCCCGATGATCGGGATCATCGACTCGGCGGTCTCTTCGCGGTTCTTCCAGTTGGTGAACGAGTCCACGGTGACAGTCACACAATCTTTCGAGCTAGGCGGTGCTCATATGTTAGCCACTGGCGTCCGCCCTGCTCGCACACGCCCCCGGAAGTGCCGTTTCCCCGGGTGGCCCGCAACCGGTTCTCCCGTCCCCGCACGGCGCGCGCACATGCCCTTCACGCCTGCGTGCGGCCCCGGCGCGTGCGCGGGTCGTGCTCCCGTGCGACGCGGGACCCGCGGCTGACGGCGCTCGCGCCCGGGTAGGGCTGCCGACGGGCGGCGCGGACCGCTCCACAGCGAGAAGAAGGGGCGGTGACCGGACATGGCAGACCTCACCGGGGCGGAACCCGTGGCAACGTTCTGCGGCCAGTGCGACTGCGGATGCCCGCAGCTCTTCGTCGACGAGTCCGCTCCGGCGGATCGCCGGGTGGTGCTCACCGACGACTTCGGGCAGCGCGTGCAGATGAGCGCGGACCAGTTCGCCTCCCTGGTGGACCAGGCCAAGGGGGGCGGACTGGACGGCGTGGCCTGAGCACCGGGCGGGACCCTCCGTCACGATCGGCACGGCACGGCACGGCACGGCGTACGGAAGGGCGGCGACGGCCGAGCGTCCCGGCACAGGGCCCGTTCGGCCCCTGTGCCGGGACACCGCCGGCGGCTGACGATGCACCTGCGGCGGGGGCGCAACCCTGAGCGACCGCGCCCCCGCGACAGGGGCCGGGCACGTCCCGAGCCCCGTGGCACGGCTCGCCGAGGTGAGGAGACGCCATGAACGGTCCGGTCGTCGTGGGAACGGACGGCTCGCATCCCAGCATCGTCGCAGTGGAGGCCGCCGCACGGGAGGCACGCCTGCACGGGGCACCGTTGCGTGTCGTGCACGCGTACCACCCTCCGGCCCTGCAGCCGCCGCTCACCGAACCCCAGGCAGCACGGAAGCAGGCCGAAGTCGTCGCCGCCGACGCCGCGGAATGCGCACGCGTCGTCGAACCGGGCCTCGGCATCACCCCAGTGGCCACCTCGGGCGACGCACTGACGGTGCTCGAAGCGGAATCCCGCAGCGCCTCGCTGGTCGTGGTGGGGGACCGCGGCCGGAACGCCTTCACCGGACTCCTGCTGGGCTCCACCGGTGTCCAACTGGCCGCCCACGCGCGCAGCCCCGTGGTGGTGGTGCGCGAGAAGTGGGACCCGGAGGGGCCCGTGGTACTCGGCGTGGACGGCTCACCCGCGGCCGCCACCGCGGTGGAGTTCGCGTTCGCCGAGGCGGCGCTGCGCCGCGTCGGAGTGCTCGCGGTGCACGCCTGGACGCCGTGGAACGTCGAACTGCCGCAGCCGGAGGACCCCTCCATGCCGTACGCCGCCGCCCCCGGCGAGCTGCGGGCCCAGGAGGAGAGGCTGCTTGCCGAAGCACTCACCGGATGCCGGGAGCGCTACCCGGACGTCGTCGTCGAACAGCTCCTGGTGCGGGGCGGGACCAGGGAATCCCTCGTCGACGCCACCCGCGAGGCCCAGCTCGTCGTCGTGGGCTCGCGCGGACGCGGCGGGTTCGCCGGACTGCTGCTGGGCTCGGTCAGCCAGGCGGTCCTGCACCACGCCCACTGCTCCGTCGCCGTCGTGCCCGGCCCGCGCTGAGCCGACCGCCGACCTGAG